>NZ_JCAKKP010000018.1:0-70566 GCF_059509755.1 Aquamicrobium sp. YD-1-mutant5
CTGAGTTTTCATTCGGCGCGCAAAATGCGCAAGGCAATGCGGGCGAGGCAAGCCCCGCCCGCATGTCAGAACTTACTTGGTGGGGACTTCGCGTGGCAGCTCGGTATAGGTGCCCAGCCACTTCTCCTGAATGGCCTTCACGCGGCCGTCATCGGTCATCTTGAGGATAGCGTCGGCAATGGCCTTGGAGAAGCTCTCGCTGTCATCGCCCTTGCGCAGCACCCAGGCGAAATAGGTCGGCTCGCCGAAGGAGGCCGGCTCGAACAGGGCGAAGGTCTCGCCGCGGTTCTTGACCAGATAGGTGAGGTTCGGCAGCGAGCCGGCGACGGCGTCGAGGCGGCCGGCCGCGAGATCCGCATAGGCTTCGTCGGTGGTGCCATATTCCTTGACGGTCACGCCGCCGAGCTTCTCACCGAAGGCCTGCAGCTGGCGGAACTGAGCCGTGCCCTGCTGGACGCCAACGGTCTTGCCCTTGATGTCTTCGGGTTTCTTCAGCTCGGTGTTGTTTGCGGCGCGCACCAGCGAGACGGTAGCGTCGGCGATCGGCAGGGTGAAGGTGTAGCGCTCGATACGCTCGGGCGTGATGGTCACGGGAGCGATCACGATGTCGAACTTCTTGACTTCGAGGCCCGGCAGTTCGGCGGTCCACGGAATGTCCTGATAGACCGGCTCGACGCCGAGTTCCTTGGACACTTCATCGAACAGGTCCTTGGTCATGCCCTGATAGACGCCGTCGATCAGCATGTCGAAGGGAGCGTAGTGCATGTCGGTCGCGGTGACGATCTTGCCGGCGGCCTTGATGTCGGCGAGCTGGTCAGCGCTGGCGGGAGCCGCCAGAGCCATCAGCGCGATGCCGGCGAGCGCCGACTTCAGAATTCTGGAAAGTGTCATTTCGTTCTCCTTGCTGGACGGTTATGTCGGGAGTTCATGAGAATGAGCGCAGCGGCTGCTTCCGGTGGATGCAGTGTCCGGTATCTGCATTTTCATGCGGGTGCCGGGTGTTTGCCTCTGCTCTCATGCGCGTGAGTCCGTGACCTCGTTATTGTTCATTTTTCAACGTGTTACCAGTCACCCGGACACGAAGCCTGCCAAAGTCTAACTGGCCTGTCAGGCCAGCATATTGCCCGAGATGATGATACGCTGAATCTCGCTCGATCCCTCGTAAATTCGCATGATGCGAAGATCCCGGTTGATACGCTCGACGGGGAAGTCGCGCGTATAGCCGTAGCCGCCATGCAGTTGCAGTGCGATGTCGGCAATTTTCCCCGCCGCTTCCGACGCGCCGAGCTTGGCCATCGAGGAGGCGAGCGAAAAACGTCCGCCATGCTCGTGGGCCAGACCGCGCTGGCGTGCGGCCTCCTGCGACAGAAGCAGGGCCGAGGAGTAGGCGAGGCCCATGTCGGCGATCATCCAGCGTATGCCCTGGCGATCGGACAGCGCCATGCCGCCGATGACGCGGTCCTTCGCGTAGACGATGGCGGCGTCCATGGCGGCCTTTGCCATGCCGAGGCACTGGGCGGCGACTTCGATGCGGCCATTGTCCAGCACCTGCATGGCGGTGCGGAAGCCTTTGCCCTCTTCGCCGAGCAGGGCATCGTGCGGGAGCTGGCAATCGAGATTGAGGGTGAAGACATGGCCACCCCTGAGGCCCATGGTCTTCTCCGGCAGGCCGGCTTCGAGCCCCGGCGTGCCCTTCGGCACGATGAATGCCGAAATGCCGCGATGCGCCTTCTCCGGATCGGTCACGGCGTAGACGATGATGAAATCCGCCACGCCGCCATTGGAGATGAAGCACTTGGTGCCCTTGAGGTGCCAGCCGCTTTCGGTGCGCCGCGCCCGCGTCTTCATGTCGGCGGGATCGGAACCGGCGGTCGGCTCGGTCAGCGCGAAGGCGGCCAGCGCCTCGCCCGAGGCGGCCCTGGGCAGCCATTCCTGCTTCTGCTCCCCGGTGCCGCCGATGAGCACGGAATCGGTCGCCAGATAGTGCGCCGTCAGGGCCGAGGCGGTCGAGCCGCAGGCGCCGGCCACGATCGATACGGCCCGCAGCAGGGCAGGTGCGGAAATGCCGCCGCCGCCATAGGCTTCCGGCAGATTGGCGCCCATCATGCCCGCTTCGCCGAGCGTGGCGAGCTGTTCATGCACGAAGCGCGACGTCTCGTCGGTCTCGGCCGCAAGCGGTGCGATCTTGTCGGCGCACATCCGTTCCAGAACCTCGCAGAACATGCGCTCCTCTTCGGACAGCATGTACCAGGGGTCGTCAATCTGCGTCATGCGCGTACTCCAGTCCAAATTCCTTGAGAACCGCCTCGATATCGCCGCCGAGACGCGGCGCGGAGGTCGGGCTGACGGGCTTGTCGCCGTCGAAACGTACGGGCTGGCCGACAACCGGCGCGCGCCCGAGAACGGGATGCGGCAGCTCGCTGACCAGACCGCGCGTCGCGGCATGCTCGTTGTTGGCGGCCTGCGCGATATCCCAGATCGGCGCGGTGGGCAGGCCCTGTGCGGAGAGCGCGGCGACGGCTTCCTCCGTCGTCAGCGCGCCGGACCATTCCTCGATCAGCGCGCGCAGGGCGGGCTCGTTTTCCGTGCGGCTGCTGTCGCTGGCAAAGCGGGGATCGGCTGCGATTTCCGGCTTGCCGATCAGCGCCGCCAGACGCTGGAACTGGCCGCCATTGAGCACGGCGATGACGACCTGCCCGTCGCTGGTGCGGAAGCAGCCGAACGGCGTGGAAAGCGGATGGCGGTTGCCGACCCGGCCGGGCATGACGCCATCGTAGAGATACTGGGCGTGGCTGGTCGTCAGCATGGAGAACAGGGCGTCATACATGGCGACGTCGAGCGTGGCGCCCTGTCCGGTCGCATTGCGCTGCACCAGGGCCGCCATGATCGACCAGCTAGCGAACAGACCGGCGATGAGATCGGCCACGCTTTCGCCGGTCTTGAGCGGCGCGCCGCCTTCCTCGCCGGTCGAGGCCATCAGGCCGGACATGGCCTGCACCACCAGATCGTAGGCGGGCAGGTCGGTGAACGGCCCCTGCTGGCCGAAACCGGAAATCGAGCAGTAGATGAGGCGCGGATTGGCGGCGCGCAGCGCTTCTGCGCCAAGACCCAGCCGCGCAGCGACGCCGGGGCGGAAGTTTTCCACAACAACGTCGACCCGGGCGGCCAGCTCCTGCGCGAGCTTCAGATCGGCCGGCTTCTTCAGGTCGAGCGCAAGGCTCTGCTTGCCGCGATTGTTGAGGGTGAAGAGTGCGCTTTCTCCGTCCCTGAAGGGGCCGATGTGACGATAGTCGTCGCCGGCCGGCGGTTCGAGCTTGATGATCTGCGCGCCGAGATCGGCCATCAGCGCAGTGCAGTAGGGGCCTGCCAGAACGCGCGAAAGGTCAAGGACCCTGATTCCGGAAAGCGGCCCGCTCACAGACAGGACCCTGGCATGAAGGCAGCGCTTTGCGCCCATACGGCCATGGCAGTCCGGCTTGTCGCCAAAACGAATTCGGGCATGTCAGCCTCCAGGTACGGGCTGCGCATAGGTTGGCTGATGCGGCAGCGAAACTCTGTCGGGTCTGGATAGCCGGGACGCCTCGCGGGCGTCCTCACCATTCTCCTCACCCTGACCGACCCTAACAACAACTCCGCCTCTATGTCTATACTTATATTCGGTCTATGTATAAACTTATTTCGGGGGAAGGCTTCACACCCAGTGGCGCTGAACAGGCCGCCGGGCGCGTGGGACAAAGTGTTGCGCGTAAAGACATGTGGAGGAAACGCGCCACATCGGGCATGAGATCGAACCGCAACCGATTCTGGTTTTCCGGACCTGTAAAGAAGGCAGCAAGGTGACAGGAGCATAAGGCTGGAATGATCGACAAGCCGCTGGGACCGACGTCGCCAAAAGCGCAGAATATTGCCAACGAGGTGCGCCGTCGTATCGTCGAGCGCGAGTGGAGGCAGGGAGAGCGCATTCCCGATGAGGCTGACCTGGCCATCGAATTCGATGCAGCGCGTGCAACCGTCAACAAGGCATTGCAACTTCTGGCCGACGAGGGGCTGCTTGAGCGCCGCCGCAGAGCCGGCACGCGGGTCACCATAAATCCCGTCCGCAAAGCGACAGTGACGATTCCCATCGTGCGCGAGCAGGTTGAGCAGGCAGGCAGGGTTTATGGACACAGGGTGGTGGCTCTGCGCCACAGCCCCGCGCCGCCTGCCATCGCGGCCAGGCTTGGCCTTTCGGCGGGCAAGGTTCTGGTGCACATGCGCGCGGTGCATTATGGCGACGGGCAGCCGTTTCAGCTCGAAGACCGCTGGATCAACACAGATTCCGTACCGGAACTCAAAACTTTCGATTTCTGGCAGCTCAACGCCAATGAATGGCTGGTGCAGAACGCGCCCTATCTGGGCGCCGAGCTGACCTTCAGCGCGGCCAATGCGGATGCGCGCGAGGCGCGATTGCTGCAGACGAAACCGGGACAGGCGTTGCTGATCATGCACCGTACGACATGGAACGATCTCGGGCCGATCACCACTGTTCGGGTGGCGTGCCAGCCGGGACATCTCATCAGCACCGAAGGAATTTACCATCGCGGCAGCTGGACGCCGGAGGAAGGCAGCGCGCCGGCCGTCTGAATTCCGGCGCGGCTGCAACTTCCCGTGTCTGTTCAGTGTGACAGGAGGACGGGCATCAGGAGGTTGTTGAGGACGCCTTCCGTGGCACCGCCAAGCACGAAGTCGCGCAGACGCGAATGTCCATAGCCACCCATGACAAGCAGCTGGCATCCGCGCTGAAGGGCTTCCTGCTGAAGCGCCTCCGCGATGGGACGGCCCTGGGCTTTCACGGTGGAGGCCGTGGCATTCACGCCTCGCTGGCGCAAAGCCGCCGCAAGGCGCTCTTCATCGCCTGCGTTTTTCAGCGGCTTTTCGTCCACCACGGTGATGACGGAGACGGCGGAAGCCCGTTCCAGGAATGGCCGCGCATCTGCCAGAGCCCGCGCGGCGACACGGCTGCCATCCCAGGCTATGGCGATGTTGTGGAAAACGGAGGGCTCCGTCGTTTCCGGCACAAGGAGGGCGGGTCTTCCCGAGCCGAAAACCACCGCTTCGGCGGTGGCGCGCGCGGTCTGGTTTCCCGCATCGAGCCCGACGAGGCTGAAATCATAATAGCGAGCCTGCTGCGCGGCGGTTTCCGCCAGCAAAGGAAGGGCCACAGCAATCGTCTGAGCGTCGAATTCAGCCGCCGCTCTATGAGCGTTTCCCCGAAGCAGGTCGAGCAGATGCTCTCCCCGCCGCCGGCTTTCCGCTTCGGCCTGCCTGATCAGGTCCGGCGTGTTCAGCAACAGCTTCGACAGCGCCGTCGAGACGTTGGGAATGCTGACATTGATGGCAAGCGCATGGATGCCTGCGTCCATGCCTGCCGCGATCGCGGCAACCTGTCCGGCCAGCCTGTCTGCATTGGCATCGGGATGCGTGACGAGAGGAACGAAGAGCTGCGTTTTCAAGCTGGTTCTCCTTTGTCGTCGCGCCGTTTTTCCCGAACGGAAAACGGCATTATTCCGCTTCTTACGATGCAATGGCAAAAGCCGGGTTGATCCAGCGCAAACGTAGCCGTTTCTAACTCTCAGATGCAGCAGGAATTTCAGGTTTCCCGCGGCCCTTCCTGCGAGAGGAACCAGGCAACGAGTTCAAAGGAGTTGCGCACTGCCGCTATCCTGCAGAGCCGCAACCTGTGCGTTTCTATGGTGCGGCGGGAAAGGCCAAGCTCCCGTGCAATTTCCTCGCTCGTCTTGCCCTGCGCGATCAGTGTGAGGATCTGGCGCTGGCGATCGGTAATGGCGGCCATGGTCTGCGACACCGGCCGATTGATCGGCTCGAAGCAATAAAGCGCGTCGGCGAAAGGATCACTGGCATGGCGGGATTTCCCGTTGACGCTGCACCAGAAGGTGCGGCCGTCCCGGCTCATCATGATGCGCTCGTCGTAATAGGTCTTGCCGCCGGAAAGATGGGTGCCCCACATATAGCCGGTACGGATGAAGTCCGCGATCTTCGGGTAGAGGCGCGAGAAGCTCTGGTCCACCAGTTCGGCGCGTTCATAGCCGAACAGAGATGAAAACTCGCTGTTGCAGTCGCGGATGATGCGATGCGTGGCATGAACCATCGGCAGCGGGATGTCATCCAGCCTGAAGGTGGTGGTGCCGGGAACCAGATTGGGCGGTGGTCTGGGGCTCATTGCGTATAAATACGACATGGTACGGGTCCCGCAAGATGGTGCGGGCAGCAGGCACACATCGCGATGCACCGGCGGCTTAAGGCGTATCGCGATACGCCTTAAGGTTTTGCCCCGCACTTGCCGTCCGAAAATGATTCTCATTTTCGGACGGCTTGGCCGGGTCTAGCCGACGATGGTGGCTTCCGTTGCGGCGCGCAGGTCCGCTTCGCTGACGCCGGCTGCGCATTCGACGATCTTCAGGCCGCCGGGCACGACATCGAGAACGCCCAGATTGGTGATGATGCGGTCGACGACGCCCTTGCCGGTCAGCGGCAGGGTGCAGGCTTTCAGAACCTTGGTTTCACCGGCCTTGTTGGTGTGGTCCATGACGACGACGACGCGGCCGACACCGGCCACCAGATCCATGGCGCCACCCATCCCCTTGACGAGCTTGCCGGGGATCATCCAGTTGGCGAGGTCACCGTTCTCGGCCACTTCCATGGCGCCGAGGATGGCCATGTTGATCTTGCCGCCGCGGATCATGGCGAAGGAGGTGGCGCTGTCGAAGAAGGCGGTCTGCGGCAGTTCGGTGATCGTCTGCTTGCCGGCATTGATCAGGTCGGGATCTTCCTCGCCCTCATAGGGGAAGGGGCCCATGCCCAGCATGCCGTTCTCCGATTGCAGCGTGACCTCGACGCCTTCGGGGATGTAATTGGCCACCAGCGTCGGAATGCCGATGCCGAGGTTCACATACCAGCCGTCCTGAAGCTCACGGGCGGCGCGTTCCGCCATCTCGTTGCGATCCAAGCCAGCCATCAGACCGTCTCCCTCTTGCGGGTGGTGCGCTGTTCGATGCGCTTCTCATGCGGGCCCTGCACGATGCGGTGCACATAGATGCCGGGCAGGTGGATGTGGTCGGGCTCGAGCGAGCCGAGCGGTACGATCTCCTCCACCTCTGCGACGCAGACCTTGCCGCAGGTGGCGGCGGGCAGGTTGAAGTTGCGGGCAGTCTTGCGGAAGATGACGTTGCCGGAGGGGTCGGCCTTCCATGCCTTCACGATCGCCAGATCGGCAACCAGTCCGCGCTCCAGAATGTAGGTTTCACCATCGAAGACGTGGTGTTCCTTGCCTTCGGCGATCACGGTTCCCACGCCAGTCTTTGTGTAGAAGCCGGGAATTCCGGCGCCGCCGGCGCGCATGCGTTCGGCCAGCGTGCCCTGCGGGTTGAATTCGAGTTCAAGCTCTCCCGCCAGATATTGCCGCATGAATTCGGCATTCTCGCCGACATAGGACGAGATCATCTTTTTGACCTGCCGGGTTTCCAGCAGAACGCCGAGGCCAAAGCCATCGACGCCGGCATTGTTGGAGGCAACGGTGAGCCCCGTGACGCCGCTGTCCCGGATCGCCGCGATCAGCAATTCGGGAATGCCGCAGAGGCCAAAGCCACCCGCCGCAATCAGCATGTCGTTTCGCAAAAGCCCGTCGAGCGCCGCACGGGCATCGGGATAGATCTTTGTGTGTTTCATGAAACCTCCCAGTCCTTCAGGCCAGTCTTCCGGGCATAGCGGAGCCTCGCCTGCATTCCAGGCTCACAATCCTTTATCAGGCCGCTCTCGGGAATACGTAAAAATACGTCAGAGCGCTTTGGTCTGGCGCCTGTTTGCTACGGCAAAACTGAAGCGTGCGGCCCGGCTATGCAACCATGTGTTCATGCCGCCCCGAGCAAGCCTCGGGGCAGGCGCTTCCTTTGGTTCAGGAATTTCCATTGACAAGATATCTATAAATTATCGATGATATGCAAAAGAAAGGGCGAGAATGGGTCGGGTACAAAGCAGAGCATTACCGATTGCGGTCATCGACACGCAGGCGAACAAAGAGGCCGGGAACATCGAAATCGGGCCGGTCGTTTCGTCGGCGCATCTGGCGGCCGGACGCTCCCCCGCCCTGTCTGAAGTCGAATATGGGCTGATGATTGCAACCAGCGCCTTCAACCGCTGGATGGTCCGCTGCATGGCGGCCTCCGGCCAGCCGGGCCTTTCCTCCACGGAAGTGGCCATTCTCCATTCGGTTGCCCATCGCGGCCGGGAAAAGCGGATGGCCGACATCGCCCTGGTGCTCGACATCGAAGATATTCATGTCGTCTCCTATGCCGTGAAGAAGCTTGAGGCGGCCGGGCTCATCAAGACGCGCCGTGCCGGCAAGGAAAAGATGGTGGAGATCAGCGACGCCGGCTTCGAGGTCTGCCGTCGCTACGGACAGCTGCGTGAAAAGCTGTTGCTGGACATCGCCAGCCAGACGCGCATTCCCGAATCCGAGCTGTCTCATCTCGGCTCTCTTCTGCGGATGCTTTCGGGAACGTACAATCAGGCTGCGCGGGCCGCCGCCACCTTCTGAGGATTTTGATGTCGCTCCCTGCTGCCAATGATCTGCTTCGGGTCGAGGGTCTTTCGGTGAATTTCGGGGAGACCCGCGTTATCGATGATCTCAGCTTTTCCGTCCGCGCAGGCCGCACCACCGCTATCGTCGGAGAGAGCGGTTCCGGCAAATCGGTCACGTCGATGTCGATCATGCGTCTGGCTGACATGGCCGGGGCCAGCTACCCGCAGGGCAGAATTCTCTTTTGCCGCGAACAGTCGCAGGTCGACTTGCTCGCCGCCGATCAGAAGGCGATGCGCCGCATCAGGGGCAATGAGATCGCAATGATCTTTCAGGAGCCCATGACCTCGCTCAATCCGGTTTTCACGATCGGTGATCAGCTGGCGGAAGTCCTGATGCTGCATGAGGGAATGACCAGGGCGGCTGCGATGACCGAGGCGGAGCGGCTGCTGACGCTTGTGCGTCTTCCCGATGCCGGAAATCTGCTGACCCGTCATCCGCATCAGCTCTCAGGCGGCATGCGCCAGCGCGTGATGATCGCCATGGCGCTCGCCTGCCGCCCCAGGCTCCTGATCGCGGACGAGCCGACGACCGCTCTGGACGTTACCGTTCAGGCCCAGATCCTCACCATAATCCGGGAATTGCAGGCCGAACTCGGCATGGCGGTGATCTTCATCACGCACGACATGGGCGTGGTGGCTGAGATGGCCGATGATGTCGTTGTGATGTGGAAGGGAAAGAAGGTCGAGGAAGGGGCGGTCGGGAAAATCTTCGCCGCGCCACAGCATCCCTATACAAAGGTGCTGCTTTCAGCCGTGCCGCGCCTCGGTTCGATGGCTGGCCGGCCGTTGCCGTTGCGTGAAGCCCTCACGGTCCTGGACGGCGACAAGCCAAGGCTTGTCGGCGAAACCCGTGATCAGGATACGGCGGATTATTCCGGCGCGCCATTGCTTCAGGTGCGCGATCTGCTGGTACGTTTCGACATCAGGAAAAACTTCTTTGGCCGGGCGACGCACAGATGCAGCGCGGTCAACCATGTCAGCTTTGACATATATCCCGGGGAGACACTGGCGCTTGTCGGTGAATCGGGCTCGGGAAAATCCACCATAGGCCGGACTATCCAGCAGCTTCAGAGCCCTGTTTCGGGTGAGGTGAGGTTCAGCGGAAAGCTGATGTCCGCAATGAGCCGCGACGAGCGGCAGCGCCTGCGCCGCGATGTGCAGTATATCTTTCAGGATCCCTTTGCGTCGCTGGATCCGCGCAAGACCGTGGGTTATTCGATAGCCGAGCCGATCCGCACCCATGGCATTCTGGACAACAATCGCGACATCACGCTGCGGGTCGGCGAACTGCTTGAGCGTGTCGGCCTCCAGCCTTCGATGGCGTCGCGCTATCCGCACGAGTTCTCCGGCGGCCAGCGTCAGCGCATCTGCATAGCCCGCGCGCTTTCTCGCACGCGTTGCCAGCGGCGGTTGGATTTCGCTGCAGGTAGGGTTCATTTCGGTTGCCGGCTCTGTCGTGCTGGGCGTCGCCATGGGGCTGGTGGCGGGCTATTATCGCGGCATCTGGGATATGATCCTGATGCGCTTTGCCGATGTGCAGCTGGCGCTGCCCTTCATCCTGCTTGCCATCACCTTCGTCGCGATCGTCGGCGGCTCGATCACCAACACCATCATCCTGCTGATTGTCAGCCAATGGGTGCAATATGCGCGTCTGGTGCGCGCTTCGGTCATGTCGCTGCGCGAGCGTGAGTTCGTGCTGTCGGCCCGCGCCATCGGGGTTGCGGATCGCAACATCATCATGCGCCATCTGCTGCCCAATCTGCTTGGCCCCGTCGTGGTGCTGATGACGCTCAATGTCGCCAACAACATCCTGCTCGAAAGCTCGCTGACGTTCCTTGGGCTTGGGGTCGATCCCTCGATTCCCTCATGGGGAGGAATGCTGGCGGAAGGTCGCACCTATCTGCAGACCGCATGGTGGATTTCCGTGGTGCCGGGGCTCGCCATTCTGCTGACCGTGCTCGGCCTCAACCTGCTTGGCGACTGGCTGCGCGACCTGCTGGACCCCACCGGGAGAACGAGCCGTTGATCCTCTTCGAGAAGACCTTTTCCTCTACGCTTCGAGAGCTTGCCAAAACGCTTTCCGCCGCAACGGTGGAAACGTGGACCTTCGACGATCTGCCAGCCCGTTGCGCCGCCGAAGCCGCTTTTTCAGCGCGCGGCATCAGCGCGAAATGCCGGTCCGCCTACAAGCCTCTGGTGGTCGCCTTTCGCGACGAAATCGATACAGAAGCGCTCGTGCGGGCCGACATCGTGTTTCCCCGGCATCCTCAGGCCGGTCCCCGCCGGTTTCTTCTCGAAACCTATCCGCTTGTCGCCATGTTCCCCGAAGTGCTTTTCAGCTTCATGGAAGGGCCGGAAAGCGATGCTTTGCCGGTATACGGCGTCAGGCTGACCTACGCCGACGGCCGCGTGGAAGATCTGTCAGTCACCGCTCCCAATCGCTTGCATGAGGATTATGCGGGCAACGCGGCGCTGTCGCCCTGCGGCTGGCTGCGCATCGATGGAAGAGAGCAATCGCTCGACACAGACTATGAGCAGATTTTCCATCAGACGATGGAGGCACTTGCCGGGGGCCCGTGGAAGAAAGAGCCGTTCTTTCAGGAACTGTTCATCGGCGTTTCCCTGCCGGCGGGCGACGAGGACCTCGGGGTTGGCGATGAGGTTCTGTCGTTGCGTGAAGCGCTGCATGAGGACTTCTATTTCTCGGCTCTCGAACTGCTGGCGAAATTTTCCGGCCGTCCTGCCGGATACCGGAATTTTCAGCCGGGCCAGATCGTGCCGGATATTCGTCAGGGCGAGAAACTATCCGTCACAGTGGAGCTGCGCCCTTATGATGCGGCTTCCCGTTCCGATCACATGCAGGATCTGGAAAGTGCGGGGCGCGCGCTGTCGCAGGTCCAGATCGCGGCGGAACTGGAGAAGATACCGGGCCGGCGTTATTTCGCACGCTCGGTAGCCGGACGTGAAATCGCGGCGGTATATCATCCCGGCACGGATCGCGGCGTGATCATTTCCGCGGGCCAGCACGCCAACGAGACCTCGTCGCCGGTTGGCACGCTGCGCGCGGCTCACCGACTCATGGGGCGTTCAGGCGTGCATTTCGCGTTCTGTCCTCTGGAAAATCCCGATGGCTATGCGCTTCACCAGCGCCTGATCAGAAACAATCCCCGCCATATGCATCATGCCGCCCGCTACACCGCGCTGGGCGACGATCTTGAATACCGCACAGGCGAGGTGCTGTTCGAGAAAGCGATCCGTCTCGAAGCGGAGAAGCTGCTGCCGGCTCTCCTCCATCTCAATTTCCACGGGTATCCCGCGCATGAATGGACGCGTCCTCTGTCGGGCTATGTGCCGCGCGGGTTCGAAGTCTGGACCATTCCGAAAGGCTTCTTCCTCATCATGCGCCATGGCGAAGGCTGGGAGAAGGCGGCGCGCAAACTCATGACGGATGTCACGGCGCGCCTCAATGACGTGCCGGGCCTGCGGGCTTTCAATGAGGCCCAGATCGCCTTGTTCGAGCGACATGCCGGGGAAACCGGCTTTGAGATCCTCAATGGTTTTCCCGTGATGATGTCGCAGGACGACCGCCACCGGCTTCCCATGACCCTCATCACCGAATATCCGGACGAAACCGTCGAGGGCGATGCGTTCCGGGCAGGGCATGAGGCACAGATGGCGACGGCGCTGGCCGCCTATGACGCCCTGCAGGACCTTTCCCTGGACCTGTTTCCCTCGCCACTGGTGGCCTGAACGGAAGCGGCAACGGAGTGCCTTTGCGATGACGATGATCGATCTCAACAGCGATCTGGGCGAAAGCTTCGGCCCCTGGCCGATGGGCGACGATGATGCAATGCTCGCTCTCGTGACAAGCGCCAACATTGCCTGTGGTTTCCATGCAGGAGATCCCGCCGGCATTCTGCGCAGCCTTCGCTCCGCGGGGGAGCGGGGCGTTATCGTGGGCGCCCATATCGGCTATCGCGATCTCGTCGGCTTCGGGCGCCGCAACATGGAGCCTTCCGATGCTGAGCTGTTTGCCGACAGCATCTATCAGATCGGCGCTTTGCAGGGCGTTGCCAAAGCGGCGGGAACTCGCGTTGCCTATGTGAAGCCGCATGGCGCTCTCTACAATACGATGGCGCATGATGCCCGGCAGGCGGCAGCCGTCATCGCCGCCATCAAGGCACTGGACCCCACCCTGCCGCTGATGGCGCTTTCCAATGCGCCGGTGGTTGCGCAGGCGCGGGCGCAAGGCCTCACCGTGATCTGCGAGACATTCGCCGACCGCGCCTACACGCCGGACGGCTCGCTGGTTTCGCGTTCGCGTGCAGATGCTGTGATCCACGACCCGAAGGAGATTGCGGGTCGTATGTTGCGCCTCTTGACGGAGGGGCTCATCACGGCAGTCGATGGAACCGATATCCGGCTGGAGGCGCAGTCCATCTGCGTCCACGGGGACACGCCCGCGGCTGTGGCGATCGCCCGCAGATTGCGGGCTGACCTCACGGAGGCGGGCATAAAGCTTGCTTCGTTCACACGCTGAGGCCGGAGTGGCAAATGCGCTTTCTTGCTGCCGGGCTGGACGGTATTCTTGTCGAAACCGAAGACCTTGAACAGGCGCTTGCCCTGTTCGACAGCCTGCGCGTTGCAAAGCTCAAAGGCGTGACAGAACTGGTGCCGGCGGCGCGTGCGGTTCTGGTACGGTTCAATCACTTGTTCGCAACCAGAGAGGGATTGCGTGAAGCCATCGCCGCGATGGAACTGACGCGCACGGAAACATCGCCCGGCCAGATGGTCGAGATACCTGTCGTCTATGACGGCAAGGATCTGGCGGAGGTGGCCGCTATCCTCTGCTGTTCCGAGGCGGAAGTGATCCGGCGTCATACCGGGGCCGTGCACACGGTGTCATTCACGGGTTTCGCGCCCGGTTTCGCCTATATGAGCAGCGACGATCCGGGGTTGGATGTTCCGCGCCGCAAATCACCACGCGTGCGCATTCCGCGCGGCTCTGTCGCGCTCGCCGGCAGGTTCAGCGGCGTCTATCCCACCGAAAGCCCCGGCGGATGGCAACTGATCGGGCGCACCACCACCCGCATGTGGGACCTCGCGCGGGAACGTCCTGCCCTGCTGGTGCCCGGCGACCGGGTGCGCTTCCGTCAGGTTGAGGCTAGCGATGCAATGATTGTCCCTGCCTTGTCCCGGGCCGTGCCGGCAACGGTGAAGACGGACGCCTATGTGACGATCCTGCGCACGGAACGCCCTTTAATGCTGGAGGACCAAGGCCGGCCCGGACAGGCGTCGCAGGGCGTGTCCCGCTCGGGCGCGCTGGATCGGGCCAGCTTTCGTGCGGTGAACGAAGTCCTTGGCAATGCGGCCAATGCATCGGCGCTTGAGATTGTCTTCGGAGGCGTTGAACTTCGCGCCGACAGGCCAGTCACGCTGGCCATGACCGGCGCGCCCTGCAAGCTCGTGCTGACCGGCAATAACGGGCGCAGGACGGTTCTGCCGACAGGCCGGGCTTTTGCGCTCGATGCGGGGGATATTCTCGATATCGGCGCTGCCGGTCAGGGCATGGTCAGCTACCTCGGTATCCGCGGTGGCTTTGCCTGCGATCTGGTGATGGGATCGGCTTCCCGCGATGTACTGGCCGGCATTGGCCCCGAACCCGTTGTGGCAGGTGCAACGCTTTGCGCAGCGCCCGGCCCGGCCCGCGCCGTCAGTGCTTATACGGTTCCGGCCGCAGCGCTGCCGAAGAAAAACGAGGCGACCACCGTGGATATCGTCTTGGGGCCACGCGATGACTGGTTCACCGACGCGGCATTGCAAACCCTGACAACGCAGGACTGGCGCGTAACGCCTGAGGCAAGCCGGGTCGGCAAACGGCTTTCCGGTCCGTCGCCTCTGGAGCGTATCGATGCGGCCGAATTGCCGTCGGAGCCGACCGTGCCCGGTGCGATACAGGTGCCGCATAGCGGCCAGCCTGTGGTGTTTCTTGCCGATCATCCTGTGACAGGGGGTTATCCTGTGATTGCTGTGGTCGCTCGCTACCATCTCGACCTTGTGGCGCAAATCCCGCCCGGCGCGTCGATCCGTTTTCATCTCGTCAGCGAGGATCATTGAGCAATGAAGAAGCTGCTCGTCGCCAATCGAGGCGAAATCGCCCTGCGCATCATTCGTGCAGCGCGCGACTACGGGATTGAATCGGTTGCCGTTTATGCGAACGCTGACGCCGCATCGCTTCATGTCGAATATGCGGATGAAGCATGGTCGCTGGGTGCCGGGCGCGCTTCGGATACCTATCTCGCCATCGACAAGATCATCGACATTGCGGCGCGCTCGGGAGCGGATGCCGTCCATCCGGGTTACGGTTTTCTCTCCGAACGGCCTGAATTCGCGCAGGCGGTGCTTGACGCCGGGCTGGTCTGGGTAGGGCCCTCACCGGATGTGATCCGCATGCTGGGTGACAAGATCGAGGCGCGCCGCATTGCAGCCGGTGTCGGTGCTCCGCTGGTCCGCGGCTCCCATGGTCCCCTTTCTTCGGCAAAGGAAGCTGTCGCTTTCGCTGAGCGTGCCGGGTTGCCGATTGCGATCAAGGCTGCATTCGGCGGTGGTGGGCGGGGCATGAAGGTCGCCCGCTCGCTTGCGGACGTCGGCGACATGTTTGAGTCCGCGGTTCGCGAGGCAACCGAAGCCTTTGGGCGTGGTGACTGCTACGCCGAACAATTTCTCGACAAGCCCCGCCATGTCGAGGCGCAGATTCTGGCCGACAGCCATGGCAATATTCTGGTGCTTGGAACGCGTGACTGTTCCCTGCAACGCCGCAATCAGAAACTGGTCGAGGAAGCGCCAGCCCCGTTCCTGAGCGCAGAACAGAGGCAGCGGATCCACGACGCTGCCCGAAAAATCTGTTCCGCTGCCGGATATGTGGGGGCGGGCACGGTGGAATTTCTGCTGTCGCGCGACGGACTGATTTCCTTTCTCGAAGTGAACACGCGCCTTCAGGTCGAACACCCCGTCACGGAAGTGACGACCGGCATTGACATCGTCGTTGAACAGTTGCGTATCGCCGACGGGCTGCCGCTGCGTGTGAAAGAAACGCCGGAGCCGCTGGGGCACGCCTTTCAATTCCGCATCAATGCGGAAGATCCGGGTCGGGGTTTCCTGCCGACGCCCGGACGCATCACCCGGTTTCGCGCGCCCTCCGGACCCGGCGTGCGGCTCGACAGCGGCGTCGAAGCCGGATCAATTGTCCCGCCGCTCTATGATTCACTGTTTGCAAAACTCATCGTCTTCGCTTCCACCCGTGAGGAAGCGCTTCATCGAGCCAGACGCGCCCTGCTGGAATTTCAGGTCGAAGGAATAGCGACAGTCCTGCCGTTCCATCGCGCGGTGCTTGAGGAAGAGGCTTTTACGTCTGCCGAGCATTTTGGCGTCCATACCAACTGGATCGAAACCGAACTCGACCTGCCGCCTCCCGCCCCCCGGGTCGAGGCCCAGGAAGACGATCTGGTGCGCACCTACATTGAAATTGATGGCAAGCGCCATCAGCTTGCTCTGCCGGCTGCGTTCTGGGGGAAGTTTGCTGCTGCCCCGGCTTCGCCGGATGGCGCGGACGAGGCTTCCTCCTCACAGGAAGCCGGGGGGGGAATAGTCGGCGTACCGATGCCGTCCATTCTGCAGCGGTGGCTTATTGACGACGGAGCCCGCGTTCGCAAGGGTGATGCGATTGCCATCATAGAGGCGATGAAAGCGGAAATGCGGATTGCCGCGCCTGCAGATGGTATCCTGCAGCATAAAGCGAAACCCGGTTCTGAGCTCATGGCAGGCGATACGCTCGCCACCATCCTGCCCGGCGGATGATTTCCTCCGACTGGTTTTATTCCCTGCCAATGTCATTTCGATCGTGAAAAAGAGCACGCCAAGCAACTTCCTGCTGGCCGGAAGATTGGCAGCTGACGTGGCTTGCGAGATCTTCCGGAACCACCCTTTGCTGTGTGGGAATGATTTCGGGTCCAGCGTGGAATTATATCCGGCCTGTCTTTAAACAGGCGCGGCGCTCTTACGAAATGCTGAAAGAATGGCTATCATAAGGTTCAGTTTGCCCGACGGCTTCATTGACTGGAGGCGGGACGGCTGCAGGAAATCCGGTACTTCAACAGAATTTGCAATGCGGACTGTGAATGGCGAAATCTCAAACCCGCGCCGCTCATAAGACGGGTAAAAATGCGCGCGAGATCATTCTGAACGCAGCGCGGGCGGAATTCGCCGAGAAAGGTTTCAACGGAGCGCGTGTCGACAGCATCGCCGCCCGCTCCGGTCTGAACAAGCAGCTCGTCTATTATTATTTCGGCAGCAAGGACGACCTTTACCGCGTCACGCTTGAGGAAGCCTATACCGAGATACGCCTGCGCGAAAAAGACCTCGATCTGCGATCGCTGCCCCCGCAGGACGCCATCGTGCGCCTCATCGATTTCTCGCTCAGCTATCTGGCGCGGCATCGGGAATTCATTCGCATGCTGGCCGACGAGAACGCGCTGGGCGGCCCCCACGTCAGGGACTCCGATGCTTTTCAGCGCACGAACTCGCCACTGATCGAGATGATCGGGGCGACCCTGCGCGAAGGCGAGGCGCAAGGCGTGTTTCGCAAGGGCATCGATCCGCTCGACCTCTATATCTCGATCGCGGGCATGACGTTTTTCTACTTCGCCAACGGCGTCACCATGTCGGCGATTTTCGGGCGGGATCTTTCCACGCCGGAAGCCCTTTCCGTCTACCGGGACCATATCGTTGCGCTGACGCTGGCGGGTCTGCGGCCCTGATGCCGTCGTGCATGCGCCCCGGCGCGGGCCGACCAGCGGCGTTGCAGAGCGTGAGTTGGTCGTTACCGATCCTCGATTCAACCAAATAGTTGAAAACGCCCCCGGTGACGGTCTACCCTCTGGATGCAAATGCCGGAGGACGCCCTGATCATGATTCCCGCCATCGTTACCGACGAGTTGTCGGATTCGCCCGAAACCGCCTTCGAGCTCGGTCTGGAATGGGGCGTGCGGCATTTCGAGCTGCGCGGCATGCACGATGCCCGCGTGCCGCGCCTGAGCCCGACGCAACGGCGGCGGCTGTTGCGGGCGATCCGTGACTTCGATGTGCGCATTAGCGCCATCTCTCCGGGGCTCTTCAAGATTCCCCTGCCGCCGGACTCTGCGCAAAGCTCCAATCTGGCGTGGATGGACCGCGAGTTCCACGATGCATGGGCGGATGCAGAGGCGCTGCTGCGCGACCATGTCGAACGGCTTTTGCCGGAATCACTGGAATTCGCCGTGGCCAGCGGTGCGCAGCACCTGATCGCCTTCAGTTTTCACCGCGGCGGCCGGCCTTCGGGACGTGCGCCCGGACGGGTCGCGGATGTGCTCGCCCACGCCGCCGAACTGGCGCAGAGTGCGAATGTATCCCTGATCATCGAGAACGAGGAGAGCCACTGGGCCAATACGGGCGCGCTTTCAGCTGCCCTGATTGCGGCCACCGGCGCACCGATCGGGATCAACTGGGATCCCGCCAACGCGCTGATCGACGGCGACACCCCCTGGCCGGACGGTTATGCCGCCTGCCGTCATCTGGTCCGCAATGTCCACTTCAAGGACGCCCGCGTCCATGCCGACAATTCATGGGAGTTGCTGGCCGACGGGGACGTCGACTGGGCCGGTCAGGTGAGGGCGCTGGAGGAGGATGGCTATGCAGGCTGTGTCGCCATGGAACCACATCTGTGGCCATCCGTGGCGTCGGTGAGGAATGCTCTATCGAGATTTAACTCATTGAAAAACAATTGAAATATTGCGACGTAAAATTTCCGGCAAAAATTCAACCAAATAGTTGAAATCTTCTTTCGCTGCGGATAATGTCATCGGCAAGAAAAGAACATGAGGGAGCCGATCTTGCATCAGACAATCGCCAATGATTCCGGTCTGGCCGCCACCGCGCTGCCCGAAAGCTTCGGTTCCGTTGAGGAACTCGAAGAATACATGACCCGGCCAACGCCCGCTCTGGTGCGCGATCTGGCCTCGGTCGACGGTGACATCATCATCCTCGGTGTTGCGGGCAAGATGGGCCCAACGCTGGCGCGCATGGCCAAGCGTGCGGCACCCGAAAAGCGGGTGATCGGCGTTGCCCGCTTCAGCGAGCCCGAGTTGCAGGCGCAGCTTGAGTCCTGGGGCGTCGAGACCATCAGGGCCGATCTGCTGGACGAGGCGCAGGTGAACGCGCTTCCCAAGGCCCGCAACGTGATCTTCATGGCCGGCATGAAGTTCGGTGCTTCAGGCAATCAGGCGCTGACCTGGGCGATGAACACCCATTCGCCGGCGCTGGTCGCTAATGCCTATCGCGACTCGCGCATCGTCGCCTTCTCCACCGGCAACATCTATCCGCTGATGGATGTGCTGCAGCAGGGCGCGCTGGAAACGACGCCGCCCGAGCCGCGCGGCGAATATGCCATGTCCTGCCTTGGCCGCGAGCGTATGTTCGAGCATTTCTCGCGTGTTCACGGCACGCCCGGCCGGCTGTTCCGGCTGAACTACGCCATCGATCTGCGTTATGGCGTGCTTTACGATCTCGCCAGCCGCGTCAAGGCCGGGACCCAGATCGATCTGTCGCTGATGGGGCACGTCAACGTGATCTGGCAGGGCGACGCCAATGCGCAGGCGCTGCGCTGTCTGGCTCATTCCACCGAAATCACCAGCCCGATCAATGTGTCGGGTCCGGAAACCCTTTCGGTGCGCTGGCTGGTCCATGAACTGGCGAACCGCCTTGACGTCGAGCCGCGCCTGTTCGGTTCCGAGGCGACCACCGCCTGGCTCACCAACACCGCGCAGGCCAACCGGCTGTTCGGTTACCCGTCGGTTCCGCTGACGGCAATGCTCGACTGGACCGCCGACTGGGTTGCCCGCGGCGAAATTGCCTATAACAAGCCCACCAAGTTCGAAGCCCGGAGCGGAGCGTTCTGAACATGACCGGAAAAGCCACTCCTCAGGCCCGGCAGGCTGCGATGGACCTTCTGCGCGAAGGGACTGTCATTCCTGCCCACCCTCTGGCGCTGAATGCCGATCGCCAGCTCGATGAGCGCCGGCAGCGGGCGCTGACGCGCTACTATCTCGATGCGGGCTCCGGCGGTCTGGCGGTGGGTGTGCACACCACCCAGTTCGCCATTCGCGAAGTCGGGCTCTATGAGCGGGTGCTGTCGCTTGCCGCAGATGAGGCTGCAAGCTGGACCGACCGCACGCTGGTCATGGTTGCCGGACTTGCCGGTCCGACCGCGCAGGCAGTCAATGAGGCGAAGGCGGCCGTATCGCTCGGCTACCATGCCGGCCTGCTCAGCCTCGCCGCCCTCAAGGGCCAGGGCGAGGATGCGCTGATTGCGCATTGCGAGCAGGTGGCGGCAGAGATTCCGCTGATCGGCTTCTATCTGCAGCCGGCGGTCGGCGGCCTGCACCTGTCGGCGCATTTCTGGGCGCGCTTTGCCGCCATTCCCAATGTGGTGGCGATCAAGGTTGCTCCCTTCAACCGCTATCGCACCGTCGATGTGGTGCGCGGCATCGTCGATGCTGGGGCCGAGGACAAGGTCACGCTCTACACCGGCAATGACGATCACATCGTGCTCGATCTGGTGACGCCGTTCACCGTGATGCGCGACGGAAAGCCCGTCACGCTGCGCTTCAGGGGCGGCCTGCTCGGCCACTGGTCGGTGTGGACGAAAGGCGCTGTCGAAATCTTCGAACGCTGTCGCGCGGAAGCGGCGAAGGATACGGTTTCGGCCGACATGCTCGCGCTCGATTCCCGGGTGACCGACTGCAACAGCGCCTTCTTCGACGTCGTCAACGACTTCCACGGCTGCATTGCTGGCTGTCACGAGATCCTGCGCCGGCAGGGCCTGCTGGAGGGCATCTGGTGCCTTGATCCGAAAGAGGGGCTTTCGCCGGGGCAGGCGGAAGAGCTGACCCGCGTCAGCCGCCTGCATGCCGACCTCGCGGATGACGACTTCGTCCGCGCCAATCTCTCGCGCTGGCTGGACTGATCCGATGGCGAAGCTGCGCGAGAAACTTCTCGAACTGGTGCCCGCCATCGTTCTCTTCCTGGCGATCATGGCCATCTGGCAGGCGGCCGTGAGCTGGGGCGAGATCAAGCCCTATCTGCTTCCAAGCCCGCGCTCGGTGCTGGACGCCATGCTCGACACCTCGATCGACTGGTGGGGGCATATCTGGGCCACCGGCCTTGCCATCGTGGGCGCGTTCCTGCTGGCGGCCGCCAGCGGCGTTCTGCTCGGCACGATGATCGCCTGGTCGCCGGTGCTTTCGCGGGCGCTGATGCCGTTTCTGGTGTTCCTCAACACGCTTCCCAAAGTGGCAATCGCGCCGCTGTTCCTGATCTGGGTCGGCTACGGCATTCTTCCCAACATATTGATGGGCGCGCTGATCGGCTTCTTCCCCGTCGTCATCAACACGGCGGTTGGTCTTTCACAGATCGATCATGACATGATCGATCTCGGCCGCGTCTTCAGTGCGCCGAAATGGAAGGTGTTCGCCAAGATCCGCATTCCGAACGCCTATCCCTATATCCTGTCGGCGCTGAAGGTCACGGCGACCTCCGCCGTCGTCGGCGCAATCGTCGGCGAATTCGTCGCTTCGCAGACTGGTCTCGGCTATGTCATCGTGACCAGCCAGAGCAGCATGAACACCGCGCTGGCTTTCGCCGCGCTCATCTATATCTCGATCATCGGTCTGCTGCTGTTCGCGGCTGTCGGGCTGATGTCGCGCTATCTGGCGCCATGGGCCGAGGGGACAGACGCCTGAGCCGGAATTATTGTCACCATCCGATAACCGCAAAAATGGGAGCGAACGGGATGAAGACTGCACTGATGATCACAACGGCCATGGTTGCAGCACTTGCTGCGGCACCGGCCATGGCCAACGAGAAATTCACCTTCGCGCTGAACTGGTTCCCGGTTGGCGACCATGCCGCCTACTGGGTGGCCAAGGAGAAGGGCTACTTCGCCGAGAAGGGCCTCGACGTGGTGATCGAGAACTCCAAGGGTTCCGGCGATTCCATCGCCAAGGTCGACACGGGTCGCGCCGATGCCGGTCTTGCCGATGCCGCAGTCGTCATCGGCTCGCGGGCGCGGGGAACCACGGTGAAGGTTGTCGGCATCATCTTCGACCGCACGCCGATGAACTTCTTCTCCAAGGCCTCCGCTCCCATCACCAAGCCCTCCGACCTGCCTGGCAAGACCGTGGGCGCACCTCCCGGCGACAGCCAGCGTCTGGTTTGGCCGGCTTTCGCCAATGCCAACGGCATCGATCCCAACTCCATCAAATGGGTGAACATCGAACCTTCGGCCAAATATGTGGCGCTTGCGGAAGGGCGCGCCGATGCGGTGTCGGACTACACGACCGGCCTGCCGCTGGCGGAAAAGGCCGTCGGCAAGGGCAATGCCGTGACGCTGAACTGGGCCGACTACAATTTCCAGCTATACGCCATGTCGATCATGACCAGCGAGGCCACCATCAAGGACCGGCCCGAAGCGCTTCGCGGTTTTCTGGAAGCGGCCTACAAGGGCTGGCAGGATGTCATGAACGATCCTGAAGGCGCGATGGAGATCTACAAGAAGGCCGTGCCTGAGATCGATGTGGTGGCGCTGCGCGAAAACATGGATCTCGGCTTCGAACTGATGAAGACGCAGACCTTCAAGGAAAACGGCATCGGCGCCATCGACAAGGACAAGATGTGCGGATCGGTCGACCTCGTGAACACCTATATGGGCCTGCCCACCAAGGTGGATTGCGCGGACGCATATGACGACACGTTCCTGACCAAGATTGAGCTTCCGTTCGACGTTCAATAACCTTTGAAGACAGGCTAGACAGAGTGGACAATATTTCCATCCAGCTCGACGGGGTCTCGATGACCTACGGCACCGCATCGGGGCCGGTCGAGGCGTTGCGTGACATCAATCTGGCGGTTCGGCAGGGCGAGTTCATCTCGCTCGTCGGCCCGTCCGGTTGCGGAAAATCCACCCTGCTGCGCGTGGTGGCCGGATTGCGCGAGCGCAGCGCCGGCACCATCATGGTGGATGGCCAGAGGGTGACGAAGCCGATCCCCAATGTGGGCATGGTGTTTCAGGCCGCCGTGCTGCTGAAATGGCGTACCATCCTCGACAACGTCCTGTTGCCGGCGGAACTGGCAGGCCTCAACCCGCGCAACTACCGCGAACGGGCCATGCAGCTTCTCGAACTCACCGGGCTGAAGGAATTCGCCAACAAGCTGCCGCGCGAGCTTTCGGGCGGCATGCAACAGCGCGCCGCGATCTGCCGTGGGCTGCTTCTGAACCCTCAGCTCCTGCTCATGGATGAGCCGTTCGGTGCTCTCGACGCGATGACGCGTGACGAGATGAACCTGGAACTGCTGCGCATCTGGGGCGAGGCTTCCGATACCCGCAAGACCGTTCTGTTCGTCACCCACTCCATTCCGGAAGCCGTGTTCCTTTCGGATCGGGTGGTGATCATGTCGCCGCGTCCGGGACGCATCGACACCGTGCTCGATATCGATCTGTCGCGACCGCGCACCGTCGAAAGCCGCATCACGCCGGAATTCGGCGCGCTGTCGCTGAAGATCTACGACATGCTCACCGGCCGTCAGAGCGGCGACGACCCGCGCTTCGTGCCGGCATGACGGTACGGCTCCGGGTCGTCGACGTCTGCTGCTACGAGCGGCCTTACCGGCTGCGCATCCCGTTTCGCTTCGGCATAAAGACCGCGACGGGTGGACGGCAGGCGGTAGTCTCGGTCCGCATCCGTCTGGAGAACGGGCAGGAAGCCACCGGCTGGGCGGCAGAGGCGCTGAGCGCCAAATGGTTCGACAAGAACCCCTCGCTCACCGATGACCAGAACCATCACCAACTGCGCCGCTCCATCGAGCTGGCCGCCGAGGCACGCCTCGGCTCCGGCCTGCAAACGGCGTACGGGCTTTTCGAGACCAGCTACTTCGACCTCAATGACGCATGTGCCGTGCAGGCGCTCAATCCGCTGATCGCGAGCTTCGGCATGGCGATGCTCGACCGCGCCATTCTCGATGCCCTGTGCCGGGCGAAGGGCACGAGTTTTGCGCAGGCCATGTCTGCCAATCTGGCGGGCATGCATACGGGGCCGCTGGTGCCGGAGCTGGATGGCTTCGATCTCGATGCCTTCCTTGCCTCGCATCATCCCGCATCCGGCATGGACATTCGCCACACCGTGGGGCTGGTCGATCCGCTGGTGCCAGGCGATCAGGAAAGCCGCGTCAATGACGGTTTGCCGGAGACGCTGTCGGAAGTGATCGCGACCTATGGCTGCCGTTATTACAAGATCAAGATCGGCGGTGATGCGGAAGTGGATCTGGACCGGCTCGGCCGGATCGCCGCGCTGCTGGACCAAAGCGGCATCGACTACCGCGTAACCCTCGACGGCAACGAACAGTTCGCCGATGGTGAGGCCATTGCCGCATTCTTTGCGCGGATGGAAGCCGATCCGGCGCTGTGCCGGTTCAGCAAGGCTCTCCTGTGCCTCGAACAGCCGGTGCGGCGTGACCGCGCGCTGGCAGAGCCGGTGGACCGTCTTGCCGACCGCATTCCGGTGATCATCGATGAATCGGACGGTGGGCTGGATGCGTTCCCGACAGCCCGCGCGCTCGGCTATACGGGCGTGTCGTCGAAGACCTGCAAGGGCTTCTACAAGTCGATACTGAACGCCGCCCGGGCTCAGGCCTGGAACGGCGACGGCGCGGCGCGCTACTTCCTCTCCGCTGAAGACCTGACATGCGAGCCCGGCATTTCCCTGCAGCAGGATCTCGCACTGGTCAGCTGGCTGGGGCTCACCCATGTCGAGAAGAATGCCCATCACTTCATAGATGGCTTCGGCAATCGCCCTCACGGTGAAGCGCAGGCCTTTCTGGCCGCGCATGGCGACCTTTATCATCTCCAGAACGGTGTTGTCCGGCTGAAGCTCGAAGGTGGCAGGGTCGGGATCGGCTCGCTCGCAGCTTCCGGATTCGGAACGGCATTGTCGCCTGATATTGCCGGTCTGGAGCCCATGCCTTCCGCCGACTGGAGTTAGTCCGATCCCCGCGCAGAAGCGTCCTGCTGCTGTCGATGCCTGATGTCCTCCCCGGCGTGGGCGTGAACGCCGGGGCTGCAAGCTGTCATCCCTGTGAAGGTAGGAGTGTGCAGGCTGGCCGTGCCTTTGCGGCTGCGATCAGGGCGACCGCTGCGCCAAGAAGGGCTGGTACATCTGCCTCAGGGGCAGTGATCCTTGCCAACGTCAGACTATTTCTGAACAACGGCACCTGTCCGGGCCGTCAGCCACGGCTGAGAGGCGGTAGGGGCCAGCCCCGGCCGGATCCCGCCTGATGAAATGAATGATGAAAGGGAAGATATGAACGGGGCCGACATGCTTTGCGATGTGCTTCTGGTGAACGACATTGACGTTTGCTTCGCCAATCCGGGAACCTCCGAAATGCATTTCGTTGCCGCGCTTGATCGCAAGCCGCAGATGCGCTGCGTGCTGGGTCTGGCCGAGGGCGTTGTGACAGGCGCCGCCGACGGTTACGCGCGCATGGCCGACAAGCCTGCCGCCACCCTGCTGCACACGGGGCCGGGGCTCGCCAACGGTCTTGCCAATCTGCACAATGCCCGCCGCGCCCGCACGCCCATGGTTAATGTGGTGGGCGACCATGCCACCTATCATCTGAGGCACGATGCGCCGCTGACAAGTGATATCGAAGGCCTTGCCCGGCCCATGTCGCACTGGGTTGGCCGTATCGAAAGCGCCGCCGGAGTGCGCACGCGCACGGAAGAGGCTTATCGCGAGGCGCAGATGCGCCGCGGTGTCTCGACGCTCATCCTGCCGGCGGACGCGGCGTGGGGCGAGGTGCAGCCCCAAACGCTCGGCCCCGTAACCCTGCCACAACCGCCCGCCATTTCGGCTGACGTGCTTTCCGCTGCAAGCGCGGCGCTGCGCAGCGGCAGACGCGCGGTCATCATTCTGGCCGGCCGGGCGTTGCGCGCCGGTGCCCTCGAAACCGCGGGGCGCATCGCGGCTGCCACCGGTGCGGCGCTGTTTTCGCAGACCTCCGACCGCACCGCGCGGGGTGCCGGCAGGGTTGCGGCCCGGCCGGTGCCTTACAATGTCGATCAGGCGGTGCAGGCACTGCGCGAATTCGAAGTGGCGATCTGTCTCGGCGGGCATGCGCCGGTCGGGTTCTTTGCCTATCCCGGCAAGCCCGGCGCGATGCTGCCGGCCGACTGCGAGGTCATCCAGCTTGCAGAGCATGAGCACGATCTGGCCGGCGCGCTTGAGGCGCTTGCCGCCGAAATCGGCGTGCGTGGCGATGCTCCATTCGTGGCCGGTCGTTTCAACCAGCGCGAGATCGCTGCTCCGAATGGCGTGCTCGATGCGGACAGCATTTCGGTGGCTGTGGCGCGTGCCCTGCCCGAGGGCGCGATCCTGATCGATGAGGCGATTACCTCGGGCGGACGTCTGACGGCGCTGTCGCCGGGGCTGGTTCCGCATGATCATGTGCCGCTGACCGGTGGCGCGATCGGCGAAGGCATTCCGCTGGCAGTTGGTGCCGCCATTGCCTGTCCTGAGCGCAAGGTGGTGGCCATGCAGGCCGACGGCAGCGGCATGTACACAGTGCAGGGCCTGTGGACGCAGGCGCGCGAAAATCTCGACGTGGTGACCGTCATCCTGTCAAACCGTGCCTATGCCATTTTGCAGGGCGAAATGCGCAATGTCGGCGTCAACACTTTTGGGCGCAACGCACGGCGCATGCTCGATCTGGATTCGCCCGACCTCGACTGGTGCCTGATCGCGCGCGGCATGGGTGTGGAAGCTGCCCGTGCCGACACGATAGAACAATTCATCGATTTGTTCGGGACGGCGCTGACAAGAAAAGGGCCGTTCCTGATCGAGGCGCGGATCTGAAGCCTTGCCTGAAGGCAAATCGTAAATCGCAAAGGGGATGCCGGGGCATCCCCTTTCAGCAGGCGCGCATGTCGCGGTAGACCAGCTGCAAGGCCTTGAAGGCTGCGTAGCGCTCTGCGTGCAGATCGGCGATGGCGCCTGTCGCGGGCTGATGGACGCTGCCGGAAGCCGAAAGCTGCGCCATCGCTTCGCCCATCGTGGCGAAGGCGCCGCCGGCGACCGCACCCAGAATGGCGGAGCCCAGCAATACCGGCTCTTCGGTGCGCGGCGCCACCACCGGCTTGCCGCCGGCTTCCGCCAGCAGGGTGCGCACGAAATCGCTCTGTCCGGCACCGCCGCTGATCACCACCTGTTCGACACAGGCACCCGCTTCGGCCTGAACCTCGATGATCTGCCGCAGCCCGTAAGCGATGCTGCAGATGCCGGCGACATAGAGCGCGACGAGGCTGTCGAGATCGTCTTCCATGCCAAGACCGGCGATCACGGCCCGCGCCTCGGGGTCGGCGAAGGGGGCGCGGTTGCCGAGGAATTCGGGCACGACATGCAGCCCCTTCACCAGCCGCACGGCCTCCGTGGCGGTGCCGGCATGCTCAAGGGCGAGGTCGGCGAGCAGCAAGGGAAGGGCGACACCTTTCGCATCGGCGCGGGCTTTCGCTGCGCCGTGGGCGGGATGCATGGCGATGAGCCGGTCGATGGCCGCGCCGGCCGCGCTCTGGCCGCCTTCGTTCAGCCACATGCCCGGCACCATGGCGGAATAATAGGGGCCCCAGACACCGGGAACGAACACCGGCTCGCTGGTCGAGGTCATGGTGCAGGAGGAGGTGCCGAAGACATAGGCGAGGTTGCGCTGCGGCTCGCCGCCAATGCCGACCGTTCCGATGCCTCCCGCATGCGCGTCGATCATGCCGGCGGCCACGGCCGTGCCTGCGACGAGACCCATGGCCGCTGCAGCCTCTTCAGTCAGGCCGCTGCCGAGCGCGGTGCCCGGCTCGACGATGCGCGTGCCGATGCGCGAAAAACCTTCATCGGCAAGCACATCGAGGCCGATCTTGCGGAAGTAGCTTTCATCCCAGCGCTGTTCATGGGCGAGATAGGTCCATTTGCAGGTGACGGTGCAGATGGAACGGGCGAGATCGCCGCTGGCGCGCCATGTCAGATAGTCGGCGAGGTCGAAGAATTGCCATGCGGCGTCGAAGATCTGCGGCCGGTTCTCCTTCAGCCACAAGAGCTTCGGTGTTTCCATTTCCGGCGAAATGCGCTCACCGACATAGCGCAGCACCGGATGGCCGAGCCGGTTGATGCGTTCTGCCTGTTCTGTGGCGCGGTGGTCCATCCACACGATGATGTCGCGGCTGGCATCTTCGCAGGGACCAACCGCAAGCGGTGTTCCGCCTTTGCCCAGCACCACCAGCGAGCAGGTGGCGTCGAAGCCGATGCCGGCCACGGCGGCCGGATCGATACGGGCTTCCGCGACAGCCTCTTTCACGCTGGCGCAGACGGCATCCCAGATTTCAGCGCTCGACTGCTCGACCATCGATCCCGCTTCGCGATAAAGGGTGATGTCGCGTTTTGCAGTGGCCAGCATCCGGCCTTCGAGATCGAACAGGCCGGCGCGGGCACTGCCGGTGCCGACATCGACACCGATCACATAGCGGTTGGTTTGGGCCGCATCGCGCGGCGCGGGGGCGCCGGTCGTCGTGCTCATGGGGACACTCTCAATACGCAAAAATGGACGAAGGGGTGGGGCTTCACCCCTTACAGATCGACGCTGTTTGGCAGGATGACCAGATCGCGAATGGTAACGTTGCGCGGGCGCGACAGCATGAACAGCACGGCTTCGGCCACTTCCTTCGGTTGCATCAGGCTGCCATTGGCGAGCGCCTCCTCCATCTTGGCTTTCGGCCAGTCGTCGAGCAGGGCCGTCACCACCGGGCCGGGCAGAACCGCGCCGACGCGCACGCCATGCTGCGCCACCTGACGGCGGGTGGAGTGAACGAAGGCCTGCACGGCGAATTTCGAGGCGGTGTAGATCGGCTCCCACACCACCGGCACCACGCCGGCGATGGAGCTGGTGAACAGGATGTCGCCGCTCTTCTGCGCGATCATGTGTGGCAGCACCGCATGGACCGAGCGGAACGCGGCGTTGATGTTGAGGTTGAGCATCCGGTCCCAGGCGTCGGGATCGCCTTCGGCCACCGGCCCGCCGATATAGGCGCCGGCATTGGCATGGAAAATGTCGAGACGCCCGGCAGCCTCGAGAATGCGCGGCAGCATGCCCGACACGTCTGACGGCGAAAGAAGGTCGACCACCAGCGGTCTGGCGCGTTCGCCAAGCTCGGCGCACAGCGTTTCGAGACGGTCCGCGGCCCGGTCGATCAGCACCACCGTGGCGCCTTCGGCCAGCAGGGTGCGGGCGCATTCGAGGCCGATGCCGGATGCGGCTCCGGTGATGGCTGCGACCTTGCCCTTCATGATTTCCGCCATGATGTTTCCTTCCTGTGGATCAGGCTCTGCCGTGGCTGACGCGGGAGCGGCGGGCGAGCGAATCGACGATGACGGCGATGGCCAGAACCGCGCCGGTGATCATGTAGCGCAGTGAAGAGCTGAGATTGAGCAGTGTCAGGCCGTTCGAAATGGCCTGAATGACGATGATGCCGAGCAGGGCGGAATAGGCGCTGCCCCGGCCGCCGAATAGGCTGGTTCCGCCAATGACGGCAGCCGCGATGGCATTGAGATTGACGTCGCCGGTGCCGGCCTGCTGGCTGGAGGAGGCAAGGCGGGAGGCGGCCAGAATGCCGCCAAGCGCTGCCAGCGTCGAGCACAGCATGAAGGCCGACATGTAGATGCGGCGCACATTGATGCCGGAGCGGCGTGCGGCTTCGCGATTGCCGCCGACGGCGAACATGGAGCGGCCCCAGCGGGTGCGGGTCAGCGCATAGTCCAGCACCACCACCAGCGCCACGAACAGGCCGAACATCCACGGCACGCCGCGCCCCAGATTGAGATAGTAGACGGCGAACTGGATCACCACGGTGAACAGACCGGCCTTGAAGGCAAGCGCGCCGAGCGGCTGCGAGGAAAGGCCGACGGCATGGCGGCGGGCGCGGTTGCGCAGGCCCAGCACCACCATCACCACACCGGGAAGCAGCGCCAGCAGATGGGATGTCCAGGCCGGCATCACCATGACCTGTCCGAAACGCACCAGCGGCGAGGCATAGGGCAGGTTGATGGAGCCGGTCGGACCCAGAATGTAAAGCTGCAGGCCAAGCAGGGCCAGAAGGCCAGCCAGCGTGGCGACGAAGCTCGGCATGCCAAGCCTGTTGTAGAGCATGGCGTAGAGCGCGCCCATCGCGGCTCCGGCAGCAAGTGCGACGGCAATGCCGCCGGCAATCGGCCAGCCGGCATTGACCCACAGGACGCCGATGATGGCCGAGGCCAGTCCGCTCATCGAGCCGACCGACAGGTCGATTTCGCCCAGCAGCAGCACGCACACGATGCCGAGCGAAATGACGCCGATGGTGGCGCTGTCGAACAGCAGGTTCACCAGATTGTTGGGTGCAAGAAAAACCGGATTGAGGATGCTGAACACGGTGGAGATGACGATCAGCCCGACGGCGACTGGCAGCATGCCGAGATCGCCGGTGCGGACACGCGCGAAAAAGCTGCGCACCATGCCCCCAATGCTCTCGTCGTGGCGCACGCGCTCGTCGGAACGGTCGAGCGCCGCTTCTGCGGTGGCGTGCTTTTCGGATGAGGGTTTGGTGGAAACTGGCGTGGTCATGCGCTTGCCCCGCTGATGCCGTCGGTTTTATTGCCAGCGTCCAGACGGGCGCGGCGACGCGACACTGCGTTTTCGGTGGCGCCGGTAATGGCGGTGACGAGTTCGTTGTTGGTGGCGTCCGGGCTGAAAACGCCATTGTTGCGCCCAAGGCGCAGCACCACGACGCGATCAGCCACAGCGCGGACGTCTTCCATATTGTGGCTGATGATGATGACGCCGAGGCCGCGATCGCGCACCCGCTCGATAAGGTTCAGCACTTCCGCCGTCTGGGCAACGCCAAGGGCTGCGGTGGGTTCGTCCAGCATGATGATCTTGGGGTCGAGCAGCAGCGAGCGGGCGATGGCGACCGTCTGGCGCTGACCGCCCGACAGGGAAGCGACCGGCTCGCGAACGGAGGGGATGCGCGCGGCAAGCTCGCGCAGGAGCGTCCATGCCTTCACCTCCATGGCCACCTCGTCGAGGTTCCATGGCGACAGTTCATGGCCGAGAAACAGATTGGCGACGACGTCGAGGTTCTCGCATAGCGCAAGATCCTGAAACACCGTGGCGATGCCCAGTTCCAGCGCTCGGCCGGGGCTGTCGAGCGATACGGTTTCGCCGCAGAATTCGATGGTGCCGGAGGACGGCTGATGCACGCCGGCCAGAATCTTGATGAGCGTCGATTTGCCAGCGCCATTGTCGCCGACCAGCGCCACCACCTCGCCGGCATGAACATCGAGATCAATGTCGGTCAGCGCCGAAACGGCTCCGAAATTCTTGGAGATCTGGCGAAGTTTAAGGATGGGGCTGCCCGGTTGCGGGCCTGCGCCGGCTTGCTGGTTCATCTTTGAATGGCCTCTGCTTGGCAGGATAAGCCCGGCCGGCCGGAGCCGGCCGGGCACAGGCATATTACTCGGTAATGCCGAGCTTCTTGCAAGCCTCGGCATATTCGCCGGTGCAGACCTGCTCAGCGGTCTGGATGCCCTTGTCGAAGATTTCAGCCTTGATGTTCTCAGACGTCACCACTGCCGGAACGAACAGTTCCGAAGGCGTGTCGTAGAGCGTGGTCTTCGCTTCGGGCGTCTCGCCCTTCACGAACTGCACAGCCACCTTGGCGGCGGCAGCGGCAACGATCTCCGAAGGCTTGGAGATGGTGTTGTACTGGTCGCCGGCGATGATCAGCTGCAGGGCGGCGATGGTGGCGTCATTGCCGGTCACCGGAGGAACGGGTTGCACGCCGGCGGCCTTGAAGGCTGCAACGACGCCACCGCCGGTGCCGTCATTGGCGGCAACCACGCCCTTGATCTTGTCGCCGAAGCGGGTGATCTGGCCGGCAGCCCATTCCTGCGCCTTCGGCGGCGCCCATTCCGGCGTGTCGAACTCGGCCAGCGTCTCGAAGCCGGATTCCTTCAGGCCGCGATGGATGCCGTCGCGGATCAGGCCGGCGGCAGCGTCGGTCGGCGAGCCGTTGACCTGCAGCACGCCCGCGCCGTCCTCGACGCCATTCGCCTTCATGTGGTCGACCAGCGATTTGGAGATGGCGTAGCCGATGCCTTCATTGTCGAAGGAGACATAGTAGTCGGCCGGTTTGTCCGGGATCGGTCGGTCATAGGCGACGACCTTGACGCCCTGCGAATGGGCGATCTCGACGAGACCGGCAGCGGCGGCGGAGTCGACCGGATCGAGCACGATGACCTTGGCGCCCTGCGCGATCACCGAGTTGAACTGCTGCTGCTGGAGCGAGGCGTCGGCATTGGCGTTCTGATAGATGACCGTGCAGCTCGCGCACAGCTTTTCCATCTCTGCCTTGAAGCCCGGATAATCATGCTCCTCGTAACGCGTCGATGCCTGATCCGGCATCAGGAACGCGACGGTGGCGGCTTCATCTGCCCGCGCCTGCGCCATGCACAGAACGCCGGCGGCAGCCGTCGCCATCAGGAAAGTGCGGAAATTCATGGTGTCCTCCTTGTAAACGACAAACCCGTGCCGGGAAGTTGATGCCCTGAAACCGGCACGGACCGGGTCAAAGGCCGGGAGCCTCATGCGCAACGTGTCGGGACTGCTCCACGACGTGGCACATGCACCGGTTCAAGCTTCAGAATACTCCCGAACGCCTCCCGATCGGTCTTCGATATGCAACCGCCTTCATCGATTGTGCATGATAGCTCAATCGATGAAGCAAAAATTGCCACCTTCAGATATTGATGTCAAGCTGGCGCAAATCAGACGGGGTGGATAAGAGCTTTACGCTGCGTCTTGTGCATGGCGGGCACCGCCTCGCAGGTGAAAAGCGCAGGAGATGGCGGCGGCGCGGGGGAAGCGAAGCGGCCACAGAGGAGAGAATTCTGATGGATGGCGGCAAGCCGACCAGAAAGACGACCATCTACGATCTGGCGACACTGGCCGGCACCTCGGCCAGTGCGGTCAGTGCGGTGCTCAACGGCACATGGAAGAAGCGCCGGATCAGCAGCCAGCTGGCTGAGAAGATCACCCGGCTGGCCCAGGAGCAGGGCTATGCGGTCAACATGCAGGCAAGCCTGCTGCGCCGGGAGAAATCCCGGATTATCGGCATGATCGTGCCGAAATACGACAACCGCTATTTCGGCTCCATCGTCGAAACCTTCGAGGCGATGGCCCGCCAACGCGATCTGTTTCCGATCATCACCTGCACGCGCCGCGATCCCGACCTGGAGATGGAGGCCGCGCGCACCATGCTCTCCTATCAGGTCGAATGGCTGATCTCGACCGGCGCCACCAATCCCGACCGCATCACCGATCTGTGTGGGCCGGCCGGCGTACGCAGTCTCAATCTCGATCTTCCCGGCTCACATGCCCCGTCGGTCATCTCCGACAATTTCGCGGGTGCGCGGGAACTGACCCGCCGTATTCTGGCCAATTGCCGTCAAAGGCTTGGACAGGCACTGCCGCTGCTGTTCATTGGCGGGCGCGGGAACGACCACAACACCAGCGAGCGTATCCGCGGCTTTCGCGCGGCGCATGAGGAGGTTGGGATCGAGGTGGACGAAAACCACATTCTGGCCTGCGGCTATGCGCCGGAAAAGGCCGAAGGCGCGCTTGGCGCGCTGGCGCAGCGGGAAGGGGTTCTGCCACAGGGAATGTTCGTCAACTCCACGATTTCCCTTGAGGGGGTGATGCGCTGGATCCGCCGTTCCGGCCACTACGAGGGCCGTGCGCCGGTGATGGGCTGCTTCGACTGGGATCCCTTCGCGGCACTGCTTGCCGACGACATCGAGATGGTGCGTCAGGACGTGCCGCAGATGCTGGCGGCCGTTTTCGACATCATAGAAAAGGGCGCGCCGCAGAACGCGCGTATCGAGATACCGCCCGTTTTCGTCAGCCGCGGCTAACGCATGTCGCCCGAGAGTGGGAGCCGGTTTCGGGATAACGACATGCGCAAAAACAAGAACTTAAAGCGTGAGGAGCGAATCTGAAAGATCGCGACACGCTTTAGAAAAGTTGGCTGCCGACCGGGCCTGAACGCGAAAGGCCACCGCGACTGTTTCGCGGCGGCCTCTTTCAGGCGTGGTGGCAGGCGAGCCTGCCGTCCGTTCCCGTGACCGGGCTTGACAGGGTCAGGCTTACTTGGCGCCGACCCACTCCTTCACCTTGTCCGGGTTCTCGGAGATGTACTTTTCGACCGCCTTTTCATAGGAGGTCTCCTGCGCATCGAACATGGCGGCTTCCAGTTCCGGGATCTCCACCTTCATGCGCGACAGCAGTTCGGCCACCTTCGGGTTGTCATCCTTGAAACCCTTGCGGGCGAGGATGTCGATGTGCTCCGCCTTGCCGAGCGACTCCTTGGGGTCGTCGATGTAGCGCAGCTTGTACTTGCCGAACATCCAGTGCGGGCTCCATGCGGTGGCCACGAACCATTTCTCGGTGCGCATGGAGCGGTCGACCGTGGTCAGCATGCCCGCTTCACTGGAAATCTGAAGCTTGTAGTCGAGGCCGTAATCGGTGATCGCCTTTTCGGAAAGACGGGTCAGGCCGGCGCCCGGATCGATGCCCTGCACCTCGCCGCCGAGCTTTTCCTTCACCTCGGCCTTGCCCAGATCCTCGATCGAGGAAATCTCGCTCTCGGGGATGTAGTCGGGAACCACCCAGCCAAGCTTGGCGCCGTCATAGATGGTGCCGAGCGTATCGACCTTGTCTTCGATCCGCTTGAAGTAGTCGGCATGGGTTTCCGGCAGCCACGCCATCATCATGGCGTCGATGTCGCCGCGGCTCACGCCCTGATAAAGCGGCGCCACGTCCGTCTGAACCAGCTCGACCTTCTGGCCGAGTTCGTCCTCGATGAGCTTCGCGGCAAGCTTGGTCACGAATTCCGCGTCGGACCATGCGGCCCAGCCGATTTTCACCGGCTTGCCGTCCTGCGCCAGGGCGGCCGTTGCCATGCTGCCCGCCATCAGGGCAGCAAGGCCGATGCGCGTAAGTTTCCTGATCATATCTTCTCCTTCTTGTTTTCGGAGCTCAAGCGGCGGCTGACCGCTGCTTGTCATCGGCAGCCGGAACCTTGGCCGGCGCTGACGCCTGCAAACGGTCCCCCGCCTTTCGGAAGGCAAGGAGGCTCAGGAAGCCCGAACCGCCCTTGCCGAAGCTCTGGGTGATCCTGTCGAGGACCACGGCCAGAATGACGACGGCCAGGCCGCCCTCGAAACCGGCGCCCACGTCAAGGCGCTGGATGCCGGTCAAAACATGATTGCCGAGTCCGCCGGCGCCGATCATCGAGGCGATGACCACCATCGACAGCGACAGCATGATCGTCTGGTTGATGCCGGCCATGATGGAGGGCAGGGCATTGGGCAGCTGCACCTTGAACAGAAGCTGAGAGGGGGTGCAGCCGAAAGCCTGCCCGGCCTCGACCAGCTCTTCCTGAACCTGCCGGATGCCCAGATTGGTCAGGCGCACCACCGGCGGCATGGCGAAGATCACCGTGGCAATAGTGCCGGGCACGGCGCCGAGGCCGAAGAACATGGCGGCCGGGATCAGATAGACGAAGGCCGGCATGGTCTGCATCAGGTCGAGCACGGGCCTGAACAGGCCGGCCACCCGGTCCGAGCGGGCCATGGCGATGCCGGCAGGAATGCCGACGACGACGGCGATCACGGTGGCGGAAAGCACGAGCGACAGCGTCTGCATGGTGCTGTGCCACAGGCCCATATGATTGACCAGCGCCAGCGACACTATCGTGAAGAGTGCAAACTTCCAGCCAACCCGCCACAGCGAAAGCAGGGTCAGGATTGCAATGCCGACCAGCGGTGAGGTGCCGGTGAGCAACGATTGCAGACCGCCGGTGACGAAACCGATCGCCGCCGCGATGCCGTCGAGCGCCGGGGTGAAGTTGTCGAGTATGTAGTTGACGGTGACGTCGGCACCGTGGCCGACGTTGAAATCGAAGTCCATGTAGTTTCCCTTCGGTTCGGCTCAGCCAGCGCGGTCGAGCGTTTCCAGAAGCGACGACTTGCTGAGGGAGCCGACATAGCGCCCCCGCTCATCGACCACGGGTACCGGCCAGCGGCTCGCCGCAACGAGCCCCAGCACATTCGAAAGAGGCTCGCCCGCGGGAATGGGCGTCACATCCTGAAGAAAGGCGTTGCGATACGGGTCCGCATCCTTCGCCCTGATCTTCTGGACCAGCACGTCCTGGCTGATCATGCCATGATATTTCTTGTCGCGGCCGACGACGATGGCGACGTCACGGTCGCTTTGCGACATCTGCTCAAGTGCCGCCGCAGCGGTAGCCCCACGCCGATCCACGAGGGTCAGCTGGGTGCGGCGCGCCACGTCTCCGGCCTTGAACACCTGCGAGACGTCCACATTGCGGAAGAAGGAGCGCACATAGTCGTTGGCCGGCTGCGAGACGATCTCGTCCGGCGTTCCCACCTGCACCACCTTGCCGTGCTGCATGATGCAGATGCGGTCGCCGATGCGCATGGCCTCGTCAAGGTCGTGGCTGACGAAGATGACAGTGCGGCTGTGCTCGGCCTGCAGGCGCATCAGTTCATCCTGCATTTCGGTGCGGATCAGCGGATCAAGCGCCGAAAAGGCTTCGTCCATCAGAAGGATGGTCGGCTCGCTGGCCAGCGCCCGGGCAAGCCCCACGCGCTGTTTCATGCCGCCGGAAAGCTGGTCCGGCCGGCTCATGGCGTAATCCCTGAGGCCGACGGCCTCAAGCGCTGCCATCGCCTTTTGCGTACGCTCAGCTTCGCCGACGCCGGACACTTCGAGCCCGAACGCGGCGTTGTTCAGCACATTGCGGTTTGGCAGCAGGGCGAAGGACTGGAACACCATGCTCATGTCGCGGCGGCGAAGCTCGATGAGGTCGCGTGTCGACAGCCTGGTTATGTCTTCGCCATTGACCTCGATGACGCCCGAGGTGGGCTCGATGAGGCGGTTGAGAAGGCGAAGCAGCGTCGACTTGCCGGAACCTGAAAGGCCCATGATGACGAAGATCTCGCCATCCATGATGTCGAAGCTGACATCGTCGACACCGATCGTACAGCCGGTGGTTGCGTGGATTTCGGTTTTGCTTTTGCCAGCCCTCGTCATTTCGAGAGCGTTTTTGACGTTGCTTCCGAAGATTTTATAAACATTCTTCAGTCGAAGTTTTACTTCGGAATGTCCATTCGATCCGTTTTTTTCGGTCGTTGAAGTCATAATCAATAGAGCACCCGCTTGGCTTGGCGAGTAAAATCTCCTCTGTTATAAGAAAAGCCAAGAATAACATCCGGCCGCGAAAAAATAAGCGATTGCGCTCGGGTATTGCTTTCCCGGCGCGATCGCTTGTTGCAATTTTTATATCGTACTGAAAAACCGATGTCCACCCGCAAAGGCACAAATGCGGGCGGGCATCTTTTCCGGCAGGTTGCGCCGGACGCTTTCCGGGAGCCTTGCCGCAGGAGCCATCGCCAGCGTTCGCCTGCCTTTGCGAGGTCTGCGGCGTGCATTCTGCCGGCATGTGGAAAAGAAACCGCAGCGCAGCTGTTCGCTGTAAATCCCGGGTGAGATTCCGGCTCCTCCCGATCACGGAAAACCGTTCCGGCCGAAGCAGGCGCTCCCCTGCATGGCATCGTGTCCATCCGCGTCCTCCCCGCAGATCATCACCATCCGGCAGCTGCCGGCGACTTGCGCGCCGTACAGGAAACCGGTGCGCCTCAGGGCGCCAACAGGCAGGATCATGCGCCGGGGTCGGGGCGTTCGCCGGTGCAACCGCGACAACGGCGTGTCGAAGACCGACATCGAACCGGCGCGGACAGGGTTCCGCGACGATTGACAGGCCGCGGAGCAGGTCTCTTGTCAGGCCCCGCGTGCCGAAGCCGGCGCGCGGGACAAAACTCAGATGTGGTCAGGGCTGGCGGCCGAGTAATGGGCGCGCTTGTCTTCGTACATGAGAAGATCCGCCCGTCTGGCGACAGCTTCCAGCTTCTCGCCCGGCAGGCTCGTGGCTGCTCCGAGGGAAAGTTTCAGTTCCATCTGCGAATAATACTGGTTGTTGATGCCGATAAGCCGCCTGATGTTATCGACCACGGCCTCGGCGCCGCGTTCGTCCATGTAGGGCAGAACGACAGCGAATTCGTCGCCGCCGATCCGAGCGGCATGACCGGGCTGTGTCACCGCTTCGTTGAGCACTTCGCCAACGCGGCGCAGCAATCCGTCGCCTGCGGCATGGCCCCATTGATCGTTTGCGGTCTTGAGGCCGTTGAGATCGAGAATGATGATCGAAACCGGCGCCTCGCCCTTGCGCTCCAGCCGGTTGAGTTCATCGACGTAATAGGCGCGATTGTGCAACTTGGTGAGCACATCATGCTTGCCGAGATATTCCAGATAGGCTTCGGCCTTCTTGCGGGCGGTGATGTCGGTCAGCGCCACCTGCACGAGTGACCAGTCGTCTTCGCGTCCCGGCAGCACCGAGAATTGCATGAGAACATGGCGCTCGGACCCGTCGAGCGCATAGTTCACCACTTCGCGCCTCTGGAAGAGGATCCCGTTCCACAGGTCGATAAGCTGCTCGCGGAAGTGCGATGCCATTTCATATCGGAAGATTTGCGGCAGGCTCTGCAACAGGGTCTTCTTGTCGTCTGCGAGAAAAAGGGTGAGCGTATCGTTGTTGATGTCCAAAACCCGGATCTCGCTGAGGCACTGGTGCACGAATTCGGGGTGCACGTCGGTGAACACGCGAAAATCGACGATGCCGCGCTGGCGCACATCATCCATCAACTGCTTGATGCGGCTGAAATCCTCAACCCACAGCGAAATGGGCGAGTGCTCGAAAAGCCCCTGTGCATATTGCTTGTGACGATCCTGTTCGCGCAGCGCATCCTCGCGCGCGGTGACATCCTCGATGGCCAGCAGAACCCGGTCCCAGCTTTCCTCGTGGCCGGGAAGTATGCGGCCCTTGAGCTGGATATCGATGCGCCGGCCGCCCAGCGAATAGTTCACCGTGTTGCTGCTGAAATGGTCCGACCCGTTCCAGAGCTGGACCATTTCCCCGATGTGCGGCTCCAGCATGTCGGCATTGAAAATGCGATGCAGGTTCGCCACCAGATGATCGACGTCATCGGCCTCGAACAGCGAGAGCGTCTTGCGATTGACCTTGAGCACGCGGATCTGGCTGGTGCACAGATCGAGGCGGCTGGTGTCTTCCCTCAGAAAGGCGCCCAGATCCGAAATACCCTCGGCACGCCATATGTCGAACTGCCTGCGCAGACCGCTGTAGTCTTCCAGCCACAGGGAGATTGGCGCCAGCTCGAATATGTTGGCGCTGTCGATCAGTGCGGCGTCGATGCTCATTGTCTTCCCGTTCTCTTCCGCTGCGCGGGCCACGCATGCCACTGCGTATCCGTACAGCCTGTGACCTGTACGACATTTTTCTAAACATTGGTTATCGCATGAAGCCTTTTGTTGCGTTCGACAGGCCAGAAGTGGACGCGGGGGACAAGGCAACCGGACAACGAAATGGCATGTATCGCAAGCAGAATAAAGGGCAAGGGCCGGATCGTCAGCTTTGCCCGCCCGGAAACCGGAATGCCCCACCGGGGAAGAAGGGGAAGGCGGGCGATTGCAACATTCGGGCCGATGCCCGCAGCACAGGTCAGGGCCTGTTCAGGCAAGGCAAAATGAAAAGGGGCAGGGATACGGAATTCCGCGTCCCTGCCGCCTGCAAAGTCATGACACCCTGGAATATGCGGGCGCCGGCAGAAAATCCCAGCGGCTACTGGCCTGACGCCGCCGCGAGATCGGGCGCTGCATGCGATTCCAGCTTGTCGCCGGTCGAAAGACCCAGCGATTTCGCGAATGCCGCTGCCGACATCTTCTTTCCTGCTTCTGTGCGCACCCTGGCGATCTCCACCGTGCCGCCTTGCACGGATATGGTGATCGTTTCCTCCGCAATGCCCACGATCTCGCCCGGCTTGCCCTGAACGTCGCCGAAGCGGCGCACCGAATGCTTTCTGGCCTCGAACAGCCGCACCTTTTCACCAAGCACGGTCGTCCATGCGCCGGGTGCCGGGTCGCAACCACGGATGAGGTTGTGGATCATGTCGATATGCGCGCTCCAGTTGATCCCGGCCTCGGCATCGCGGCACCAGCCTTCATAGGAAGCCGCGTCCTCGTCCTGCACGGTTTCGGTGTGACGTCCTTCGACCACGAGGTCGGCGGCCTCCAGCATCGCTTCGACGCCGAGCGGAAACAGGCCGTCGAAATAGACGGTGCCGAGCGTGTCTTCCGGCCCGATGGCAACGCGCTTCTGGAGGATGACCGGGCCTTCATCCAGCCCGTCAGTCGGGCGGAAGATGGTGAGGCCTGTCTCAGTGTCACCCTTGATGATCGGCCAGTTGATGGAACTTGGACCGCGATATTTCGGCAGCAGCGAGGGATGGTACTGGATGGTGCCATGCCTTGGAATGTTGACGAAAGACTGCGGCGCGAACTGCAGCACATAGGCCATGACGGCAAGGTCGACATCGAGCGCGCGCAACGCGCCTTCGGCAGTCGGGCTTTTCAGGTTTGGGAGCTGGAACACGCGCAGCCCAAGTTCCTCGGCGGCCAGCCGCAAAGGGTCGGGACGCGCGCCCGGCTTTTCGGGGGCACAGAAAACGCCGGCGACTTCGTCTCCCCGGGCCAGAAAGGCTTCCAGTACACTCTTACCGAAGGCCTGCTGGCCAATAATTGCAATGCGCATGCTTTTCCTCCTCGGTTCTCAGGCAAAGACCGGCCGTGCTTCGCCGAAGGCTGCACGCAGGAGGCGGCAGACCCGGCCGGCAATGACGGCGGATGGATCGGTTAAGGTCAGAGCATTTCCGCTGTTCCCGAAGCGCGGGAATGCTCTGACCGTCTGGTTTCATGCGGCTTTGAATGCAAAGCCGCACGGAGTGCTTGTGGCGACTTCTTCAGCGGCCCGTGTTGATCCAGACGACTTTGGGTTCGGTGAAGTTGTCGATCGCTGCCTCGCCATGCTCGCGGCCGAAGCCGGAGTCACGCGCGCCGCCCCATGGCAGACGAATATCGGTGGGGCCGTAGGTGTTGACCCAGACCGTGCCCGCTTTCAGGCGGCGGGTGAAACGATGCGCCCGGCCGATATCCCCGGTCCACACGCCGGCGGCGAGGCTGTAGACCGTGCCGTTGGCGATGCGCAGCGCATCCTCTTCATCCTGGAAGGGAATGACAGCCGCCACGGGGCCGAAGATCTCTTCCTGCGAGATGCGCATTTCGTGGCGCACGCCGGCGAACACCGTCGGCTCCACGAAATAGCCGGCATTGCCGTGGCGCGAACCGCCGGTGACGAGCGCGGCGCCTTCGTTGCGGCCAATCTCGATATAGTCGAGCACGCGCTTCATCTGCACCTCAGACACCAGCGGGCCCATGCCCGTCGACGTGTCCTGCGGATTGCCGATACGGGTCGTCTGCGCCCGCGCGGCCAGCCGTTCCACGACCTCGTCATGGATGCTGTGATGCACGAGAATGCGCGAGCCGGCCGAGCAGACCTGGCCCGTGTTGAAGAAGATGCCGGCACTGGCGGCCTTCACCGCTGCGTCGATATCGGCATCCGGGAAGATGATGTTGGCCGACTTGCCGCCAAGCTCCAGCGTCACGCGCTTGAGGTTGCCGGCCGAGCTTTGCAGAATCTGGCGTCCGACCACCGGCGAGCCGGTGAAGGTCACCTTGTCGACGTCCGGATGATCGACAAGCGCCTGCCCGGCCACCTTGCCGAAGCCCGGAACGACGTTGAGCACACCGGCCGGGAAGCCGGCCTCGAAAGCCAGTTCGCCGATGCGCAGCGCGGTCAGCGGCGTGATTTCCGCCGGCTTCAGCACCACCGTGCAGCCGCAGGCGAGCGCCGGCGCGATCTTCCACATGCCGATCATCAGCGGGAAGTTCCACGGGATGATGGCACCGACCACCCCCAGCGGTTCGCGCACGGTGTAGGTGAGCGCATCGGGACGGGCGGGAATGACCTGTCCGTTGATCTTGTCGGCCATGCCGGCATAGTAGGTGAGGGTGTCGATGACCGCCGGCAGATCCTGGCGGCGGATGGCCGAAACGGGCTTGCCCGAATCCAGGCTTTCGAGCTGCACCAGCTCGTCCTCGTTGCGGCGGATCAGCTCAGCCAGCTTCAGCAGCAGGGCGCCGCGCTCGCTGGCCTTCATGTGCCCCCATGAGCCTTCAAAGGCGGCGCGCGCCGAACGCACGGCGGCGTCGACATCGGCCGCGTCAGCCTCGGCCACCCTGGCCAGAACCTCGCCGGTGGCGGGGTTCAGCGTCTCGAAGCTGCGTCCGGAAGATGCAGGAACGCGGACCCCGTCTATCAGCAGCTTTTGTACGTCGTCGGAAACTCGGTTCAGCAAGATCGGACCTCCCATAATATGTACTTTGATTCATATTTTGAATCTTGTCGTGGCCCATGGAGTGCATGGGAATTCAACAGTAACTGCTGTGATGAATTTCGTGAATATGAAATTTATTGCCTAATAGGAAAGTTCAAGATATGATCTGAATTGCCAATATGAGTTTCGTCACGAAATGCTTGGGAGGAAGCATGATCGAGATTGAAATCGAACCTGTCTGGCGGTTTCGCCGCCGCAAGGATGCGCAGTCCCTTCAGATCATGCTGGATTTTCTGGCCGAGATCCGTGCGTCGGGAAAGATCGCCGCCGCCGCCGGCCGGGCCGGCGTTTCCTATCGCCATGCCTGGAACCTGATCGAGAAATGGTCGGAGTTCTTCAACACGCCGCTGGTCGTGCGCCGGCAGGGCAGCGGCACAAGACTGACACCGTTCGGTGAAAAGCTGGTCTGGGCCGGGCAGAGGCTTGAAGCGCGGCTGCGGCCTTTGTTGCAGAACCTGTCGCAGGAGCTGGAAACAGAGGTCAACCAGATGCTCACGCAGGGACCGCTGGTGCTGCGCGTTCACGCCAGCCACGGCTTTGCCGTGCCGAAGCTGCGGGAACTGCTGAGCCTCGAAGCCGATATCGATGTCGATTTCCGCTATGTCAGCAACCAGAGTTCGCTGGTTTCTCTGGTGCATGACGGTTGCGATCTGGCCGGCATGCATCTGCCGCAGGGCGAATTGCGAAAGCAGGCGATCGTCGCGGCAAAGGGGCTGCTCGACACCAGGACGCACCGGGTCATATCGTTCGTCACGCGCGAAATGGGATTGATGGTGCGCCCCGGCAATCCGCTTGGCATCGCGGAGCTGAGGCAGCTCGTTGATCCGCAGATCCGCTTCGTCAACCGCGATCCCGATTCCGGCACAAGGCTTCTGTTCGACCAGCTTCTTGCCCGCCATCGCATCGACGGCAGCCGTATCAATGGTTACGAGCATTCCGAGTTCACGCATGCGGCGGTCGCCGCCTATGTCGCCAGCGGCTACGCGGACGTCGCCTTCGGCGTCGAAGCGGCCGCCCGCCAGTTCGATCTCGATTTCGTGCGGCTGTTGACCGAGGATTATGTGTTCGTCTGCCACAAACAGATTCTCGACCTGGAGGCCGTCCAGTGTGTACTTTCGGTCATGCGCGGGCCGGAGTTTCACGCTGCTATCACCACGCTGCCCGGCTACCGGGTGAAGGAAGCTGGGGAGATCAAGACCATCAGCGAGGTGTTCCGGGAAACGCAGTAGCGTTTCAGGGGGCAGCGCCATGGTGCGATGCCCCCTTTTGCACAGGATCAGCCGCTCACCCGCAGCCGGTCAGGCCGGGTCGTGGGGCGAGGAATGGCCACCCGCACCGACGCCGAGCGGCCTTCGACCGCATCCGCGGCATGATTGTCGGCAGTCTCCTCTTCGACCCGCAATCCGGCACTGGCCGGACAGGCGCGCAGATAGTGTTGCGCTTCGGCGCGATCGCCGGCGATGCCCAGCAGTTCGACGGCGCTGCCGCTGCCGCGCAAGACGCGAAACGTGCCCGCTGACGGCCTTGCCAGAATTTCGAAGCGAAGATTGCTGTCCACCGAAAACGTCAGCGAGAGACCGCCGTCGTCAGCCGCGTTGCCGTCCACGGCGGACAGGCGCAGCGTGATCGAGGTCGGCGGCACCCAGCTGCGCAGTTCCGGCGAAGGGTCCTTCATCGCCAGCAGCCCGGTGCCGTTGCGCTTTTCCCACGCCTCGACTTCGGCGGCCTGTTCCTCGGCCGGCCTCGGCGTTCCGTCGCAAAAGCGGATCAGGCTGCCAAGCGGTGCATTTTCGTAGACATGATATGCGCACATACAGACCTCCTTCATTGAAGAGCCGTTGCCCGGCCAGAACGGTGTTGCCTCACTCATAGATCGGGAATCTGCGGACCAGCGCCTGCGCCTGCTCGCGCACTTCGGTTTCGACTGCCGCATTGCGCTGCTCGCCATTGGCTGCCAGTCCGTCGATGACGCGCATGGTCATCGCGCCGACCTCGCGGAATTCCGCCACGCCGAAGCCGCGTGTGGTGCAGGCGGGCGTGCCGAGCCGGACGCCCGAGGTGACGGTCGGGCCCTGCGGATCGAAGGGAATGCCGTTCTTGTTGCAGGTGATGTGGGCGCGTCCAAGCGCAGCCTCCACATCCTTGCCCGTCAGGTTCTTGCGGCGCAGATCGACCAGCATGAGATGTGTGTCGGTGCCGCCGGAGACGATGTCGACGCCGCCATCCGCCAACGTTTCTGCCAGCGCCTTCGCATTGGCCACCACCGTTGCCGCATAGCCCTTGAAGGCCGGCGTCAGCGCTTCGCCGAAGGCCACGGCCTTGGCGGCGATCACATGCATCAGCGGCCCGCCCTGCAGGCCGGGGAAGACGGCGGAATCGATCTTGCGGCCGATTTCCTCGTCGTTCGACAGCACCATGCCGCCGCGCGGCCCGCGCAGCGTCTTGTGGGTGGTGGTGGTGACGACGTGGGCGTGCGCCAGCGGATTGGGGTGAACGCCGCCCGCCACCAGTCCCGCGAAATGCGCCATGTCGACGAACAGCTTCGCACCGATCTCGTCGCTGATCTCGCGAAACGCCTTGAAGTCGATGACACGGGGATAGGCCGAACCGCCCGCCAGAATGACCTTGGGCCGATGCTTGAGGGCAAGATCGCGCACCTCGTCGAGGTCGATGCGATGATCGTCCTCCCGCACGCTGTAGGAAACGGCGTTGAACCATTTGCCGGACACGTTTGCCTTCGCGCCATGGGTAAGATGGCCGCCGGCGGCAAGGTTGAGGCCGAGGAAGGTGTCGCCGGGACGCATCAGGGCCAGAAACACCGACTGGTTGGCCTGACTGCCGGAATTGGGCTGCACGTTCACATAGCTGCAATCGAACAGGGCGCGGGCGCGCTCCCGGGCGAGTTCCTCCACCTCGTCCACATAGGCGCAGCCGCCATAGTAGCGCCGGCCCGGATAGCCTTCGGCATATTTGTTGGTGAGCACCGAGCCCTGCGCATCCAGCACCGCCTGAGAGACGATGTTCTCGGATGCGATCAGCTCGATCTCGTCGCGCTGACGGCCAAGCTCGCGCATGATCGCGCCGTTCACGGCCGGATCGGTATCGGCAATGCCGCTGCGGAAGAAGCGGCTGGAGCTACCGGTGCCCGGCCTGTTGGGAATATTGACGTCCATGATAACCCTCCCTTGCATCACCTGTCGGTGTGCGAAATCGTCAGCCGGTCCACCCCAGACCGGCCGATATGCAGTTGATCGACAAAAGCAGCGAATTGACCGCCCGTTTCGGCGCGTTGCCCGCGCGCACTTCGCGCAGCAGCTGCACCTGAAGCCGGTGAATGCTGTCCATCTGAGGTCGCACGCGGTCGAAGTCCCGCTTGAAGGCGGGGAAGCGCTCCGGCAGCGTCCTGCCGCCATTGACCCGGGCGATCATCTGGCAGGTCAGCGCGAATTCGGCGGCGATCTTGGCATGGATGCGGTCCGCGACCTCGCGATCCTGCACCAGTTCGGCATAGAGCCGGGCGATCTCCATGTCGGTCTGGTAGAGCACCTTGTCGACCTCATCGACGACCAGCCGGAAGAAGCGGAACCGCTCGAACATGGTTCGCAGAAGTTCCAGCCCGGCATCGCCGCGCACCGTCACGAAGGAGTTGAGGGCGCTGCCTATTCCGTACCAGCCGGTGAGCAGATGGCGGTTCTGGCTCCAGGCGAACACCCACGGAATGGCGCGCAGATCGGACAGGCCGCGCGCGCCGAAGCGCCGGGCGGGCCGCGAGCCGATCTTCAGGAGCGCCAGTTCCTCCACCGGGCTTGCCTGATTAAAATAGTCGATGAAGCCGGGCTCTCCGACGAGGCCGACATAGGAGGCCTGCGACATGCCGGTCAGCGCTTCCAGCGCTTCGGTGTATTCGGGGACGGCCTTCAGCTCCTCCTCGTCGCGGGATTTCACGCTGTGGGCGAAGACGCTGGCGGCAAGGATTTCGAGCTGATAGAGGCCGGTGCCGCGATTGGCGAATTTGGAGGAGACGACCTCTCCCTGTTCGGTGACGCGCATGATGCCGCCCACCGTGCCGGCCGGCTGCGCGGCGATGGCGCGTCCTGTCGGAGCGCCGCCCCGGCTGACCGATCCGCCCCGGCCATGGAAGAAGCCGATCCTGATCTTGCGCTTCGTGGCGAGGTCCGCGATCTGCCTCTGCGCCTTGCTGAGTTCCCAGTTGGATGCCAGAAAACCGCCATCCTTGTTGGAATCCGAATAGCCGAGCATCACCTCGTGGCAATTACCGTGATCGCGAACCGAACGGCTGACGATCGACACGTTCAGGAGCTGGTCGAGAATTTCCGGTGCCGCCCGCAAATCCGCGATGGTCTCGAACAGCGGTACGACCCTGAGCGCAATGGTGCCGCTGCCGTCCGGTGCAGTCGCCAGCCCGCAATACTGCGCCAGCAGATAAACGGCCAGCAGGTCGTCGCGCGATTGCGTCATGCTGAGGATAAAGGCGCCGACCGCACCGTCATTGTAGCCGGCGCGGGCCTCGCGGATGACGGCGAGCAGGTCGAGCATCTCGGTCGCCTCGGGCGACAGGGCGGCGCGGTCGATTTCGGGACGCTCGCCGCTGTTAAGTGCTGCGCGGATGCGTTCGCTCCACTGCAAGCTGCCGGGTTGCGGCGCGCCGGCCGGATCGATCAGGCCGAACAGCTCGGCCAGAACCCGATTGACGACCGTAGAATTCTGCCGGATGTCGAGCGAAACGGTGCGGAAACCGAAGGTTTCGACCTGTCGTATCAGAGGGCGCACGAAACGGCGCGCCGCCTGTCTGCCTCCCACTTTGGCGAGCACGCTTTCCAGAACCCGCAGATCGCAGGCGAAGAATTCCGCGCGCGGGTAGGGCGTGCCGGCACCCTCGCCACGGGTGGCCAGAAGCCGTTCCAGCATGGCTGCGCAGAACTGGCGGAAAGGCTCGTCGGAGTTTCGCGCCGCGACAGCTGTGGCGTCGCCGCTGCGCTCCAGAGCCTCATCGAGGCTGGCGCGAAAATCATCCGGAATGTCCACCACTCTGGCGCTGACGCTCAGCATGGCCACCAGACGGCCGAGCCGCGAAATGTACCAGTCGAGGGCAGCACGGCGACATTCGCTAAGTGCATAAGCGGTGACTTCTGCCGTCACATCGGGATGCCCGTCACGGTCGCCGCCGATCCATGAGGCATAGCGCATGAAGGACGGTACGGGCACGGCGTTCCCCGGATAATGGGTCGCCAGCGCTTCCTCGACCGTTTCATAAAGTTTGTGCGTGGCCTCGAAGATCACTTCCCGGAAGAAATGCAGTCCCCACGCGATCTCATGCGCCACCGAAGGCCGCTCAAGGCGCAGCTCGCCCGACATCCACAGAAGTTCGATCTCGCCCCGCAGATCATCGATATACTGGGCGCGCTCGCGCGGCGCCCATCTTTGCTGTTCCAGTTCGGTGAGCTTGCGATAGATGCGCCGGTGGATCTCCAGAATGGTGACGCGCTTGGCCTCGGTAGGATGGGCGGTCATCGTCGGGCCGACGAGCAGGCCATCGAGCGCGGCCTGCACCTTTTCCGCAGGATAGCCGGCAGCGGCGATCTCGCCGATCACATTGGCGAAGGACCCCACCACTTCATCCGCGCCGCCCTGCTTTTCCGCTTCCCGGCGCGCGCGCATGGCCAGAAGCTCGTTGGCGATTGCGGTGAGCTGGAACCATATCCCGGTTGCCTGAAGCGCGGGGATGCGTTCATGGGGCTGCAACTCGTCGATGGCGGTGCGTCCGACGAGCACCTGAGCCACCGCGGGCTCGCGCTCCCGGACCACCGACACGAGCAACCTGAACAGCAGGCTCCTGGCATCTTCAGACTGGTTTAGGCTGTTGATCTGGTCCAAGCGGCACCATTCCTCCCACCGCGGCCCCTGCTTCATTGCCCCGTTTCGGGGTCTGCTGATGAAGGGAGCCTGATGCGGCACTTTCGTTCCTCAAGCATCGAGGAAAGCGCTTTTTCTCCCGATCCGAAACGCCCGGACGGGTAAGAATCCCGATCCTTCGGGTGGCAATCCGGGTAGCTGGCGGGTAGGCGAAAATGCGCGTTCGCGCCTGCATGCGGCTTTGTCCTCTGCGAACGTGCGGGAAAAGAAAAAGCCTCCGGCCGGGGCCGGAGGCAAGTATCGGAACCTGCCCGATAAGGGGAGGCAGGCTGCCGAAGCGGGCAGTGAGCGGCCCGAACCGGTATGCGGCAGGTGTTTACCGCATGAGCAGGATCTGCAGGTCGGCGACATTGGTGCCGGTGCCGCCTGTCAGCAGAAGATCGCCAGACGCTGCGAGCGCCGGGTAGGAATCATTGTTGGCCAGATGCGCGTCCGGGTCGCAGCCGAACTGCCGCATCCATTCCGTGGATCCGGCATCGACAATGCCGCCTGCCGCATCGGTGGGGCCGTCGCGCCCGTCCGTGGCGCCGGACAGGAACACCCAGGGGCGCCCAATGCGCGCACCTTCCTCCAGCACGGCGAACCGCAGTGCCAGCTCCTGATTGCGGCCGCCCGCACCATTGCCGTTCACCCGCACGGTGGGCTCGCCACCGGCAATGATGGCGATGGGACCGCTTTCGCGGGCTGCATAAAGCGCCATCCTGTGCAGTACGGAAGCGGCATCGGCCACGTCGCCGCACAGCCAGTCATTGGCCTTGACCACGGCCGGGAACAGCGAGCCGGCACATTCCATCACCTTCTTCAGGCTGATGCCGTTGCCGCCGATCACGACATTCTCGACATGATTGAAATGCGCTGCTTTCGCAGGCGTCCGGCGGGCCGTGCTCTGAAGATGCTTTCGCATCGTTGCCGACAGCGCGTCGTTCAGTCCGTGTTTTTCGAGGACAGCGCGGGCATCCCCCGCACGCGGTCTCGCCGTCGGGCCGCTGGCGATGGTGGAAACATCGTCGCCCGGCACATCGGACAGGATCAGGGAAAGCACCTTCGCCTGACGCGCCAGTCCGGCGAGGCGTCCGCCCTTGAGGCGGGAAAAGGCCTGCCGCACTGTGTTGATCTCGCAGATGCCGGCTCCCGAGCGGATCAGCGCGTCGTTGAGGGCGATCTTGTCGGCTAGCGCTATTCCCGGCGCTGGTGCGCACACAAGTGCGGAGCCGCCGCCGCTGACGAGCACCAGCAGCAGATCGCCCGGGCGGACCGATTCCGCAAGCTGCTCGATCACATGCGCTGCCTGAAGGCTGTTTTCGTCCGGCAGCGGGTGGCCGCCGGCCATCACCATCACGCGGTCGTCGAGCGGCACCATGTTTTCCGGATTGGTCACGGCGCAGGCTGCGTGCAGTTTGCCGCCGAGAAAGGGCAGGGCGCCCTGCATCATCGGGCAGGCCGCCTTGCCGAAGGCGATCAGGACGACGCGGCGGGCCGCGTCGATCATGTGCCTGCGCTGTTCAAGCGCTTCAGACACGGCCTTTTCGGGGTCAGAGGCGCTGACGCCGCCGTGAAACAGGTCCAGCGCCTGCCTGCGCAGTGCGATCAGGTCGGATGCGGTGGCTTTCATCACGCCACCCGGTCCGGTACGTCGCGGCCTTCGAAGAAGGCGACGGTATTTTCCACCACCTTCATGCCCATCGCCACGCGCGTTTCCTCCGTCGCGCTGCCCAGATGCGGCAACAGCATCACGTTTTCCAAGCGCCTGAGGGCTTCCGGCACGGCCGGTTCGCCGTCGAAGACGTCAAGACCCGCACCGGCGATGGTGCCTGACTGAAGCGCATCGATCAGCGCCTGCTGATCGACGACATCGCCGCGAGCGGTGTTGATGAGGAAGGCACCGCGTTTCATTCCGGCAAGCCGTTTGGCATTTATGAGATGCCGGTTCTCCGCGCCGCCTGGGCAATGCAGCGAGACGAAATCAGCTTCTGCCAGCACATCCTCGATCGTCGGCAGTTGCCGCGCGGCCATGGTGCGGGTTTCGTCGTCATCGACCTTCGAGCGGTTGTAGAACACCACATCCATGCCGAAGCCGAAATGGGCGCGCCGTGCGGTCGCCTTGCCGATCCGCCCCATGCCGATGATGCCGATGGTCTTGCCAGACACCCGGCTGCCGATCATGTGGGTCGGCCGCCAGCCGGTCCAGTTGCCGGAACGCAATTCGCGCTCGCCTTCGCCTGCCCGGCGGGCCACGCCGAGCAGCAGGGTCATGGCGATGTCCGCGGTGCAGTCGGTCAGCACGCCCGGCGTGTTGGTGACGGTGATGCCCAGCCGGCGGGCCGCCTCGGTGTCGATGTGGCTGAAGCCAACACCGAAATTGCCGAGAAGGCGCGTGCGCGCCGTCCCCTCCGGGAAAGCGGCAGCCGGCAGGCTGTCGCTCACTGTGGGCAGGATGGCGTCATATTCGGCGAAGGCATCGCGCAGCTGGTCTTGCGTAAGCGGCACGTCGGATGTGTTGAAGGTGGTGTCGAATCGCTCCGAAAGAACCTTCTCGACAGCCTCCGGCCAGCGTCTGGTGACGATAATGCGTGGTTTCATCGTAATGTCTACCTCGATCGGAAAGGAAGAACCCGGACTCAGGCGGCTTTCTGCTGGGCCTGAAGCACTTCCGAGACGACCGGGCCGAACGCCGCTGGCGTCGGCACGATGGTGACGCCTGCCTCGCGCAGGATCTCCACCTTTTCCTGCGCGGACTCGCCGAATGCGGAAATGATGGCGCCTGCATGGCCCATGCGCTTGCCCTTCGGGGCGGACAGGCCGGCAATGTAGGCGATCAGGGGCTTTCGCATATTGTGCTTGGCCCATTCCGCCGCTTCCGCCTCCTGCGGTCCGCCGATCTCGCCGATCATCACCACCGCGTCGGTGTCGGGATCTTCCTCGAACAGCTTGAGGATGTCGCGGAAGGACGAGCCGTTGATCGGATCGCCGCCGATGCCGACGCTGGTGGAGACGCCGATGCCGAGCGCCTTCATCTGCGATGCCGCCTCATAGCCCAGCGTTCCCGAGCGACCGACGATGCCGACCCGGCCGGGAAGGTAGATGTTGCCGGGCATGATGCCCATCATCGCCTGTCCGGGCGTGATGACGCCGGCGCAATTGGGGCCGACGAGGCGCATGCGGTCCTCGAAGCGGAAGCGCAGCATGAAGCGCTTCACCCGCATCATGTCCTGCGAGGGAATGCCGTCGGTGATGCATACGCACAGCCTGATCCCGGCTTCGGCCGCCTCCATGATGGAATCGGCGGCGAAGGGCGGCGGCACGAACACGATGCTCACATCGGCGCCGGTTTCGCGTACCGCGCCGCGCACCGTGTTGAAAACCGGCATGCCCTGATGGACCTGCCCGCCCTTGCCGGGGGTGACGCCACCCACGACATTGGTGCCGTAGCGCCGCATTTCGTCGGCGTGGAAGCTGCCGATCTTGCCGGTCAGGCCCTGCACGATCACGCGCGACCTGCGGTTCAACAGAATTGCCATCTCGTCCTCCCTCAGTTCGCTTTCTTGTTCTTCTTTGAAAAGGCGCGCATGGCCTCGACCGATCTTTCAGCGGCCTCGGCCAGCGTATCGGCGACGATCACGTCCTCGCCGGATTCCGCCAGTATCCTGCGGCCTTCCTCCACATTGGTGCCCGCCAGCCGCACCACCAGCGGCACCCCGACGCCGACTTCGCGGATGGCCTTGATGACGCCTTCGGCGACCCAGTCGCAGCGGTTGATGCCGGCAAAGATGTTGACGAGGATGGTCTCGACATTGTTGTCGGCAAGCACGGCCCGGAACGCCTTGGCCACCCGCTCCGGCGAAGCGCCGCCGCCGATGTCGAGGAAGTTTGCCGGTTCCCCGCCGGCGATCTTGATCATGTCCATGGTGGCCATGGCCAGACCCGCGCCGTTGATGATGCAGCCGATATTGCCGTCGAGCCCGACATAGGAGAGGCCGCGATCGCCGGCGAAGGTCTCGCGCGGATCTTCCTGCGACTTGTCGCGCAGTTCCGATATTTCGGGCCGGCGGAACAGGGCGTTCTCGTCGAAGGACATCTTGGCGTCGAGGGCGATCAGGTTGCCGTCGCCGGTCACCACCAGCGGATTGATCTCCAGCATGGAGGCATCGAAGTCGCGGAACACGCGGTAGCAGCCCATCAGCGTATCCACCGCCTTGCCGATCAGCCGGTTGTCGAGCCCCAGCCCGAAGGCGATCTCGCGCGCCTGGAACTGCTGCATGCCGACGCCGGGATCGACGATGGCGCGAATGATGGAATCCGGCTCCTTCTCGGCGATCTCCTCGATCTCCATGCCGCCTGACGCCGAGCCGACGATCATGACGCGCTCGGTTTTGCGGTCGAGAACGATGCCGAGATAAAGCTCCTGGCGGATGTCGACCGTCTCCTCGATGTAGAGGCGGGAGACGAGCTTGCCTTTCGGGCCGGTCTGGGTGGTGGCGAGCTTGCGCCCCAGCAGCGATTCAGCGGCTTTCGCCACTTCGCCATCGGAGCTGCAGATCTGTATGCCGCCTGCCTTGCCGCGTGCGCCGGAATGGATCTGCGCCTTGACCACCCATTTGCCGCCACCGATCTCGCTGGCGCGATAGGCGGCCTGCTCGGGGCTGTAGGCAAGGCCCCCGCGCGGGATCTGCACCGAATAGCGCGACAGCAGTTCCTTGGCCTGGTATTCGTGGATATCCATCTTGAACCTCCCTCAGGCTGCCTGCGCAGCACGCTCTATGGCTTCGTGGACGACGAGCACGTTGCGGGCCATGCGCTCGGAAGCGGCGTCGATCATCTTGCCGTCCAGCGCCGCCGCACCCTTGCCCTGTTCCTCCGCCTCCTTCAGCGCCTCGATGATGCGGCGCGCGCGGGCCACCTCCTTGGCCGGTGGCGAGAACACCTCGTTGGCAAGCTCGATCTGAGAGGGATGGATGGCCCACTTGCCCTCGATGCCAAGGGCCGCGGCGCGCCTGGCGGCGTCCAGATAGGCTTCCGGATCGGAAAAATCGCCGAACGGCCCGTCGACAGCCCGCAGCCCGTAGGCCCGGCAGGCCACCGTCATGCGCGACAGCGCGAAATGCCACTGGTCGCCCGGATAGTCGGGATTGAGGCCGCCGATGCTGACCGTGCGCGCCTTGCAGCTCGCGGCATAGTCGGCGACGCCGAAATGCATCGCCTCAAGCCGTCCGCCATAGGCGGCGATCGCCTCGACATTGGCCATGCCGAGTGCCGTCTCGATCAGGGCTTCCAGACCGACTCGGGTTTCAAAGCCCTTTGCCATCTCGATCTGGTTGACCATCGCCTCGACCATGTAGAGGTCGGCCGGCACGCCGACCTTCGGCACCAGAATGGTGTCCAGCCGGTTGCCCGCCTGCTCCATCACATCGACAACGTCGCGATACATGTAGTGGGTATCGAGGCCGTTGATGCGGATCGAGATAGTCTTGCCGCGGGCGCGCCAGTCGATTTCGTTCAGCGCCCGGACGATGTTCTCGCGGGCCTTTTCCTTGTCCGGCGGGGCGACCGCGTCTTCCATGTCGAGGAAGACGTAGTCGGCGGCGCCCTCGGCGGCCTTGCGGATCATTTCCATGTTGGAACCCGGCACCGCAAGCTCGCTGCGCTGGAGGCGGGGTTTGCGAAGATGATGGAGGGTATGGCTCATGGCTGCTGCCTCTCTCAGGCTGCTTTGGCGACGGCGGGTTTGGCCGCTTGGCTGTAATATTCCACCGCAGCTCCAACGCCCGCGCCGGCTTTGATCTTCACGCCGCAGTCGAGCAGCGACATTTCCGTGGCCGCCAGCGCCGAGCACATCATCACCTCGTTGATCCAGCCGATATGGCCGATGCGGAACACCTTGCCGGCAACCTTGTTGAGGCCGACGCCCAGCGACGTCTGATAGCCCTGATAGGCCCGGCGCACGATGTCGGCGCTGTCGATGCCTTCCGGCACGTAGATCGCGCTCACCGTATCGGAGTTCCATTTTTCTTCCTTGGCGCAGATCTGGAGGCCCCATGCGCTGACCGCCGCGCGCACGCCTTCGGCCAGCCGGTGGTGGCGCGCATAGACGTTGTCGAGGCCTTCATCGAGCAGCAGGTCGAGGGCGGCGCGCATGCCGCGCAGGAGCTGAACCGCAGGCGTATAGGGGAAATAGCCGGTGTCGTTGGCCCGGATCATGTCTTCGAAGGAGAAATAGGTGCGGGGTTGCTTCGCCTGCTTGTTGGCGGCCAGCGCCTTCTGGCTGACGGACAGGAAGGCGAGGCCCGGCGGCAGCATGAAGCCCTTCTGCGAGCCGCTCACCGCGCAGTCGACGCCCCATTCCTCCTGCCGGAAATCGATCGAGGCGATCGACGACACGCCGTCGATGAAGAGCAGGGCAGGGTGCTTTGCCGCATCGAGCGCAGCGCGCACGGCCGCCACGTCGCTGGTGACGCCGGTCGTGGTTTCGTTGTGGGTGACGAACACCGCCTTGATGCGGTGTTCCTTGTCGGCTGCCAGCCGTTCCGCGTAAATCTCGACGGGAACGCCGGTTCCCCATTCGGCATCGACGACATCGACATCGAGACCGAAGCGCTGGGCCATGTCGACCCACAGCAGCGAGAACTGGCCGAAACGCGACATCAGCACCCGGTCGCCGGGATTGAGCGTGTTGGCGATAGCCGCTTCCCATGCGCCGGTGCCGGAGGAGGGGAAGATGAAGGCGCGGCCCGTTTCATTGCGGTAGACCTTCATCAGGTCGGTGAAAAGGCCGTTGACGAGCAGCGGATAATCCAGCGCGCGCATGTCTTCCATCGGCATGTTCATCGCCTGACGGACGGTTTCCGGCACGTTTGTCGGACCCGGAACAAAGAGATGAGTATAGCCAGCCATCAGAATTCCTCCCAGAAAATGCGGCGCAAGCGCCTGTTCGGCTTTCTGGAAGGATCAGGCGGGTGACGGAAGGTAACAACACCTGTCCAGATAGATTTGAGAGCCTTGAGGCGTTGGTAAGAACCTACTCATTCAGATGCTGAGATCGCCGATAGTATAGGCTGGGCCTACCCGTTCATTATGCTTCGCGGCGGGCAGGGCGATTGCGGAAACAAAGACGAATGCGGGGCTGCGGCAAGCGCTGCACTAGGAATTATCGGCGTTTGCATGGTACTGGGATTACGTGACAGCATGATCGATGGCAACGGAGCATCCCACGAGATGGCGGAGACAATGAAGCCGGCAAGGAAGACCCGGGCCAGCAAGGCTGCAAGCAAGGCCGAGCCAGCGAAAACTGTTCCCGAACTGCACCGGGTGGTGCCCCTGTCGCAGGACCCCCATTCCGTGCGCGATACGCGCGAAAATGTCCTTGAAGTCGCAATCGGGCATGAAGTGCGCACATTCCGCAAACAGCTCGGCATCACCGTGGCCGATCTCGCGGCTGCGACCAACATTTCGCTGGGCATGCTCTCCAAGATCGAAAACGGCATCACCTCGCCGTCGCTCACCACCCTGCAGGCATTGTCGCGGGCGCTGGGCGTGCCGCTGACGGCATTGTTCCGCCGTTTCGAGGAAGAGCGCAGCGCCGTCTTCATCAAGGCAGGCGAGGGCGTCGACGTCGAGCGTCGCGGCACGCGCGCCGGCCACCAGTACACGCTGCTCGGCCATATCGGCGCCAATACCAGTGGCGTTGTCGTCGAGCCCTATCTCATCACGCTTGCGGAAGATTCCGACGTGTTCCCGACCTTCCAGCATGAGGGCATGGAGTTCCTCTATATGCTGGAGGGCGAGGTCGTTTACCGGCATGGCAGCAAGCTGTTCCGCATGCTGCCCGGCGACAGCCTGTTCTTCGACGCCGATGCGCCGCATGGACCGGAGGAGCTGACAGAGCGTCCCATCCGCTATCTGTCGATCATCTCCTATCCGCAGGGCAGCCGTCGCAACTGACGCCGCTGTCCGGCACCGTCTGAAGATATAGCGGCAATTTCCAGCCTCCGGTGATCCTGCTGATTGTCGGAGGCAATGCCATCTGCCGTGGGTGAAACCGCACGGCGGGCAACCTTTTCGTGTCGGTCGCGCTCCGGCGTCCTGCCATCGCGCGGTTATCGCGCGGTTTTTGCGCTCGTTCGAGATGCCGCAAGGTCTCTATTGAACTACAGCCGGACGTACCCGCCACGGCGACCGCTTCCGGCCTCGCTATCCTCTTCCCGCGCGACGAAATACCCGCAAGCTCCCTGTTGGAAACGCGCCATGCGTTTGCCAGTCCCTGAAATTCAGGGATTTGAAAGAGTGCTTTGCGGCGCCACTTTTCTTATATGAAAAAAACATTCATCCCAGTTGAATTGCAGAAAATTGACTGCTATCGTCCTTCATCAGGAAAAGAACTTGCAAGAGGTGAACATCAATGTGTGGCATCGTGGGGCTGTTTCTGAAGGACAAGTCATTGGAGCCGCAACTCGGCGCCATGCTGTCGGAAATGCTGGTTCTGCTGACCGATCGCGGTCCGGACAGCGCCGGCATAGCAATCTACGGATCATCGGCTGCGGGGCATGGCAAGATCACCGTGCAGTCGCCTTCTCCGGAAGCTGATTTCGCCGGGCTCGACTCGGAAGTCGCCAAAGAAATCGGCGCTCCGGTGGCCATGACGGTGAAGTCCACCCATGCGGTTCTGGAGCTTCCGGCCGACAAGCTTGAAGCTGCCCGCGAAGCCATCGCCACGCTTCGCCCGGACGCCCGCGTCATGGGTGTCGGCGAGTCCATCGAAATCTACAAGGAAGTCGGCCTCCCCGAAGAAGTCGCCAGGCGCTTCGACGTGTCGGGCATGTCGGGATCGCATGGCATCGGGCATACGCGCATGGCTACTGAATCAGCGGTGACCACGATGGGCGCGCACCCGTTCTCGACGGGTCCCGACCAGTGCCTGGTGCATAACGGTTCGCTGTCCAACCACAACAACATGCGCCGCAAGCTTCGCCGCGAAGGCATGAAATTCGAGACCGAGAACGACACCGAGGTTGCGGCGGCCTACCTGTCGCACCAGATCGCGACCGGCAAGGGTCTTGGCGAGGCGCTGGAATCGAGCCTGAACGATCTCGATGGGTTCTTCACCTTCGTGGTTGGAACAAAGAACGGCTTTGGTGTCGTCCGCGACCCGATCGCCTGTAAGCCGGCCGTCATGGCGGAAACTGATCAGTATGTCGCGTTCGGAAGCGAATACCGGGCCCTGGCGAACCTGCCGGGGGTTGAGCAGGCGAGGGTCTGGGAGCCTGAGCCATCCACCGTTTATTTCTGGGAGCATTGAGGCGATGGCTACATCCAACCTTGCCAAGGCGGTTACGCACGAAGACCAGCATGCGGCGAAAGTCTTTGATCTGTCCAAGACGACGCTGCGGGAGCTTAATCAGGCCCTTCACGACGCCGCCGAAGGTTCCAACCACACGAACTGGGAGATCATCAATCCCAAGGGCAGTCATGCCGTCGCAGTGGGTGTGGAACTGCCGCTCCAGATCGATGTGCGTGGCAGCGTCGGCTATTATTGCGCCGGCATGAACCAGAACAGCACGATCACCGTGCATGGCTCCGCCGGTCCCGGCGTCGCCGAAAACATGATGTCCGGCACCGTTGTGGTGAAGGGCGATGCCTCGCAATATGCCGGTGCCACCGGTCGGGGCGGACTGCTGGTGATCGAGGGAAATGCCTCGTCGCGCTGCGGTATTTCGATGAAGGGCATCGACATCGTCGTGCGCGGCAATGTCGGCCACATGTCGGCCTTCATGGCGCAGTCCGGCAATCTCGTCATCATGGGCGACGCCGGCGATGCACTCGGCGACTCCATCTATGAGGCCCGCCTGTTCGTGCGTGGCAGCGTGAAGAGCCTCGGCGCCGACTGCATCGAGAAGGAGATGCGCCCCGAGCACATCGAAATTCTGCAGGCGTTGCTCGATCGTGCCGGTGTCACCGACGCGAAGCCGCAGGACTTCAAGCGCTACGGTTCGGCCCGCACCCTGTACAACTTCAACATCGACAACGCCGACGCGTATTGAGAGGCCGGAAATGACCTATCACAATCCACCGACCACGCCGCGCAAATCGGCGACGTTCGACGACTACGCCATGTCGGAAATCCGGCGCGCGGCCGCGACCGGCATCTACGACATCCGCGGTTCCGGCGCCAAGCGCAGGGTTCCCCATTTCGACGATCTGCTGTTTCTGGGCGCTTCGATCTCGCGTTATGCGCTGGAAGGCTATCGCGAGCGCTGCGACACCACGGTTGTGCTCGGCACCCGTTTCGCCAAGAAGCCGATCGAACTGAAAATTCCGATCACGGTTGCCGGCATGAGCTTCGGCTCCCTGTCGGGCCCGGCCAAGGAAGCGCTCGGCCGCGGGGCCACGCTTTCGGGAACCTCGACGACGACCGGCGACGGCGGCATGACCGAGGAAGAGCGCGGCCATTCCGAGAAGCTGGTCTATCAGGTCCTGCCGTCGCGTTACGGCATGAACCCGCGTGACCTTCGCCGCGCAGATGCCATCGAGGTGGTTGTCGGCCAGGGCGCCAAGCCCGGCGGCGGCGGCATGCTGCTCGGCCAGAAGATTTCCGACCGCGTCGCCGAAATGCGCACCCTGCCAAAGGGCATCGACCAGCGCTCGGCCTGCCGCCATCCGGACTGGACCGGCCCGGACGATCTGGAGATCAAGATCCTTGAAATCCGCGAAATCACCGACTGGGAAAAGCCGATCTATGTGAAGGTTGGTGGAGCAAGGCCCTATTACGACACCGCTCTCGCGGTGAAGGCAGGTGCTGATGTCGTCGTTCTCGACGGCATGCAGGGTGGTACTGCCGCCACACAGGAAGTGTTCATCGAACATGTCGGCCAGCCTACCCTTGCCTGTATTCGTCCGGCAGTGCAGGCTCTGCAGGATCTTGGCATGCATCGCAAGGTGCAACTGATCGTCTCCGGCGGCATCCGCAACGGCGCGGATGTGGCGAAGGCACTGGCGCTCGGCGCCGATGCCGTCTCGGTCGGTACGGCGGCGCTCATTGCTCTTGGTGACAATGATCCAAGATGGGAGGAGGAGTACCAGAAGCTTGGCTCGACCGCCGGAGCGTATGACGACTGGCATGAAGGCAAGGATCCGGCAGGCATCACCACACAAGACTCCGAGCTTATGAAGAGAGTCGATCCGGTTGCTGCAGGTCGCCGCCTGGCCAATTACCTGAAGGTCATGACGCTTGAGGCGCAGACCATCGCCCGCGCCTGCGGCAAGAACCATGTCCACAACCTTGAACCTGAAGATCTGTGCGCCTTGACCATTGAGGCAGCAGCTATGTCGGGAGTGCCGCTGGCCGGAACGAACTGGGTGCCCGGGAAGAGCGCCTTTTAAAAAATAACCTGAATTGGGGAGGAGCAATTCAATGGGTACAATTTTTACAGCAAGGCAAGACGCATCGACACAAACCAACCTTGAAGCATACGCCAAAGCGAAGAACATCAAGTACTTCATGGTGACCTATACGGACGTGATCGGCTACCAGCGGGCCAAGCTGGTGCCGACCCGCGCCATCGCGGACGTCCAGAAAGGAGGAGCCGGCTTTGCCGGCTTCGCCGGCGGCATGGACATGACGCCGGCGAACTCCGACATGCTGGCGATCCCGGATCCGGAATCGGTCACGCCGCTCAGCTGGAAACCGGAGGTGGCATGGCTCGCTTCCGATTGCGTGATGGATGGAAAGAGTGTCGAGCAGGCACCGCGAAACACGCTCAAGCGTCTGGTCGACGAGGCCGCCTCTCTGGGAATCCGCGTCAAGACCGGCGTCGAGCCGGAATTCTTCCTGACCACCGCCGACGGCAAAATGGTTGCCGACGAGCATGACCGTCTTGCCAAGCCCTGCTACGACCAGCAGGCGCTGATGCGTCGCTTCGACATCATCGCCGAAGCCAGCGAGGCGATGATCGATCTGGGCTGGGAGCCCTATCAGAACGATCATGAGGATGCGAACGGCCAGTTCGAGATGAACTGGATCTACGATGACGTGCTGGTGACCGCCGACCGTTATTCGTTCTTCAAATTTATGATCAAGACCATTGCGGAACGGCACGGCCTTCGCGCCACCTTCATGCCGAAGCCGTTCCCCGGCCTGACCGGAAATGGTTGCCACGCTCACATTTCGGCGTGGGACCTGACCGGCACGAAAAACGTGTTCGCTGATGACAATTCGTCGAACGGGTTGTCCGAACAGGGCATGCACTTCCTTGGCGGCATCATGAAATATGCGCCGGCGATGACGGCGATCATCTGCCCCACCGTCAACTCCTACAAGCGCATCAATGCGCCGCGTACCTCGTCGGGGGCCACATGGGCACCGAACGCGGTGACATGGACCGGCAACAACCGCAGCCACATGGTGCGTGTGCCGGGTCCGGGCCGCTTTGAGCTGCGCCTGCCCGATGGCGCTGCCAACCCGTATCTGATGCAGGCGGTCATCCTCGCAGCGGGTCTTGCCGGTCTTCGCGACAAGCTTGATCCCGGCCCGCGCAGCGACATCAACATGTATGAGGACGGCCACACCATCAAGGATGCGCCGAGGCTGCCGCTCAATCTGCTGGATGCGCTTCGCCTGCTCGATGGCAGCGAGGAGTTTAAGCAGATGCTCGGGCCGGAGCTCGTCGATGCCTTCGTCAAGATGAAGATGAAGGAGTGGAATTCCTACGTTTCCCATTTCACCGAATGGGAACGCGAAAACGCTCTCGACATCTGAAACGCCTCTGCCGGATCGCCCTCAATTCCCGGAATACATGCGATGAAATATTCGATCTTCTCCCTCGCCCGGGCGGCCCTGACCGGCCACAGGGGCTGGACACGAGCCTGGCGCGATCCGGCGCCCAAAAGCCGCTATGATGTGATCATCATCGGCGGTGGCGGACATGGCCTCGCCACCGCTTACTTCCTTGCCAAGGAATACGGTATCCGCAATGTCGCGGTGCTGGAGAAAGGCTGGATCGGCTCCGGCAATGCCGGCCGCAACACCACCATCATCCGCTCCAACTACATGCTTCCGGGCAATGTCGGCTTCTACGAGCTGTCCATGAAGCTGTGGGAGCGCATGGAGCAGGACCTCAACTACAACACCATGGTGAGCCAGCGCGGCATCATCAATCTTTACCATTCGGATGCGCAGCGCGATGCCTTCGCCCGGCGCGGCAACTCCATGCGCATCAACGGTATCGATGCCGAACTGCTCGACGCCGGGCAGATCCGCAAGGAACTGCCGTTCCTCAATTATGCCAATCCGCGCTTTCCCATCATGGGTGGTCTGGCGCAGCGGCGCGGCGGCACGGCGCGCCATGATGCCGTGGTGTGGGGCTATGCGCGCGCCGCCAATGATCTGGGCGTCGACATCATCCAGAATTGCGAGGTGACCGGCTTCCAGCGCACAGATGGCCGCATCACCGGCGTGGAAACGACGCGTGGATCGATCGGTGCCGGCAAGGTCGGCATGGCCGTTGCCGGCAACACCTCTCGTGTTGCCTCCATGGCAGGACTGAGGCTTCCCATCGAGAGCCATGTGCTTCAGGCCTTCGTCACCGAAGCGATCAAGCCGCTCATCCCCGGCGTGGTCACCTTTGGCGCAGGCCATTTTTACATCAGCCAGTCGGACAAGGGAGGCCTTGTCTTCGGCGGCGATCTCGACGGCTACAATTCCTACGCCCAGCGCGGCAACATGCCGACCATGGAGGATGTCTGCGAGGGCGGCATGGCGGTGATGCCGATGATCGGCCGCGTGCGCCTGCTGCGCCAGTGGGGCGGCATCATGGACATGTCGATGGACGGCACGCCGATCATCGACAGGACACCCGTGGACGGGCTCTATCTGAATGCCGGCTGGTGCTATGGCGGTTTCAAGGCAACGCCGGCCTCGGGCCTGACCTTCGCTCATCTGATCGCGCGCGACGAGCCGCACAAGGAGGCCAGCCGTTTCCGGCTGGACCGCTTCCGGCGTGGCGCGACGATCGACGAAAAGGGCCAGGGCGCCCAACCGAACCTTCATTGAAAGTGGTGTCGTCCGATGCGAATTGCATGTCCCTTCTGCGGCGAACGAGAAGTCGGCGAGTTCAGCTATCTCGGTGACGCCAGCCCCCGGCGCCCGCACTACACGATCGATGACGGAAGCGATCCGGTGAAACTTCGGGAAGCTTTCTACGACTACGTCTATCTGCGCGACAACGTGGCCGGGACGATGCGGGAATACTGGTATCACGGTGGCGGTTGCCGCTCCTGGCTGATTGCCGAGCGCGACACGCGAACCCACGAATTCAGGTCGGTGCAGGCGGCTGCGGGTGCCGGCGCCTCCGTCACGTCACCGGCGGGAGAATGAACATGTCGGGCTATATTGAATCCCAGCCCCTGGGCAGGACCGCAGCCACGCAAGACGCAGGTGCGAATTCACAGGCTGCCGACGGCACGCAATCGCATCGCCTGCGCGCAGGCGGTCTGATCGACCGCCAGAAGCCGCTCAGCTTCACTTTCGATGGCAAGGCGATGACCGGCTATGCCGGCGACACGCTGGCCTCGGCCCTTGTGGCGAACGGCGTCAAGTTGGTTGCCCGTTCGTTCAAGTACCACCGCCCGCGCGGCATCATGACGGCTGGCTCGGAGGAGCCGAGCGCGCTGGTGGAAATGCGCAGCGGCGCACGGCGCGAGCCCAATACGCGCGCCACGACGCAGGAACTCTATAACGGCCTTTCCGCCCACAGCCAGAACCGCTGGCCCTCGCTGCGGCGCGATTTCATGGCGGTCAACTCGCTGCTGTCGCCGATCTTCGTGGCCGGTTTCTACTACAAGACCTTCATGTGGCCGGCGAAGTTCTGGGAGAAGATCTATGAGCCGATGATCCGGCGCGCCGCCGGTCTCGGCAGGAGCGCCGGCGAAGCCGATCCCGATCACTACGACAAGGTGTGGGCGCATTGCGATGTGCTCGTCGTTGGCGCCGGCCCCGCAGGTCTTTCCGCTGCGCTCTCTGCCGGCCGGGCCGGCGCGCGGGTCATTCTGGTGGAGGAGGACACGCAACTCGGCGGCCGCCTGCTCAGCGACGGCGGCGAGATCGACGGCATGCAGGCCGGCGAATGGGTTCAGCGGGCCGAAACCGAGCTCGATGCGCTGCCCAATGTCCGTATCATGAAGCGCACCGCGCTGTTCGGCGTCTATGATGGCGGCGTCTATGGCGCGCTGGAGCGCGTTGCCGACCATGTTCCGGTGCCCGGAACGCATCAGGTGCGGCAGCGTCTGTGGCGTATCGTTGCCCGCCGCAGCGTGGTGGGAGCCGGCTCGATCGAACGCCCGATCGTCTTCCCCGGCAACGACCGGCCGGGGGTGATGATGGCTTCGGCCGTGCGCACCTATGTAAACCGCTTTGCGGCGCTGCCGGGCCGCAATGTTGCGCTGTTCACCAACAATGACGATGGCTGGCGCACCGTCGAGGCGATCCATCGTGCCGGCGGGCAGCTGGCGGCGGTGGTTGATCCGCGTGGGCAGGCTCCGGTGGAATACCAGTCTTTTGTCAAGGCATCCGGACTGCGGGTGCTGTCCGGCTTCGTGTCGGACGTGAAAGGCGGTGTCGATGGCGTCAGCAGCGTCACGGTAACCGGCAAGGATGGTCGCCGGCAGGATGTCGCGGCGGATTGCCTGGCGGTTTCCGGCGGCTGGAATCCCAATGTCGGCCTGTCCTGCTTCCATCGCGGCCGGCCCACATGGCGCGAGGACATTGCCGCCTTCGTGCCGGGTGACTGTCCGCCCGGAATGCGGATGGTGGGCGCGGCGGAAGGAGATTTTTCGCTGGGCGAGTGCCTGCGCGCAGGTCATGCCGCAGGTCTTGCGGCTGCTTCGGATTGTGGCTTCATGGAAGATGGCGGAAGTGCTGCCGAGGCCGGCGACGAAACCTATGCAATCTCCCCGCTGTGGCAGGTTCCGGCGAAGGGCAAGGCCTTCGTGGACTTCCAGCATGACGTGACCGCGTCCGACGTGACGCTGGCGCAGCGCGAAGGCTATGAGAGCGTCGAACATCTGAAGCGCTATACCACGCTTGGCATGGCCACCGATCAGGGCAAGACCTCCAATATCAACGGCCTCGCCATCATGGCGGCCGTCACCGGCCGTTCGATCGGGCAGACCGGCACCACCATCTACCGCTCGCCCTATTCGCCGGTCGCCATCGGGGCCTTCGCTGGTCACAATCGTGACGAAACGTTTCATGCATGGCGGCTGGCTCCATCGCACCACTGGGCCGCGGCGCGGGGTGCGGTGTTCGTCGATGTCGGCCTGTGGAAGCGTGCGCAGTGGTTCCCGCAGCCGGGCGAGACCGACTGGCTCCAGTCGGTCAACCGGGAGGTCAACGCCGTACGCAACGGTGTCGGCTTCTGCGACGTCTCCACGCTCGGCAAGGTCGATGTGCGCGGCGCGGATGCCGGCACTTTCCTCGACCGTGTCTATATCAACGCCTTCTCTTCGCTGGCCGTGGGCCGGGCGCGCTACGGCCTGATGTTGCGCGAGGACGGGATCGTCATGGATGACGGCACCACCTCACGGCTGGCCGAAGACCACTATTTCATGACCACGACCACCGCCAAGGCGGGGCCGGTCATGCAGCATCTGGAATTCTGCCGGCAGGTGCTGTGGCCTGAGCTCGACGTGCAGCTTTCCTCGGCAACGGACCAGTGGGCCCAGTTCTCCATCGCCGGCCCGAACACGCGCGCTTTGTTGCAGGCACTGTGCGACCCGGATGAAGACCTCAGCAATGAGGGCTTCCCCTTCATGGGCGTGCGCGAGGTGAAGCTGCGTGGCGGCATGAAGGCGCGCCTGTTCCGCATCTCCTTCTCAGGCGAGATGGCCTTTGAAATTTCCGTGCCGGCGCGCTTCGGCAACGCCATGGCGGAAAATCTGATGATCGCCGGCAAGCCGTTTGGCGTGACGCCCTACGGCACTGAAGCGCTCGGCGTCATGCGTATCGAAAAAGGCCATGTCGCGGGTCCGGAACTCAATGGCATCAGCACGGCCGATGATCTCGGGCTCGGCAAGATGATGTCGAAGAAGAAGGACTTCATCGGCCGCATCATGGCGGGGCGCGAGGCGCTGACCGCCCCTGACCGGCAGGTCGTCGTCGGCATCAGGCCTGTGGATCAGGGCCGGCGGCTCCGTTCCGGCGCCCGCATCGTGCCGAAAGGCGAGCGCCCGGGGCCGGAAACCGATCACGGCTATACGGCTTCGGTGTGTTTTTCGCCGACCCTGAACCACTGGCTCGGTCTTGCTTTCGTGCAGCGCGGTCGCGAGCGTTTCGGCGAAATCGTCCGTATCCATGACCCCCTGCGGGGCGAGGATTATGACGCGGAGATCTGCAATCCCGTCTTCTACGATCCGGAAGGAGTGCGCCAGCGTGGCTGATTTTTCCTGGAATACGCAATCGCCGCTGCAAAAGGCGCTCGTCACCGGCACGCATGGTGTGGGCGGCACGCCCGGTGTCGAACTGTCCGAAATTCGCAACATCGTTCTCGTGCAGGTGATGGCGCGGCGTGGCAAGGTGGCCGAGACGGCCAAGATCGCCAAAAAGCTGTTTGGGGTTGAGCCGCCTTCGGCTCCCGGTGCGGTTTTCGGCAAGGAGGTAACGCTCATCTGGTCCGGTGCGGACCAGTTTCTGGCTTTCGCGCCGCTGGGCGACGAGAAGCTGATGAAACGGATTGCCGATGGCTTCGCCGGCATTGCCTCGCTCTCCGATCAGTCCGACGGGCGCTGTGTGCTACGCATTTCCGGTGCCCGCGCCCCGCAGGCGATGGCCAAGTTCCTGTCGATCGATTTTCACGAAAGGGCTTTCCCGGTGGGGGCTGCGGCCACCACGTCGCTCGATCATACGGCGGCCAACATCTGGCGCACGGCCGATGGGCCGGATGGGATGCCGGTCTATCACATCGCGATCTTCACCAGCTTTGCAGACAGCCTGTATGGCGTGATCGCGGATTCCTCGCTGGAATACGGTCTGCGGGTCGCCTGAAGCGCCTGCCGCAAGCTGTCCGGATAAAAAAGCCCGCTTCGGTTTGGAGCGGGCTTTTTTTGGGGAGCGACATTAGAGTGAATCTGCACGGCTCAGGCTGAGGGGCCGTTGCTCCTCTCGCTAGCGTAAAGCGCGACGGCCATGGCCCGGTTGCGCACCTCAAGCTTGCTGTAGAGATTCTTGAGGTGGTACTTGACGGTGTTTTCCGAAATGCCCGTCCGCGCGGCGATCTGGATGTTGCTCCATCCATCCGCCAGCACGGACAGAAGCTCATGCTCGCGTGTCGTCAGGCGTGACAGCGGCGTGTCGTTGATCCTGGTGACATCGATATAGGGAATGCAGATCCGGCCATGCGCTACGGCAATCAGCGTGTCGAACAGGATTGCGGGATCGTCGAACTGATAGCAGAAACCCTGAGCGCCCAGCCTTACGCATTTCTTGAGAATGGACAGGTCATGGTCGTTTGAAAAGATGACCACGCGGGCATCGATGCCACGCTGGCGGATCTGGGTGAGCAGTGTTCCGCCATCCATATCGGCCAGCTTCCAGCCGAGCACTGCCAGATCGAAACCGGGGCCGGGCTGCGCACAGGCTTCGAGAAAGGCCTTGCCGGTGGTGACGTTCTCGCCCAGATCGAAACGCCCGTCCCGCGCGATCATGTCGGCCAGCGCCGATACGACTAGAGGGTTGCGTTCGGCAACCAGAACCCGGAATTTGCGTGGTGCGGTTGCACTGGCCCCGGTGTCGCCGGGCTCACGACTTATGATGTCGAGGCTCATATGCGCTTCCTCCCCAGGCTTCGCGATATGCCTTGGCGGGGTCGCTCCGAAAATTGCGCGACCTCGCATTCGTAATTCATAACATGAATTCTTTTTTCATTTTAGTACATTTTCAAATGTTGGCCGGGCTTGTCAATTCCACAAAATCACCCATGACCTGCCCCTGCGTCATAAAGTCCTTGACGACGGCGGGATTCCCGGCAATCTTTCACTACAAAGAAAATAATAAAACTGAGCGGAAACTCGACCTGCCGTTTTTCACGATGGCGGAAATGCCGCCGGCTGTGTCGCCCGTTCAATAACGAAGGGGATCTTCTCAATGACAGTACTAGCTCAATCCGGGCCCGTGGAGGCGGGTCAGCTTCACCGGACAATCGACTGGCGCGGAGCGTTCTGGGTCGCCAGCGGTGTGCCCGCTCTGGTGCTTTTCTCCATCGGTGGCATTTCCGGCACGGTCGGCACGCCGGCCTTCGTCATCTGGATGGTGTCGGTGTCATTCGGCCTCATACAGGCCTGCACCTATGCCGAGATCGCGGGGCTTTTCCCCAGCAAGTCGGGTGGCGCTTCGGTCTATGGCGCGACGGCATGGCTGCGCTACTCCAAATTCATCGCGCCCCTGTCGGTGTGGTGCAACTGGCTGGCGTGGACGCCGGTGCTGTCACTGGGCTGCTCGATCGCGGCTGCCTACATCCTCAACGTTCTGGCGCCGATCCCATCTTTCACGGAGACCTCGCCGCAGGTTCTGGCATGGCTTGCAGAGCCGGCCAATGCGGGCGCGACGGCCGCCGAGGCCATTGCCGCGCTGACGGCTGCCGCCACGCCGGCAATCCGCGAATGGACGCTCTACAGCGGCTCTCTGGGGCCGGTGCAGTTTTCCATGAATGCCGTGTTCGTCATCGGCGTCATCCTCATGCTGGTGACTTTCGCGATCCAGCATCGCGGCATTCTCAGCACGGCCAATGTCCAGAAATTCATCGGCCTTGCCGTCATCGTTCCCATGCTGATCGTCGGCATCGTGCCGATCCTCACCGGGCAGATCAACTGGGACAACTACACGCCCTTCGTGCCGCTGGCCGAGGCCTATTCGCCTGAACCCGGCGCGTGGAACATCGCCGGCTGGACGCTTGTGTTCGGCGGCATGTTCATTGCTGCCTGGTCAGCCTATGCGTTCGAAACATCGATCTGCTTCACCAGCGAGTTCAAGAACCCCGGCCGGGACACGGTGCGTGCCATCCTCTATTCGGGTCTTCTGTGTCTGCTGCTCTACACGCTGGTACCCTTTACCTTTCAGGGCGTGCTTGGGCTTGAGGGCATGCTGTCGCCGTCGATCGCCGATGGCTCGGGTGTTGGGCAAGCAATGGCGCAGATGGTGGGCGGTTCAGGCTTCGTCACCACGATCATGATCATGCTGATGATCCTGGCGCTGATGCTGGCCATCAACACGGCGATGGCCGGTTCTTCGCGCACCCTCTATCAGGGGGCGGTGGATGGCTGGCTGCCGCGCTACCTCTCCCACGTCAATGAGCATGGCGCGCCGACGCGGGCGATGTGGACAGACCTGATCTTCAATCTCGGCATTCTGGCCATCGCCTGCGCAGATGCCGAAAGCTTCTTCTTCATTCTCGCCGTGTCGAACTGCGGCTACATCATCTTCAACTTCCTCAACCTGAATGCCGGGTGGATTCACCGCATCGACAACGGCCATATCAAGCGCCCATGGCGCGCGCCGACCATCCTCATCGCCGTCGGGTGCCTGCTTTCCTACGTCAACGCCATGTTCATGGGCGCGGGCGCGAAAGTCTGGAATCCGTGGGCGCTGTGGGCAGGGCTGATCGCTGCGGCGCTCATCATCCCTGTGTTCTGCTACCGGCACTACATTCAGGACGGCGGGCGATTCCCGACCCATATGCTGGATGATCTCGGTATCACCCAGGAAGACCTGAAGGTGCGCAAGGCGGGCATTCTTCCCTATCTCACGCTCGCTGCCGGCCTCGCCGTGGTTCTCGTCGCCAACTGGATCTTCGTCATCTGATCCGATGCTTCCGCATGCTCACAGAAGCCGGCCTCGTGCCGGCTTCTTCTTGTGCTGAAGGGGTTGGGCGGCTTGTCTGTCCTCGCCTTCCCGTCCGCGATGGCTTGTGGAGATGCGAAAAAGACATCAGGGCTTAATATTCTTTATATGAAATTTTCTTGCTTTGCAGTTGACGGCCGCTTGAAGCCGCTGTTATGGTTCGGGAACATAATCAATTAGTTCCGGAGCCGACAAGGGCGCTGCCCCATGTCGGTAAACAGGACAAGAGCCAACAGAGCTCAAAGGGGAAAGTGCAGAATATGACCACCGTCATAGATGGTAAGCTTGTGGCCGCAGACGTTGTCGCGACGGTCCAGAAAGCGGCGGAACTTCTCAGGGCTGAAGCGGGCGTGACACCTGGGCTGGCGGTGGTGATTGTCGGCGAGGACCCCGCCAGTCAGGTCTATGTCGCCTCCAAATCCCGCAAGGCGAAGGATTGCGGATTTCATTCCGTGCAGCACACGCTGCCTGCCCAAACCTCGCAGGCCGATCTTCTGGCGCTGATCGCCAGCCTGAACGCGGATCCGGAGATTCACGGCATTCTCGTTCAGCTTCCCCTGCCCGAACAGATCGATTCCGGCGCCGTCATTCAGGCGATCGCGCCGGAAAAGGACGTTGACGGCTTTACCTATGTGAATGTCGGCAAGCTGGGCGCCGGTGCTGCGGAAACCGCTTTCGTGCCCTGTACGCCGGCCGGTTCCATGGTGCTTATCGAGCGGGTTCGCGGCCGGGATCTTTCGGGGCTCAATGCCGTGGTCGTCGGCCGTTCCAACATTGTCGGCAAGCCGATGGCAAACCTTTTGCTTGCCGCGAACTGCACCGTCACGGTCGCCCATTCCCGCACCCATGATCTTCCGGCCCTGTGCCGTACTGCCGACATTCTCGTCGCCGCCGTCGGCCGGCCCGAGATGATCAGGGGCGACTGGGTCAAGGAAGGCGCCACCGTGATCGATGTCGGCATCAACCGCATTCCTGCACCTGAAAAAGGCGAAGGCAAGCAGCGGCTCGTGGGCGATGTCGCCTACGCGGAGGCGGAAAGCCGTGCCGGGGCGATCACGCCTGTGCCCGGCGGTGTCGGTCCGATGACGATCGCCATGCTCATGGCCAACACGCTGGTTTCCGCCTGCCGCGCGGCCGGGCGCACGCCGTCCCGTTTCTAGACTTTCTGTCACCTGCATCGACCTGCTCAGACCCAGATATCACCATCGAGGAAAAAATGGCCGAAGTTAAAAGCGACATTGAGATTGCGCGTGGAGCGTCGAAGAAGGCGATCCAGGAGGTTGGTGCGAAGATCGGGATACCGTCTGGCGATCTTCTTCCTTACGGGCACGACAAGGCGAAGGTCTCGGCTTCGTTCATCAAGTCGGTGCAGGGCAAGGAGAACGGCCGGCTGATCCTGGTGACGGCGATCAACCCGACGCCGGCCGGCGAAGGCAAGACCACGACCACGGTGGGTCTGGG
>NZ_JCAKKP010000019.1:0-71096 GCF_059509755.1 Aquamicrobium sp. YD-1-mutant5
CATCCGCTTGGCATGTCTGGCGCGCGCATCACCGGCACGGCGGCACTGGAACTGAAGCTGCGCGGCGACAGGCTGGCGCTCGCCACCATGTGCATCGGCGTCGGGCAGGGCATCGCCATCGCCGTCGAGGCCGTCTGAGGTGACAGGATCGGGCGTGAAAGGCAGGATCGCAATGACATTTGTAACCACAGACGTGCTCCACGACGTTCTTCTGGTTCGTCTTGAACATGCGCCTGTTAACGCACTTTCGCATGGGGTGCGTGTTGCCCTTCAGGAGACGTTTGCACGGGCTGAGACCGATGATGCCATTCAGGCCGTGGTGCTGACAGCGGCGGGCAAGGTGTTTTGCGCGGGCGCCGACATCACCGAGTTCGGCCAGCCGCCCCAGGCGCCGTTGCTGCCCGACCTGCTGTCCTTCATGGATAGGCTGTCGAAGCCGGTCGTGGCCGCTATTGCTGGTGCGGCGCTGGGCGGCGGCTGCGAACTGGCGCTGGCCTGCGATGCCCGCATCGCCACCCCCGCCGCCAGCTTCGGCCTGCCGGAAGTCAAACTCGGCCTGATGCCGGGCGCCGGCGGCACCCAGAGAATGCCGCGCCTGATCGGCCCGGTGGCCGCGCTGGAGATGATCGCCGGCGGTGAGCCCCGCAAGGCCGAAGCCGCCCTTGCCTCCGGCATAGCCGACCGCATTGTCGGCGATGCGGAACTGCTGAGCCAGGCCGCAGCCATGGCGCGGGACCTTGCCGCCGAAGGCAGGCGCCGCCTCAGCGACAAAGCCGTGCCTGTCGCAGAACAGGCAGCCTTCGAGGAAGCCGCAACGGCCCTTTTGAAGAAGCACGGACAGGCCGATGAGATCGCGGCCATCGTCGCCAGCATCCGCAACAGCTTTGGCGTGGATTTTGTCTCTGCCTGCCGCGCGGAACAGGCGGCCTTCCAGAAGCTGCGGCAGGGTGTGCGCTCGGCGGCTCTGCGCCATGCCTTCCTCGCCGAGCGTCGCAGCGCCCATGTCGACGGCATTCCCGTCAGACCGCAGAAGCCTGTCAGAACAGTGGCCGTCATCGGTGGCGGCACCATGGGCAGCGGCATCGCCATGTCGTTTGCCAATGCAGGCTTTCCCGTCACCCTGATCGAGACCGACGAGGCCGGTGCCGCACGGGCCGAACAGCGCGTCGGTTCCACCTACGACATCTCCGTCAGACGCGGCAACCTGAGCGCTGAGGACAAGACAAGGCGCATGGCCAACATCGCCTTCAGGGCCGGCCTTGCTCACGCTGCCGACGCCGACCTCGTCATCGAGGCCGCTTTCGAGGAGATGGGCGTCAAGCGCGATATTTTCGGGCAGCTCGACGCCATTGCGAAGCCGGACGCGGTGCTGGCCACCAACACCTCCTATCTGGATGTCGGCGAGATCGCCGGCTTCACCTCACGCCCTGAGCAGGTGGTGGGCATGCACTTCTTCAGCCCGGCCAATGTCATGAGGCTGGTCGAGGTGGTGCGCACCGGCGAGACCGCCGCCGAAGTGCTGGCGCAGACACTGGCTGCTGCGCGCGCCATCGGCAAGCTGCCGGTGGTGGTGGGCGTGTGCCACGGCTTCGTCGGCAACCGCATGCTGGCAAGGCGTTCGCAACAGGTCGACCGCATACTGCTGGAAGGTGCCACGCCAGCGCAGATCGATGCCGTGCTGACCCGCTTCGGCTTCCGCATGGGCGCCTGCGCCATGGGCGACATGGCGGGCCTCGACATCAGCTGGCGCATGCGCAAGGCCACCTGCCGCCGTGCCCCGATAGCCGATGCGCTGTGCGAAGCCGGCCGCTTCGGCCAGAAGACCGGGGCCGGCTACTACGCCTATCCGCAAGGCGCACGCCAGGGCGAGGAAGATCCCGCAACGCTACGGCTGATGGAAGAGGTTTCGGCGCGCGAAGGGGTGGTGCGGCGTGTGCTGGACGATCAGGAGGTTCTGGAGCGCCTGGTCTATCCGATGATCGACGAGGGCGCGCGCATTCTGGCCGAGGGCATCGCGGAACGCGCCTCCGACATCGACGTCATCTGGCTGCACGGCTATGGCTGGCCGCGCGGGCTGGGCGGCCCCATGCACCACGGCGCACAGATCGGCGCCGCAACTATCGCACAGCGCCTGCAGGATCACGCCACACAGACCGGCGATGCCTCCCTCCAGCCGTTCCAACGGTTGCCGGAGATGATCGGATAATCTTCGCGGCGATCAGGATTCCGCAACGCTTTCAGCGCCAGGCCGCCAGCCAGCCAAGCCCTGCTTCGGTCGTACCGCGCGGCTGGTATTCGGCGCCGAAGTGACCGCGATAACCACCCTCCGCCAGCTTCGGCAGAATAGTGGCAAAATCGACCTCGCCTGAGTCCGGTTCGCCGCGATCCGGAACGGCGGCGAACTGGACATGGCCGATATTGTGCTTGTGAGCCTCGAACTCTTCCAGCACCGGCTTTCCCGAGCGGCCGACATGATAGCAGTCGAACATGATGCGGATGTTGTCGCGGCCGGCCTCTGCGATGAGGACGGAAGCCGTTGCATTGTCGCTGAGGAAATAGCCCGGCGCATCGTGCTGGTTGATCGGCTCGATCAGGATCGTGATGCCTGAATGTGCAGCCTTGTCGGCGGCGTAACGCAGATTGGCGATGAAGGTTTCGCGTGCTTCCGGCGCAGCGGTCTTGCCAGCCATCACGTGGACAGCGGTCGCGCCTATTTCCGCAGAATAAGCCAGTGCCTGATCTATGGCGACACGAGCATCCTGCTTGCGGCCCGGCAATGCGGACAATCCGAAATCGCCGTTTTCCAGATTGCCGCGCGATGTGTTGAGCCCAAGCACCGGCAGGTCGGTTTCGGCCAGCGCCTGCTTCAGGTCCGCAGCATCCGTCGCATAAGGCCAGTGCAGTTCCACCGCGCTGAACCCGGCACGTTTTGCGGCGCGCACCGCATCCGGCAGCGACAGCTCCGTCCACAGGAAGCCGAGATTGGCTGAAAAGGACAGGCTCATGATTATTCCCACTCGATATTGAAATGATCAACGATGTCGCGCACCTGCGCGGGCGTCAGCATTCTGGGCGACATGCCGCGCGTCAGCAGGGCGAGGCGTGCGGTCTCCTCAAGCTCTTCCATGGCGTAAAGTGCTGCTTCCAGATCCTTGGCGGCAACCACCGGCCCATGATTGGCCAGAAGCACGGCGCTGCGCTTGCCGGCAAGGCCACGGATCGCCTCGCCGATGGCCGCATCGCCGGGCCGGAAATAGGGCAGCAGCTTCACTTTGCCGAGCCGCATCACCGAATAGGGCGTCAGCGGCGGCAGAACGTTGTCGGGATCGGTTTCCGGCAGCATCGAAAGCGCCACCGAATGGGTGGAATGCAGATGCACGATGGCGCCAGATTTTGCCCCGCGCGTTTCGTAGAAGGCCGAATGAAGCGGCATTTCCTTGGTCGGTGCATCGCCGGAAATCAGGCGGCCTTGCATGTCGAGCAGCGAAAGGCGGCCGGGGTCGAGTGTGCCCAGCGATGACCCCGTTGGCGTGACGAGCAACCGGCCATCTGACAGACGCGCCGATACATTGCCGGATGCGCCGCCTGTCAGGCCGCGATCGAAGATCGACCGCGCCATGGCGCAGATTGTTTCACGCAGACGCGCCTCTTCGCTCACCCCTTATCTCCCTTCCAGCATGGCCAGCGCCTTGGAGAAGAAATCCTCCGAGCCGAAATTACCAGACTTGAGGGCAAGGCCGAAATCCTCGTCGCCAAGGCGCAGCATGGGCACGCCGGGATCGATCTCGGGGCCAACATGCAAGGCCTCGCAGGCAAGGCCCTGCACCACCGCGCCGGATGTTTCGCCGCCGGCGGAGACCAGCCGTTTCACGCCAAGCGCGCGCGCCTGTGCCGCCAGACCGGCAAAGAAGGCTTCGATGCGGCCCGCAAGCTCTTCGGTTCCGTAACGTTTCTGAGCGCGGCCAACCTCCTCCGGATCGGCTGAGGAAAACACCAGCGGCGCGCCGTCGAGGTTCTGCTGGAGCCATGCGGCTGCGGCAGCAAGGGTCATGTCGCCGGACATGAGGGCATCTGCCTTGATTTCCAGAGAAGGGTGGCCGGCACGGTAATGCGCGACCTGCGCCCGCGTGGCGCGCGAGCAGGAGCCGGAAAGCACGGCACCCGGTCCTTCAATCGCCTTCCACTGAACGTCGCGGTTGCCGATCAGCCCCTTGCGGCGGAAATTTTCCGGCAGGCCAAGGGCGACACCTGAGCCTCCTGTGATCAGCGGAAGATCCGCAGCCGCTTCACCGATGGCGAACAGATCCTCTTCCTGCACCGCATCGACGACAACCAGCGTGTGGCCCTGCGCCTGCTGGCGGGTGAGCGCTCCCCCGATGGCCGCCGCGCCGCGCAGCACATCGCTGAAGCCGACATGGCCGACCGGCAGCGCGGTCTGGTGCTGAAGCCAGCGGCGAATGTCCGGGTCGGTCATCGGGGTGAGCGGATGCGCTTCCATCCCGGATTCGCTGAGCAACCGGTCGCCCACGAACAGATGGCCCTGATAGATGGTGCGGCCGGTGGCCGGGAAAGCCGGGCAGACGATCACCTTTTCCGCGCCCAGCGCCTTCACCAGCGCCTCTGCCACGGGGCCGATATTGCCCTGCGGCGTGGAATCGAAGGTCGAGCAATATTTGAAGAAAAACTGGCGGCAGCCCTGCTCACGCAGCCAGTCCAGCGCCGCAAGCGACTGCGCGACAGCCTGGCCGGGCGCAATGCTGCGCGTCTTCAGCGCCACGACCCCAGCTTCCACGCCGGCATCGGCCCTGCCCTGCGGCACGCCGCAATATTGCGTCGTGGCCATGCCGCTTTTGACCAGCGTGTTGGCCAGATCGGAAGAGCCGGTGAAGTCGTCACCTATGCAGCCCAGCAGCATGTTTACTTGTCCTCGTAGCGTTTCGGCGGCAGGTCGATGCCGCTTTGGGCGGCGTAGAGCTTGACCAGCGCCACATCCCCTTCGCGTCCAATGCCCGCGGCGGAAGCAGCACGGTAGCGCTCAAGCGCGGCCTGTGAAACCGGCAGGTCGAGCTTCGCACCGGAAGCCGCATCGGTGACGATGCCCAGATCCTTGACGAAGATATCGACCGCCGAATGCGGCCTGTAGTCGCCATCGGCAATGTAGGGACCACGGTTCTGGAACATCCATGAGGAGCCCGCGCAGGCGGGAATGACCTGCATGATCTGGTCCGCATCCAGCCCCTGCGCGATGCCGAAGGCAAAGGCTTCCGCGGTGGCCGCGATATGAATGCCGGCCAGAAGCTGGTTGACGCTCTTCATTGCCGAGCCGGGCCCGGCCTTGTCGCCCAGCCGGAATAGGGTCTCGGCCATGGCATCCAGCGCGGGCTGGGCTTTTGCGAAAGCCTCGGGCCTGCCGGATGCCATGATCGAGAGCTTGCCCTGCGCGGCGCGTGCCGAACCACCGGAGATCGGAGCATCAAGATAGAGAATGCCCTTTTCTGCAAGCTGCTGCTCGAAAGCAATGGCTCGCTGCGGATCGATGGTGGCGCAGCTGATCACCACTGCACCCGGCTTCAGCTTTTCGGCAAGGCTATTCGTGCCGAACAAGGCCTCGTGTGTCTGTGCGTCATTGACCACGACGAGGATCGCACCGTCCGCTGCGCCTGCGGCCTCCACCAGCGTGCGGTCAAGCCCTGCCTCGGTGCGGAAGCGTGCCTGCGTTTCTGCATTCAGGTCGAAGCCATCCACGCAAAGGCCGGCGCGCAGCAGCGAACGGCCCATGCCGTAGCCCATTGCACCAAGGCCTATCAGGAGAAAATTTCTTCCGCTGACGGTGTTGTCCTGCACTGCTGCGTTCACGATGCGTGCTCCACAGCCGGTGCATAGTCCTCAAGATAGGCGCGCACGATGGCTTCGAATGACTCGTCCGCCTCGAAGCCGAGCCTGAGCGCCTGACTGGCATCGAATGCCTGCGGCCATGTGGAGATGATCGCCTCGATGGCCGGATCTTTCTCGTGGCGGATGAGGGCCACTGCGGCCTCACCGGCGGTGTTGCGCAGCGCCTCGATCTCATCGGCCACCGTTGCCGAAACACCGGGCATCGTCATGTTACGGCGCTCGGCAAGCAACTCGCTGCTGACTGCCGCGGCATGGGCCATGAAGCCGATCGCCGCGCGCGGGCTGGCGAACCAGTGACGCACGGAGGTGTCGACGGGCAAGGTTGCAGGCAGACCCGCCAGCGGCTCGCGCAGGATACCGGAGAAGAAGCCTGAAGCTGCCGCATTCGGCTTGCCGGGGCGAATGCAGATGGTGGGCAGGCGGATGCCGATGCCGTCGAGAAAACCGCGCCGGCTGTAGTCGGCCAGAAGCAGTTCGCCGATGGCCTTCTGGGTACCATAGCTGGAGCGCGGGGTGATAATGTAGTCGTCGCCAATCACATCGGGTAAAGGCGAGCCGAACACGGCAAGCGAGGAGGTGAAGACCACGCGCGGGCAATAGCCATCCGCCTCATGCGCTTTGCGGATCGCCTCGAACAGATGGCGGGTGCCGTCCAGATTGATGCGATAGCCTTTCTCGAAATCCCGCTCCGCCTCGCCCGATACTATGGCCGCCAGATGGAAGATCACGTCGGGACGGGACGCGATGAGATACGTCGCCGTTTCCGGCAATGAAATATCGCCCGTCTCGATCGTCACACCAATCTCTTCAGCTGAAGGCGTATTGGCAGGAACGATGTCGAACAGCGTCATCCGACCGACCTTGCGGCCGCCGATTTGGCCATCCTTCACGAGGCGCTTTGCGAGCCCGTCGCCGAGCATGCCGGCCGCGCCGATGATAAGGCAGTGAAGCATTTGCACAGAACTCCGAATGAGGTTTCCGCGACTGGCACGGCAGCCGCGGAAGATGTGTAAGGCTCAGCCTGCCCTGGCGGGGCTGGCCATTTGCTTGAGGCGTTGGGGGCCTTCCGCGATATCCGTTGCCGTGGGGCTGATGCCGGCTGCAAGAAGCCGGCGCGCGATCATATGATCTGCCGGCCGGTTGATGGAATCGACGGCGACCAGTTTTTGACCGCAGAAATGATAGACGGAAAAGGCGTTGGCTTCGGGATCGCCCGATACGATGCAACTGTCTGCACCGGCTGACAGCCCGGCGGTTTGAAGCTTCATGTCGCCCTGATCGGACCAGAACCATGCAACTTCGGCATAGGGACGTGCGCGCCCGGTGAGGGCCAGCGCGACATGTCGCGCATGGTCGGTTGCGTTCTGCACCGATTCCAGACGGACCCGCGTTCCCAGCTGATGGTGATCGAAGCTGACGCAATCGCCGATGGCGTGGATGTTCGCTGCGGAGCTGCGCAGGTTCGGATCGACGACGATGCCGTTGGCGATTTCAAGTCCCGCGTCGGCGGCCAGTTCCACATTGGGCACCGCGCCAATCCCCATCACAACCATGCCTGCATCGAAACGACGGCCGTCTGCGGTGGAAACGGCGGCAACGCGCCCGTTTTCGCCGTGGATGGCGGCAAGCTGCGCGCCGGTGATCAGGTCGATGCCGACAGATAGGCTGCGCTGCTCGACATGGGCGGAAACGACCGGCGCGACCGAACGCACAAGCACCCGCGGCGCAGCCTCGATGAGCGTGACAGACTTGCCGAGACCGATGCAGCTATGCGCCATTTCCATGCCGATGAAACCGCCGCCGACAATCACCACATTCTCGACCCGGGGCATCGCCGCACGAATGCGGCGGGCGTCTTCCATGGTGCGCAGCGTGACGACGCCATCGAGATCCATGCCGGGAAGCCCGGGCATTCTCGCCCGCGCACCCGTTGCCAGAACGAGGTCGGAGAATTCCAGCTCGCGCCCACCAGCCAGAACCAGCCGCTTCCCGCTCGTATCGATCCGTTCGGCACGTATGCCGAGTTCCAGCTCTACGGCATTGTCGCGATAGACAGCCTCCGTGCGCAGCACCAGCCCTTCCGCATCGGGGGTCTTCAGGTAGGATTTTGACAGAGGCGGGCGGTGATACGGCAGGTCTTTTTCATCGCTGACCAGCACAATCTCGCCGGAATATCCTTCCTGACGCAGGCTGACCGCGGCCTGCGAGCCGCCATGCCCGGCACCCACGATGATGCATCTTTCAACCATCGACATCCTCCACTGACGGCCCACCGCACGAACTGCGCGCTTCGCTCCCTCGAAGGGCCGCGGGACATTTGGTTGCATATTCCCGGGAGAATTTAAACAATTAGTTTGACCGATCGATCAGATCGTTTAGTAGTATCGCTCAGGATGCAGCTTCGGCCCCTTGGGAGCAGGGAGAAAGCCAGCTGCGTCAGGGATGGAGAACAGCTTTGGTGGCGACGTGGAGGCGCGCCGGCATCTGAAGCTGCTCCGCGCTTTCTCGTAGCGAAGCTGCGCGGAGCATGAGGGAGGAATTCTGATTTTGAAAAGATATTGGTCGGATTACACGAGCGAGGAATTTTCCCGGCTCGATCGTGGCGGTATCGTCGCGGTTCTGCCCGTTGGCGCGACGGAGCAACATGGGCCGCATCTGCCTTTGTCAGTGGATTCCGCGATCGTCAGCGGCATGGTGGCAGCCATTGTGGAGCGGCTGCCGGAAACGAGCCGGGCGCTTTTTCTGCCCACGCAGCCGATTGGCAAAAGCAATGAGCACGCTCGGTATCCCGGCACGCTGACCTTCTCCGCCCAGACGCTTATTTCAATGTGGTGCGAGATCGGTGCCTGCGTTGCCGCCAGCGGCGTTCGCAAGATGGTGCTGCTCAACAGCCATGGCGGGCAGATCAGCATCATGGATATCGTTGCGCGCGAACTGCGCCAGCGCCATGGCATGATGGTATTTTCGGTCAACTGGTTTGGGCACGGCCTGCCGGATGGCCTCTATGACGAGCATGAAACGCTGCATGGCATTCATGCCGGCGACATGGAGACGTCGGTGATGCTTGCCATGCACCCCGATCTGGTGGTGATGGACAAGGCGCAGAATTTTTCGGCTCTCACCGAAACCTTCGAAAACGAATATCGTCACATCGCGCTGTCGGGCGCGAAGCCCGGCTGGCAGATGCATGACATCAACCCCTTCGGAGCTGCCGGCAACGCCGCCGCCGCGACGACCGAAAAAGGTCGCCAGACCATCGATTATGCAGCCGACCGTCTCGTCGAAGTGCTCGCCGAGGTGGAGCGCGCGCCTTTGACCTGGCTCGACAACAACCCGGCCTGGGGTGAGGACACGCAATGAGCGCAGCAGCTACGACAGGTTCGCAGCCACTGATCGAAATCAGGAACGTCTACAAGCAATATGGTACGGGGGTGGTGGCTGTCCGCGACATGTCGCTCTCCATCGAGGACGGGCAGTTCGTCAGCTTCCTTGGGCCGTCGGGCTGTGGCAAGAGCACCGCCCTGCGCATGATTGCAGGCCTGTCGGAAGTGTCCGCCGGCTCAATCACAGTGAATGGCCATGCGCCGGGCAGCGGCACCGGCCCGCAGGATGTCGCCTTCGTGTTTCAGGAGCCGACACTCATGCCGTGGGCATCCGTGTTCGACAATGTCTACCTGCCGCTGCGGCTTGGCGGCATGTCACGTGCACAAGCAACGCCGCGTGTCGAGGAAGTTCTGGCGCAGGTGGGCCTGAGCAAGTTTGCGAAAGCCTATCCGCGCGAGCTTTCGGGCGGCATGAAGATGCGTGTCTCGATTGCGCGCGCCATCGTCACCAAGCCCCGTCTGCTGCTGATGGACGAGCCCTTCGCAGCGCTCGACGAAATGACCCGCTTCAAGCTCAACAACGACGTTCTGCGCCTGTGGCAGGAACATGGGCTGACCGTGATCTTCGTGACCCACAGCGTTTATGAGTCGGTCTATCTGTCCAACCGCGTCGTGGTGATGGCTGCCCGACCGGGGCGCGTCGTCGCCGATATCGCTATTCCGGGAAGCTATCCCCGTGCGGATAATTTCCGCACCACCCGCGAATATACCGAAAGCTGTGAAATCGTTTCCGACGCGCTCAATCAGACGCTCGGAAATGACGACATCAACCATTGAGGCCCTCGCCATGACAACCGAGACGCCAGTACTCAATTCCGAACAAAATCGCCGCGCCCGCATCGAGCGCCGCCAGGCGGTCATCATGCCGACGATGGCGATCGTGATCGCCCTTCTCGTGTGGGAAGGGCTGGTCCGCTACTATGAGGTTCCTCACTACGTCATCCCCGCACCATCGCTGATCGCGCAAACGCTGGTGAAGGACTGGTCTTCGCTGATGAGTTCGATGATGTTCACGGTGAAGCTGACCATGCTTTCGCTTGCCTGCGCCATTGCCGGCGGCGTGCTGCTGGGCATGATCTTCGCCCTCTCCCGCACGGTGGAGATGAGCTTTTTCCCCTTCGCGGTGATCCTTCAGGTCACGCCGGTGGTGGCGATTGCGCCGCTGATCCTCATCTATGTGCGCGACACCTTCACCGCCCTGCTCATCTGCGCCTGGATCGTCGCCTTCTTCCCGATCCTGTCGAACACGGTGATCGGCCTGCGCAGCGCCGACCACAATCTGCGCGATCTGTTCAAGCTCTATCGGGCGACTCCGCTGCAGCGCCTGCGCTTCCTGCTGGCGCCCAGCGCCCTGCCCTACTTCATGGCGGCGCTGAAGATCGCCGGCGGTCTGGCGCTGATCGGGGCCGTTGTGGCCGAGTTCGTCGCGGGCACTGCCGGCCAGAACACGGGTCTCGCCTCGCGTATTCTGGAATCCAGCTTCCGCAACGAGATCCCGCGCATGTTTGCGGCCCTGTTCCTCGTTTCGGTTCTCGGCATCGTGATCTTCCTCGCCACGAGCTGGCTGTCGCGCCTCGTGCTTGGTCGCTGGCACGAAAGCGAAATCCGCCGGGAGACCTGAGCGTGACCAAAGGGCACGACATTCCACACACAGCCGCGCCGGACGGGACTTTGCGCCTGTCGGGCGTGGGCGTGGCCGGGCTTTCCGGGCGCCACGATATCGTGGTGCAAAATGGCTTTGTCGCCGATGTCGTTCCCGCAAACCCCGACGATGCCGGGAAGGCTTGCAGCGGCTTCGTGACGCCGCTGCTGGCCGATGTGCATGTGCATCTCGATAAGACCCACACCATCCAAAGGATCAAAGCCGGAAATCCGGCTCCGATTCAGTCCCTGTTCGATGCCATCGCCCTGATGGAGGAGGACAGGCCGAACTGGACGGCCGCCGATATCCGTGCGCGGGCAGGCCGCGCGCTGGAAGCAGCCTTCGCGCATGGTGTCGGTGCTGTGCGCAGCCATGTCGACTGGGTGACGCCGGACCTGCCGGTGGCATGGCCCGTGCTTTGCGAGCTGCGCGAAGAATGGAAAGGCCGTGTCGATCTGCAGCCGGCGGCTCTCGTTCTGGGAGATATCGTGCCGGAAGCCGGAAGCGCCATCGCCGCGCGCGTGGCGGCCGACGGGGGCGTGTTCGGTGCCTTCTTCTACCGCAACCCGGATCTGGCGAGCAGGGTTGAAACCATGTTCAGCCTTGCCGTGCGCCATGATCTCACCCTCGATTTTCATGTCGATGAAGGACTGGAGCCGGAAGCCGACGGACTGTCGCTCATCATCGATGCCGCGTCGCATTTCGGCATGGCCGGACGCGTGCTGTGCGGCCATGCCTGCTCCCTGTCGCTGCGTGCGCCGGACGAGCTGGAACGAATACTGGCGGCAGGTGCGCGCGCTGGCGTGGGGCTCGTGGTTCTGCCAACCACGAACCTTTACCTGCAGGATCGCGGCACCGGCCGCACGCCACGCCTGCGCGGCCTTGCCCCACTGAAGGAGGCGCGCGCGGCGGGCATGGAGGTGATGATCGCCTCCGACAATGTCGGCGACGCCTTCTATCCGTACGGAGATTACGACCCGCTTTCCGTTCTGAGACTGGCGGTGCCATCCGCGCATCTGGAACCGGATGCGTGGCTGGACAGCATAACCTCACTGCCCGCGCGCTGGTGCGCAAGCAATGCCTCGGGGCCCATCGAAAAGGGCATGCAGGCCGACTTCGTCTGGCATGGCGCAACCGATATGGGCGACCTCATCACCCGTCCCCGGAGCGAACGCATTGTCTATCGCAGCGGTGCGCCACTGCTGGCAGCAAACAACGATTGGAGAAACGCATGAACGTCGCGACCAAGCCCGTGCGCGCCTATGACTGGGCCGCCTTCCGCAGCGAGATCGATGGCATCCGTGTCTACGACGATCCGAAGCAGGTTGAACTGCGTTCGCGCGATTATTTCTGGTACAGCCCCATCCTCAGCGAAGATATCGGCCATTTTGTAGGTGACCTCGTCGTCATCCCGGCCGATGAGGATCAGGTGCGCCGGGTGGCGGCAGCGGCCGCGAAACTGCGCATCCCGATCACCATTCGCGGTGGCGGCACCGGCAATTACGGCCAGTGCGTGCCGCTGGAAGGCGGCATCATTCTCGACATGACCAAGATCGACAAGGTGCTTTCGATCGAGCCGGGCCGCGTGCGCGTGCAGGCCGGCGCGCGCATCTCGCGGCTGGACGATGCCGTGCGCGAAACGGGACAGGAGCTTCTCATGTATCCGTCGACGCGTCGCATCGCCACCATCGGCGGCTTCTTCACCGGCGGCTCGGGCGGCATCGGCTCGCTGCGCCACGGCATGCTGCGCGACGATGGCAACATCTATTCGGTGAAGGTGATGACGGTGGAGCCGGAGCCGAAAATCATCGAACTGCATGGCCACGACATCCAGAAGGTGCAGCATGCCTATGGCACCAACGGCATCGTCATGGAGCTGGAGATCGGCCTGACGAAAGCGACCGACTGGATTCACACCGCAGCCCTCTTCGAGAGCTACGACGCCACGCTGCGTTTCTGCCTGAAGGCGCTGGACGACAAGCTGGACTGCTATCTGCTGACCACGGTGGATCGCCGCTTCTCGCGCTTCTACACCAAGTTCGGAGATCTGTTCCCGGCCGACCGCGATGCGGTGTTCGCGATGATCGCACCCGAAGAGCAGGCACGCTTTGCCGAACTGGTGGCGTCGTTCGGTGGCCAGGTTTCTTTCGGCATGACACAGGACGCGCTTCACGCAAAGGGATTGCAGCCCGCTTACGAATGCGGCTGGAACCACACCACCCTGCAGGCGCTGAAGGCCGAGGAAGGCTGGACCTATCTTCAGGTCGCCTATCCGCGCCCCTTCGACCCGGATGTGGTTCTGCGTCAGATGGAGCGCTATGGCGACGACCAGTACATGCATCATGAGATGGCGCGGCTGGAAGGCGAAATACAGATCTTCGGCCTGCCCCTGGTTCGTTACAAGGATCGAGACGATACCTACCGCGTCATCCGGGAGCTGGAGGAGAAGGACGGCTGCGACATCTACGATCCGCACGCCTTCACGATCGAAGATGGCGGGATGAAAGAGATCGACACCATGCAGATCGAATTCAAGAAGCAGGCCGATCCCTTTGGCCTGCTCAATCCCGGCAAGACCCGTGGCTGGACGGCCGACATGGCCGCCGCAGACTGAACCGAAGAACCAATGGGAGTACAGTTCTGATGAAAAACATGCTCAAAGTGGCGATGACCGCCGCAACACTTGTGGTGTCCACGCAATTTGCTCTGGCGCTGGACAAGGTTACACTCGGCACCAACTGGCTGGCTCAGGCCGGCCATGGCGGTTTCTATCAGGCGGTGGCCGACGGCACTTATGAGAAGCATGGCCTCGACGTCACCATCGAAATGGGTGGCCCGCAGGTCAACAACCGCCCGATGCTGGCCGCCGGCCGGCTGGATTTCCTGCTGACGGGAAATCTGCTCTTGTCCTTCCACAACACGGCCAACGATATTCCGACAACCGTCATCGCTTCCTTCTACCAGAAGGACCCGCAGGCGCTGATGGCGCATGAAGGCGCCTACAAGGACTTTCAGGATCTGACCAATGCACCGTCGGTGCTGATGGCAAAGGACACCCAGTACGGTTTCTGGCGCTGGCTGGTCAACGATTTCGGATTCAAGGACGAGCAGATCCGGCCCTATGGCTACAGCCTCGCCCAGTTCCTGAGCGACCCCAGGATGGTTCAGCAGGCCTATGCCACCGCCGAGCCGCTCTATGCACAGAAGGAAGGCGCGAAGGTCACCACCTATCTGCTGGCCGACTACGGCTACAGCACCTACGCCAACACCATCGAAACGCGCCTCGATCTGGTCCAGAACAATCCGGATCTCGTTCAGCGCTTCGTGGATGCGAGCATCATTGGCTGGAACAATTTCCTCTATGGCGACCGCAGCAAGACCTATGAGCTGATCCTTAAAGACAATCCCGACATGAGCACCGAGACGCTGGATAGCGAGATCGAGATGCTGAAGAAGCTGGAGATGATCGACAGCGGCGATACGCTGGAAAAGGGCATCGGCGCGATCTCACTTGACCGCGTGAAGCAGTTTTACGACCTTGCAGTCAAATCTGGTATCGTCGAGGATGGTAAGGTCGATATTTCAAAGGTTGCGACTGACGCCTTTGTCAACAAGGGCGTCGGGCTCGACGTGAAGAAGCAGCTCACCCCATAAACAGAGAACGGAAAATGGAGTGATGGGCGGCCTTTCTGCCCATCACCTTCGTGCACAGGCAATGACGCAGCAAAAGGCTGAAAATCCGGAACCGCAGATGTCGAGCGCCAGGGACAAGGTCCTTGAGCGCCGGCGCATGATCCTTGCCGCCATCCGCGATGCGGCGATAGATGAGTTTGCCAGCAAGGGACTCATCGGGGCTTCCACGCAAGCTATTGCCCAGCGTGCCGGGCTGACCAAACCGCAGCTGCACTACTACATCTCCAGCAAAGAGGAGCTGTATGAGGACATACTGGTTTATATCCTCGACGAGTGGCAGGAGCTGTTTCTCAGCGCCTCCACCGGCGACACGCCTGCAGATGTCATCCGGGCCTATGTGCATAAAAAGCTCGAATATGGACGCAGACACCCCAAAGCCTCGCGCCTCTTTACCACCGAGATAGCGAATGGCGCGCCGGTACTGGGTCGCCACTGGGCACCTTATCAGGCTTCAACGAAAGAGGCGGTCAAGCTGATACAGTCCTGGGTCGATCAGGGACTGGTCAGAGCGGTCGATCCGCTGCTGTTCCAGATGCACATCTGGGCCGTTACCCAGCATTATGCGGATTTTGAAGTTCAGGTTCGCAACATGATGCATCTGGGTGATGGCGAGGAGCCTGACTACGAGCAGGTCGAGAAAGAGGTCGCCTCCCTTTTCCTGCGCGCGCTGGGGCTCGAATAGCGCTTCAGCTTCCCACCAGTCAGCACAAACAGGCAGCGACAGCATAAACAGTCGCGGCCGCATCAGACAGCATCCGAGAGACCAACAGCCATGGCACGCATCATCTATGTGACCCACGACGACCAGCGCTTCGAGCTGGATGCGGAAAACGGGTCCACCGTCATGGAAGCAGCCGTTCGGGCCGGCATTCCCGGCATCGAGGCAGAATGTGGGGGCGCTTGCGCTTGCGCAACCTGCCACGTGTACATTGAGCCGGAATTCATGGAAGCGGTCGGCGAAGCCGATGGCATGGAAACCGACATGCTCGACTTCGCCTGGGAACCATCGGCCAATTCGCGGCTTTCCTGCCAGCTGAGGGTGACCGACGCACTCGATGGACTGATCGTACGGATCCCGGAGCGTCAGGGATAAAGAGCCGAACTACGGGTTCGCTCTTTCCGCAAACTGAAATCATGAAAGGCCGGCCCAAGTCAGGTGCCGGCCCTGATATCAGACCAGGCCCACGCCAAAATTCACCATCAACCGCATGGGCACGAGCCTGAGTATATCTTGTGATTCAGGATACTTACTGATGGCTGCCCTCATAGGCTGAACGCACCGCCACGCCCTCGCTCTTCGACCGAAAGGGCAGCATGAAGATGCTCAGCCTACCCCCATGCTCAGCGTAGCTGAACTCCCATACCTCTTCAAAGCATCAAACCTGAACTCTCGATGCCTGATAGCCCCGGGGAAAACGGTGACGTTCGCCGCGGGACTATCCATCCAGATTAACATCTGAATGCAGTATCAGGCATCCAGCCATACGCGTGAGCACAGCAAGCCATTCGACATGTCGTTGCCGACATCTTCCTCATAGCCTTTCAGGGTAGAAAGCTGGGCATTGATGTTGTTGTTGAACACCGGGATGATGGAACCGCCCTCATCGCGAACCATCATTGCAGCTGCATGATACAGCTCGGTCCGCTTGGCGTCATCCTCGATGACCCTTGCTTCCTTGATCAGCTTGTCGAAGTCCGGGCGCCTGAAATTGGTCTCGTTGGCAGGTGAATCCGACAGACATTCGGTCGCATACATCAAATCCTGCGTCAGGCGGCTGCCATAATAGGACATGCAGAACGGCACCTTGCGCCAGATGTTGTTCCAGTACCCATCGGCCGGCTCGCGCTTGACTTCGATCTGTATGCCGGCTTTCTTCGCGGTTTCCTGATACAGCGTCGCAGCGTCCACAGCGCCCGGGAAGGTTCCGTCGGAAGTACGCAGGACGATCGGCCCATCGTGGCCGGATTTCTTGAAATGGAAAGCAGCCTTGTCCGGATCGTAGCTGCGCTGTTCGATGTCGGCAGGGAAATTCGGATAGGTGGCGTTGATCGGGAAATCGTTACCGATGGTTCCGTAACCGCCCAGGGTCGTTTGCAGAACGGCTTCCCGGTCGATAGCGTATTTCAGCGCCAGCCGCAGATCATTATTGTCGAAGGGAGGCGTATCGACCAGCATTGGCAGCGTGTAGTGCCCCCGGCTCGGCGCGTTGAGGATTTCAACATTCTTCGCCCGCTTCAGGAGCCCAACCGTGTTGGGGCTGACCGCATTGATAAAGTGAACCCTACCAGCGGAAATAGCTGCGATGCGGGCGGTGGCGTCGTTCATGGCGATCATCTCGATGCTGTCGACATAACCGCGATCCTGCCAGTCGTTCTGGTTCTTCTCGAATACCGCACGTACGCCGGGCTCGAAGCTCACCAGCTTATAGGGACCGGTTCCAACACCGTCGGCGGGGTTGTCCATGCCGCCATTTGGCTGGATCATCAGAAGATGCATGGTGAAAACCAGCGGCAGGTCGACATTGCTCTCGGAGAGCTTGACGATAAGGTCATCGCCATTTGCTTCAACGGTCTCGATCGACGCGATCATCCCCCGCGCTCCGGACCCTGAATCCTCCCGCATATGGCGTCGGATGGTCTGGGCGCAATCCTCAGTCGTCAGCTTCTTCCCGTTGTGGAAGGTGATATCCTGACGGATTTTGAATACCCAGTCCTTGAACTGATTGCTTGCTTCCCAGCTGGAGGCAATGCCGGGCAGCGCCTTGCCGGTCGCAGGCTCACTTGTGACGAGGGTGTCTCCGATGGTGCGCACCAGCAGGAATGCAAAAGCGCCGATCACCGTTGCGGGGTTGAGTGTGTCGGTGGTGGCAGCCCCTTCGATGCCTACCTTGAGGGTGCCGCCTTTCTTGGGTGTCGCGGACTGCGCCCGTGCGACACCGGAAAGGCCGCCCAGCATCAATCCTGTAGCAACGGTGCCTCTGAGAAAATCGCGACGGCTGGCAGTTATGTCGATCAAGGATGACCCGGTCATTTCCATTCCCTCTGTTGTTCAGATTTCAGACGCAGGCGATGTGAGACCGCGCTGCTCAAGTGTGCGTTCCAGCCAGCCGATTTTCATCTCGGGGACCGAGCTCAGAAGCTTCTCTGTGTAGGCGTCGTAAGGCGGCGCGAGCACGGTCTCCTTGTCGCCATAGCGGACCAGGCGTCCGTGATGCATGACAGCGACGCTGTCGGCGATGGCACGGACGATCGCGAGATCATGCGTGATGAAAAGATACGAGACACCCGTCTGCGCTTGCAGTTGCATCAGGAGTTTGAGAATGCCGTCCGCGACCAGAGGATCCAGCGCTGAGGTCGGCTCGTCGCACAGAATGAGCTCAGGCTCGGCGGCAAGAGCGCGGGCAATGGCCACGCGCTGCTTCTGACCGCCGGACAGCTCTGCCGGATAGCGATCCAAGAATTGCGACCCCAGCTCGATCTGCTCCAGCAATTCGATGACCCGGCTCATTCGCGCCCGGCCCCGCAGGCCGGAATAGAGCGTAAGTGGGCGGCCTATGATGTCGCCGACCTGCTGCCGCGGGTTCATCGCCGTATCGGCCATCTGGTAGATCATCTGAATCCGTCGCAACCGCTCCAGCGACCGTTGCCTCAGCGATGCCGGAAGACGCTCGCCCCTGAAGGTGACCGACCCGGATCGGGGTGGAAGCAGGCCCGTGATGACGCGCGCCAGCGTGGATTTGCCTGAGCCGGATTCGCCGACGACGGCCAGCGTGTGTGCACGTGGCAGCGATAATGAGATGTCGCGGAGAACTGCAACACTGCCATAGTCGGCCGTCACCGCATCTACCTGCAACAGGTCTTCACCGCTGGTGCGAGGCTCATGGTGAATTTCCTGACGGATACCCACCAGAGCCTTCGTATAATTCTCACGCGGCGCCTCGATGATCTGGCGGGCAGTGCCATATTCGACCATCTTGCCATGACGCAGGACGAGGATATCGTCCGCTATCTGAGCTACGACCGCGAGGTCGTGGGTGATATAGAGGGCTGCGGTGCCCGTTTCTGCGATGGCATGCTTGATGGCCGCCAGAACTTCAATCTGGGTGGTGACATCGAGAGCTGTGGTTGGTTCGTCGAAGACGATGAGTTCCGGCCGGGCGCAAAGCGCCATGGCCGTCATGGCACGCTGAAGCTGTCCACCGGAAACCTGATGCGGATACCGGTTTCCAAAGCTCTCCGGCGAAGGCAGTCCCAAGACCCGGAACAGCCAGATTGCGCGTTCTGTCGCCTCCTGCCGCGACATCACGCCATGACGCAGAGTGGTTTCGATTACCTGCCTGCCAATCTTGTGAGCAGGGTTGAACGCGGCGGCCGCAGATTGCGCCACATAGGCCACCCGCGCTCCGCGAATGGCGCGCACCGATCGGGGATCGAGGCGGCTGATCTCCGTTTCGCCCAGCACCACATCACCGCCTGTGATACGAACTCCACCACGCCCGTAGGCAAGCGCCGCAAGACCAAGGGTAGATTTTCCCGCTCCCGATTCACCGATCAGACCAAGGACTTTGCCTTGTGCGAGCGTGAAAGAGACGTCGTCTGCGAGAACGATATTCTGGCGTGAGCCATCGTTTTGGCGTGCCCGTACTTCAATGCGCAGGTTCCGGACAGCAAGCATATCAGGCATCGCGCGCGCCTTTCAGACTTGCAGATGAATTGATCAGCCAGTCCACGACGAGATTGACGCAGATCACGAGGAAGGCGATCGCCGCACCGGGCAACAGCGCTGCCGAAACGCCAAAGATGATGCCATCTTTGTTGTCCTTCACCATGCCTCCCCAATCCGCCACCGGTGGCTGGATGCCAAGCCCGAGAAAGGAAAGGGTGGAGAGGAACAGGATGGAATACGCAAAACGAAGTCCGAATTCCCCCAGCAACGGCGCCAGGGTGTTGGGTAGAATTTCCCGAAAGATCACCCACAGCCTGCCCTCGCCGCGCAACCATGCCGCTTCGACGAAATCCATCACCGAGACATCGAGCGCTATGGCGCGGCCCACCCGATACACACGGGTGGAATCGATTGCTGCCATCACCACGATGAGCACCCAGATGTTTTGCGGCAACACCGCCAGCACGACCAGAGCCAGGATCAGTGCGGGGACCGACATCATCAGATCGTTGAAGCGCGACAGCAACTGATCGATGAACCCGCCGCTGACCACCGCGGTGAAAGACAAAAGCATGCCGATGGCGAAGGACAAGGCTGTCGCCGCCAACGCCACAAAAAATGTCGCCCGGGCCCCGTAGATGAGGCGTGAGAGCAGGTCGCGACCCAGACTGTCCGTGCCGAGAAGCGTGGTGTCTCCCATCGGCTCCCACACGCTTCCAACGATGGTGCTCTGATCGTACGGTGCAACCCAGGGCGCAAACAGGGCGCAGAACACCACAATCAGAATGCCTGCCATTCCAATGCGAGCGCTCAGGGGCATGGTTCCCAGCTTCATCATCGCGGGTGCCTCAGACGCGGATTGGCCAGCATCGAAATGACATCGGCGCCAAGATTGAGCAGGATGTAGATGGCCGCGAAGATCAAGCCGCAGCCCTGCACCACCGGCATGTCGCGCACGGTAACCGCATCGACCATATACTGCCCCATACCGGGGTAGACGAAGACAACCTCGATCACCACCACACCGACAATCAAGGCTGCGAGATTGAGCGCGACGACCGTCACGATCGGTGCCACGGCGTTGGGAGCGGCGTGCTGCGCGATAATGCGTATCGCCGACAGACCTTTCAGCTCCGCAGTTTCGATATAGGGCGACGCCATCACGTTGAGAATGGCCGAGCGGGTCATGCGCATCATGTGCGCCACCACGGCGACCACCAGCGTCACGACCGGCAATGCGATGGCAGACAAGCGCTCCGTAAGGCTCATGCCCTCATAAACGGTGGACGGAAACGTCGCGACACCGAGCTGGACGGTGAAAAACTGGATGATCAGATAGCCGATGAAAAACTCCGGCAACGACACCGTCGCAAGCGACAGAATGCTGATCGCCTTGTCGGTGAACCGGTCCCGATAAAGCACCGCAAGCATGCCGAGCCCAAGCGCCAGCGGCACGGCAATGAGCGCTGAAACCCCGGCAAGCAACATGGAGTTGCCGAGTCGCTTCCATATCTGTTCGCCTACCGAGTTCCTGTTCGACCAGGAAATGCCGAAATCACCATGGGCAATGCCGCTCAGCCACTCGAAATAGCGCTGGGGGAGCGGGCGGTCGAGCCCCAGCTCAAGACGGACCGCCGCCACGGATTCCGGTGTTGCCTCTTTACCGAGATAGGTTTCGGCAAAATCACCAGGAAGAGCCTCGACACCGCCGTAGATCAGCATGGACGCGGCGACAAGCAGACCCAACCCCAGCAGGATGCGTTTCGAAAGCAACCTTAACAGAGCGCCGTAAGCGCCCGCAGAGCTTGTGGCTGGCTGTTGTGAGGGTGACATCATGAGGCACCGCTGTCATCGATGCAGCGGTCAGGCATTCGCGTGCTCCCCAAAGGCATGACTCGCTTTCGCGGACCATGAAGGCAGCGCCTTCTCGACATCCGCATCGGCCGGGAACTGATCCTTGCTGAAACGATCGAGGCGGAAGCGGTTCGGATCGACCATCGTCTTGCGATCCAGAATGAGTTCGCAGGCAAGGCGACCGAGGCCCGGCCCATGGGTAACACCGCTTTCGTTGTCGCCACCGGCAAGAACGACATTGGTGGTGCCCGGCACGGGACCGAGGAAGAGATTGCGGTCTGGTGTGTAACAGGGAACGCCTTGCGCCCATGCAGCGACTTTCGAGCCGCGCAGAGGCGGAAAAATTTCCTGCAGGCGCGCCAGATCCCCGTCCACCATGTCCTGCATCAGCTTCTCGACATTCGGCTGGCCAGGAGCGATCCATTCCTCATCCAGACGATGGTAGGGATGATAGTGCCCGCCTGTGCCCCACATGATGGCACCGAAGGTTTCGCGCAGCCACAGCCCGAGCTCGCGGCACTGGACTGTGGGAATGGTTGAAGGCAGGCCGCGTCCATCCGTGGTCACACGAGTGGCGAGCACCTTCAGCATGGGCAGGTGCCAGTCGAAACGTTTGACCAGCTCGCCATTCCAGGCACCGGCGGCAAGCACCACGCCATCCGCCTCGATCCTGCCCTTGTCCGTTTCGAGCGTGACACCTCCAGCATGGTCCCGGATGTCGAGAACTATGGTCTTTTCGCGATAATCGCCGCCCAGCCGGGCGATCTCACCGGCCAGAACCTTGAGACCCAGCGACGTGTCGAACTGGATGCCAAGCGGATTGTAGGCAGCCGAATGGACCTTTGAAGGATCGACAAGCCCCTGCATCTTGACGCCGATCTCTTCCGCCGTGAGATCCTGCATCTCCTTGGGCGCATAAGGCGATTCCAGAACGCCGCGCACGAAGGTTTCGCGCCCCTCTTCCGTCAACGCCATGATCAGCGTGCCGTTCGGACGAAAGCCGATCTCCTGACCGAGATTGCTGAGGCTGCGATAGAAATCGATACCGTATTGCTGGAGGTGATAGCCTTCTTCTCCCATGGGAATCATGCCGGCCGACCAATGCGCAACGAAGCCCGCCCCGGCGCCGCTGGTCGCTTTAGCCAGGGTAGTGGCTTCCAGAACGGTGACCTTGGAGCCAGCCTGCAACAGGTGATAAGCGGCACAGCTTCCGATGATGCCTCCGCCCACGACGACGACGTGCTTGCGTTCTGCGGTCAATGCGTCTCTCCTTCTTTCAGCGCATCCTTGCCTGGATGCACATGGCGTTCGAGCCAGCATAGGATGCGGGCGGCGCTATCCAGATATTCGGGATAGACGCGCATGCTGTGGCCAGCTTTCGGATAGATAACCAATTCGGCGCAGGAGCCGGATTCAACGGCGGCATTGTAGCATTCCTCGGCCTGACTGGCCGGAGTGCTGCGGTCGATCCCCCCGGCCATGATCAGTGCCGGCGTCGGGCGTCTGTGCCGGAACAGGGCCGGACTGCGATCGAAATACGCGCCGGTGCCATCCCAGGGACTTGCTTCGAGCATGATGGCGTCGAATTCGGGAATCTGCGTTGTGCGGTGCTGACTGTACCAGTTGCCAACAGGGGAAAGAACCGCCACCGCCGCGAAACGCTCCGTCTGTGTCGGCGCCCATGCCGACATGAAGCCGCCATAACTGGTGCCGGTCATGGCGACCCTGGTGTCATCCACCAGTCCTTGCGCGACAAGAGCATCGATGCCCGCCAGAATATCAAGCAGGTCGGCGCCGCCCATATCGCCTTTGACGGCCCGTGCGAAGACATGCCCCCGCCCGGTACTGCCGCGCGGGTTGGGCATGAAGACAGTCCAGCCCCGGCTGACCAGCAAGGGAGCGGCGCGCATTCCCGCCATCCATTTGTTTGTGTGAGCGGACACCGGTCCGCCGTGGACATCAACCAGTAGCGGAGTGGGATCGGTGACGTTGTCCGGGCGAATAAGCCAACCTTCGATTTCCAGCCCGTCCGGAGCGGTCCAGCTGAACGGCTTGATCGAACCGCAACCTGCCATGGCAACTTCCGCGTTCGGCGCCGCAAGCGAAGCGATTTCACGAAGACCGGCCGGCGTCAGTTCCGCCAGAACAGGCGCACGTTGATAGGCCTCAACAATGAAAAGGGCGTTTTTCGCGCCAGCCGGGACGGAAACGGGCCGCCAGCCTGAAAGTGTAGCATCGCCGGATGCCCAAAATTCCTCAGTCGCCCCCTCAGCCAGATGATGGTCGAACACAACGGTTTCGTGTCCACGCAATCCTGCAAGATGCAGCACGGAAGGCGAACGCCATTCGATGGAGGTAACATCCACGCCAAGGGTATCTATGACCCGCGGCGTTGTTCCGTCCTTGTCGATCAGGCAAAGATCACCAAAGACAATGCCGCGATCGCTGCAAAAAGCGCGAATAAACGCAACCTTTGAGCCATCAGGGGAGCCACGCACCACACCGAGCTGGTCCTGCGGCGTGTGCAGACGCTCCGGCGTCCCCGTCGCGGCGTCGATCATGACCAGCTTTGAGGTGTACCAGCTGCCCTCGCTGTGATGATCGCTGGCGACTGCGGCAATTTGAGCCGGACCGCACCAGCTGGCTTCCCAAACATTGAGCGGCGGCCTGGTCAGCTGGCGGGGTTCATGCTCGAGATCCCAAATCCAGACACTGCGCCACAGATCACCGCCCTCATCGGAACGCACGCTGGGAAGCCAGTCCGGACCAGAAATTTTCGCCTGTTGAGTGTAGCCGCCATGAATCCCGGCAAGATCTGCACCAGTGCCGGCGACAACAATCAACAGACCGGAGCCATCGGAGTTCCAGTCTATTGCTTCGATACGTCCTGCTATTGCGACGGACTGTCGGATACAGCCATCTGCAAGGATGTCGATTCGGTCGCCCGGCGCATCGCTCTGTGCGCAGGCAACTGCAAGCAACCGGCTGGCTTCGGAGCGGCGCAAAACCCGGGTTTCATGCCCGTTGATGCGTTCAACTTTGCCCCCGGCGCGAGTAACCCGGCATAGCCTGCCCGAAACACCGCTTTCAAAACCATCGTCAAAGCTATTGCCTATGAAATAAAAATCGCCGGTGTCCGCCGCCCCGCACAGGCTGTGCCCATTATATATGTGGCCGGAAGGCGCGTGGAGCTTCTCGTAAAGCTCCACCACTGCACGAAACTGCGCTGTTGAACGGAAATCCTGACTCAACTGGCCCCTCCCAAGACCTGCCTGATCGACTACGGACAAAAAACACCACCAGACGTGGCAACAATGCCATCCGGGAGAGACTGTCTCGACGGGCGAGGGAAAATCCACGCTTCAGAATACCTTACAGGGAAACCGGCATCTGTCTAGACATAAATGTACATTAGTGAATGCTGATTACAGAGCGGAGTCGGGATTGTATCACGAAGATTAGTTGAGCTATAAAATAAAAAACGGAGATGAGCCGGTGTCTTTACGCAAGCAAAAACAAGCCGCGATAGAGTCCCCGCAAGATGATAAATCGGGCACTGCACCTTCCGGCAACAGCAGGGTGTCAAAGCAAATCTGGCTGGATCTGGCGCGCTCCACACTGATCGACGACGGAATCGACCAGGTGAAAATTCAGGCCATGGCCAGGAAGCTCAATGTCTCACGCTCGAGCTTCTACTGGTTCTTTGAAAGCCTGGAGGATCTTCACCGGCAATTGCTCGATGACTGGCTGCACAAAAACACCAACCCTATCGTCGAACGCGCGTTGCAGCCGGCACCCAATATCAATCAGGCGATACTGAACGTGTTTCAATGCTGGGTGGATGAACGCATCTTCGACCCTCAGCTCGACATTGCGATCCGTATCTGGGCACGGCGGGATTCTTCCATTCACTCTGTGATTGATCAGGCAGATGAGCAGCGCATCAGGGCAATCACCGCCATGTACAGCCGTTATGGCTACGATGAAGAGAATGCCTTTATCCGTGCTCGGGTCCTGTACTTCATGCAGATAGGCCACTACACGCTCGATCTGGATGAAGCGCTGGACGTTCGCGTTTCACATGTCCCGGCCTATCTTCTGGCCTTTTCCGGAACAGAGGCGACCCCGGAGGACATCGCCGTTTTCGGCGAGTTTATCGCGAGGTATAATCTCTACCGCGAGAACCTCGCCAGCATCCACACGTAACGCTGTGCATGCCTTGATGCAAAATCGCTTCAGGCCATGGAAATATTGGCGGCGGCTTTCTGCATCCACACCCACAGATAGGTCGCCAATCCGCGATCAACATGAACGAGCAGATCCTCGTCATGGCGATAGACAATCGCGCTGACGCCGCCAAACATCAATGCGGAGGACGCACTGTGCGTTTCAGGTGCCAGCGTCGATGCCCGGGCGATGAGCTCAGAAGTGGCCTCACCCCTTATGGCGAAAACATGCAGGCCCGCGCTGACCGGCGTGACCGCGAACCCCGCTTCGTGCCACCCCGAGGCCACCTCGAGCGGTCTGGCGGTAACTGCCAGCAAACGATCCCGTGCGATTTGTGCGCAATAAGCTTCGCCAGAAGCCGGGCTGAATGCGCCAACGCCCACTGCCGGCATTTTTGCTGCCTGTGCCCACCCGGCAAGATTGCCGCTGACGATGTTCTGGAAAAGACCCGGACGGGTTTTCACGACGAGACCGGGGATTGTAATCTCGGCCGTTGTCCAGTTGGGCGGAGCGGTCCATTTCTCAGCAAGATTACGCATGAAGCCGCTCTCCGGAAGGATCAAATGCACAGGGCGCTGCAATTGTCGCCGTTCTCAATATCCCCAGATGCTGCATCTGAACGATCTCGCCATGTCGGGACGCCCCGCCCTCGATGAGAGCCAGAGCGACGGGTCCGCCAAGCGTGGGGCTCATATGGCTGGTCGTCACGAAGCCCTGACTGCGAAGGCGCCCTTCATCATGGCGGATTGCATGGGCTCCTGTGGGCAGGGGCGGAGAACCATCCGGAACGGTCAGACCCACAAGTTGCAGGCGCCGGGCATCATCGGCAACCTCCGTAAAAAGCGAGCGACGGCCGATATATTCGCTCTTTCGTTTTTCACGAGGGCCGGCGACACCGAGGTCCTGAGGCATGGTGGTGCCGTCGGTATCCTTTCCGATGACGATAAAGCCCTTTTCGGCGCGCAGGATCATCAGCGCTTCGAGACCGATCGTGACGGCCTCTAGCGGCTTGCCAGCTTCCTGAAGAGCACTCCAGAGCCGTTCGGCACTGTCTGCAGCGATCGAAATCTCATAGGAGCGGTCGCCGGTGAAGGAAACCCGCGCAACACGGATCGGGTCGCTGCCGAAACGACCTTCCGCAACAGACATGTGCGGCAGGTCACCGTCTTCCAGCGAAAGGCCAAGGCCAAGTTCGCCAAGCAGTTTTTTCGAGTTCGGGCCCGATACGGTGAGGGTCGCCCAATGCGCCGTTGCGTTATGGATGTAGACCGCCTCGCGTGAAAACCGATCCTGGCGCCATTCTTCCAGACGCGCATGGACAGCAGCTACGTGGGCGGACGAACATGAAACCACGAAACGGTGCTCGTCCAGCCGCACCAGAACGCCATCATCGAAGACGACGCCATTCTCCGACAATATGAATCCATAGCGGCAGCGGCCCGGCTTCAGGGTCGACATGGTGTTGTAGAAGATGAAGTCGACGAACTCGGCTGCCTTAGGTCCGATCACCTCGATCTTGCCGAGCGTCGAACCGTCGAAAAGCGCGACCGAACGTCGTGCCCTGGCTGCCTCATCATGAATGACCTCGTCGGCCTCCTTCTGGTCCCGGGCGTAAAATGCAGGCCGCAACCAGCCGCCATATTCCTGAAAAACGGCACCCTGCGCGCGATGCACATTCTCAAGCGGCAGACGCCGAACCGGATGCATAAGCTCCCCGCCGACCGAACCCGCATAGCTGGTAAAGGGAACCGGCGTGAATGGCGGCCGATAGGTAGTGGTTCCGACTTCAGGAACGGTGCGCCCGGTGATCGCCCCCATAAGCGCAAGGCCGGCAAGGTTTGAAGTCTTACCCTGATCGGTCGCCATGCCCAATGTGGTGTAGCGCTTGAGATGCTCGACCGAGACGAAATTTTCACGGGCCGCGAGTTCCACATCCTTCGCCGTCACGTCATTCTGGTAGTCGATCCAGACACGCCCCTTCTGGTCAGGAGCTGGCCATGCCGCAGTGACACCGCCACTGGCTTCGAAGCCGGTGCTGCAGGCCACCGGTTCGCCACCGTTGATGGCTGCCACACTCGCAAAAACCTCGGAAAGCGCCGAACTGCCGGCCAGAACCCCGACGGTTTCAATACCGGGAACCCGATCACCGGGCAGGAATGCACAGCGCCTGTCATCCCAAGCCAGCTTACCCCGAGCCTGACCGAACAGATGGACGCTCGGCGTCCATCCCCCTGATACTGCGACGCAATCCGCCGGGAGGGTCTTTCCGTTGCTGAGCTGAACACCCTCAACCCGCAAGCGTCCCCGGGCCGCGACAACACTGCATCCGGCAATCAGGGGCACTCCCGCAGGCGCGGAAACCTCGCCTCGCACGTCTACCAGCGTTACCGATGCGCCCGCGCCAGCCAGAGCCGCAGCCACTTCATGAGCACTGTCGTTGTTGGTGGCGACAACAATGCGCTTGCCTGCCAACACAGCGTAGCGGCGAAGATAAACCAGCGCCGCGTCTGCCGACATGATGCCGGGCAGGTCGTTATTGGCGAATGGCAAAGGCCTCTCGATCGCGCCGGCCGCGAGCACTATCTGCGCAGGCCGAACACGCCAGAGCGTATCCGGACGACCGTCACCATGATGCTGATTGAGCGCCACCAGATTGTGGTCATAGATGCCGAAAGCGGTCGTGGAGGGCAACACGATATGCCCGCCACAATTCAGCTCTGCCAGCGATGAGGCAATCCAGTCCGCAGCTGGTTTCCCGTCAATCTCCGCTTCCCGGTGGAGAAGCGAGCCGCCGGGCTCCGGCGCATCGTCCACCAGCATCACGGATTTTCCGCCGGCTGCGGCCTGACGGGCTGCGGCGAGGCCAGCTGGACCTGCACCCACGACCAGAACATCGCAATGATGATTGATCTGGTCAGCAGGTCCCGAAGAACTCCATTGGGGATCGACAGAGCCCAGCCCCGCCATGGACCGGATGCGCGGCTCAAACAGATGCCAGTCGGGCCACATGAAGGTCTTGTAGTAGAAAGCGGCCGGAATGAAGCGCGAAAAGCGGTCGATAAAGGCTTTCCGGTCGGTGGCCGCATTCGGAACGGCGTTGACGCTGCGCGCGCTCAGACCGTCGCAAATAGTCTCAGTTGTTGCGCGGCTGTTGGGTGAATGGCGGTCGGCACGCACGACATCAATCAGTGCGTTGGGCTCCTCGACTCCGGAACCCCAGACGCCGCGCGGGCGGTGATATTTGAAGCTGCGGCCAACAACCACCACATTTGCGGCGAGCAGAGCTGAGGCAACAGTGTCGCCAGCAAAACCTTCGATGGTCTTGCCATCAAAAGTGAATGTGACGCGGCGGCTGCGATCAAGGGCGGCACCGCCGGAAGCGAGACGCGCAGCGACCATCACAAGCCCTCCCCGGAAATGGGTGCAGAAGCGCCGACGGCGTGATCGACGCTGCTGCGCTCCATAGTAAAGAATTCGCCGCACGTCATATGAACCCAGACCTCGTTCGTGACGCCTTTGGGGTTGGTGCGCATGTGCAGATAATCGGTCCAGCGCGAGGCCGGAATTTTGCCATCGGGCCGGACATTTCCGGCCTCGCCACCAAAGTGAAATTCGGTCTCATCGCGCGGACCGCAGAAGGGACAGGTAAAGAGCTGCATGTTGGTTCCTAATGCGCAATGCCGGAGCCGGCAGCCTCATCAATGAGACGTCCGGTTGTGAAGCGATCAAGATCGAACGGGCGACTGATGTCGTGATGCCGGCCCGTGGCTAGCAAATGGGCAAGCAACACACCTCCGGCAGGAATGGCCTTGAAACCACCCGTACCCCAGCCGCAATTCAGATAGAGGCCAGGCAGAGGAGACTCGCCGAAAATGGGCGAGGAGTCCGGCACCACATCGACGATGCCAGCCCATTGTCGCATCATGCGCAACTGACCAAAGGTCGGGAACATCTCCAGCAAGCCGGCAACGACACCTTGCAGGGTGGGCAGGTTCCCGCGCTGGCCATACGAGGGAATGCGATCCAGCGCACCGCCAAGAACCAGCTCGCCCTTGTCCGACTGGCTCACATAAACGCCGGGCCCCGGGGACAATGCAACGACATTCAGAACCGGCTTGACCGGCTCGGACACGCAGGCCTGAAGTGCATAGGAATTGACCGGCAGGCGAAAGCCGGCTTTCGCAGCCAGAACCGAGGAATGTCCGGCAACGGCCATGCCAAGACGTTCGGCCCGAATTTCGCCACGCGTTGTCTTCACACCGCAGCAGCGCCCGCCTTCGATGATGAAATCGGTAACCTCGCAATTCTGGATGATGTCGACGCCAAGTCTGCTGGCGCCCCGGGCATAACCCCAAGCCACCGCGTCGTGCCGTGCAATGCCGCCACGCCCCTGCCAGACAGCCCCGAAAACTGGGTAACGCGCATCAGGCGAGAAGTTGAAGATCGGAGCGACCCGCCGTACATCCTCGGGCTGAAACAGTTCGGCATCAACGCCATTGATCTGCATTGCATTGACGGCGCGGGCTGCGATCTCCATCTCGGCCACGCTGTGGCAGAGTGTGAGCATACCGCGCTGCGACAGCATGATGTTGTAGTTCAGTTCCTCCGACAGGCCTTCATAAAGGCGCAACGCCAGATCGTAGAGATCAGCGCTTTCCCGGTAGTAGTAATTTGAACGCACGACCGTTGTATTGCGGCCGGTGTTACCGCCGCCAATCCAGCCCTTTTCAATGACCGCGACGTTGGTGATGCCATGTGTGCGGGCAAGATAATAAGCCGTCGCCAGACCATGCCCGCCGCCGCCGATGATGACGGCATCATATCTGGCTTTGGGCTGGGGCGATCTCCAGGCCTGCTGCCAGCCCTTCTGGCCCGCCATGCCTTCTACAAACAGCGAAAGAGCCGAGTAGCGTCGCGTCATTCAAGTCTCCCCGCACCATCCTGCGATACCGAAAGCCACCCCCGATATGGCAGGCTTCGGCACAACGCTTCCTCCGGTTACATCAAGCTGATTTAATTCTACTGGACACTTATGTCCAGAGGGCATGAAAAAGACGACAGCCACCTGTGCTGTTGTAAGCGGCGACGTTTTTTCAGAAAGCGGGCTCTCCACTTTCACGGGAAGCGGCCGGGCCTGTTTCAGGTTTCGGAAACGGCTCTTTCGTTTCCCGCGGCAAATAACCCCCACCCCGCTGACCAGAGGTATGGCGGCTACCAATTCACATCAGGTCAGCGGGGTGGGGGTTATTTGCCATAACGCTTCTGACAGCCGCAGTCTCCTGCCTGCGACAGCGCCGCTTTGCCGTGGGCCCCAATACGAGCGGCCAGACCTGAACCCAGCTTAAGTATGCAGCGATGGTTGACCCGCAAACTTAGATGTTCTCACGGGAACCATCCTTCCCCATGGGGGATCACGATTGGGAAGTTCCAGCCGGGAATGGCAGGCTTGATTGAAGCTCGTCGACGCCGTGAAGGTGATATCTCCTGAGAGAAACCGGGTGGCCAGAAAACTCTCCTTCCGGACTTTAGTCGTCGAGCATCATGCCTTTCCGATGAGCCAGGGGCTCTTCGCCAAGGACGCGGGCAACGATACGGCCAGGCTGAATCAGCCGATCCGGCCTGCGTGAGATAACTATGCCGTCAGTAGCTGACTTTATCGGCAGGCGTGCCTGCTCAGGATCATCCGCCAGAGGGTCGACAAGTTCGGCAATCGTCTGGCCCTTCGACACGCTGTCTCCCAGCGAAACCTTATAGGCTATGATACCGGCGACCGGAGACCGGATAGTATCGCAGCAGGCTGCTGACCGTGGTGCGGAAACCAGTGGTGGCAGAGGAAGAGCCTCCCCCTCTATAAGGCCGCGTCGTCTCAGGAACCTGAACAGCGCCTCAGCATCAGGCCGCGCGAAGCTGTCATCGACATCAGCCGAGCCGCGATATTCCACGGTGGCTGCAAAACATGCGAGAGGCAATGGAAACGAGCTTTGTAGTTCATCTGCGAGCTTGATCCAGGGTGCCGAAAAAGCATGTTCGAATGTACCGTTACCGGCAATTTCAGCCAGCATCGTCGCCTGGCTTCCGATTTCGGCGGCCAGATCGACGCCGGGCGGCGACAAGGCTGAATGCATGAACAAGTGCAGCACTGCTTCCATGTCACAGTGCAGGTCGAGCACAATATCGGCATCGAAAGCCAGCCTCGCCAGCGCAAGGCGCAGGCTGCCCATTTCGGAATTGGGCTTGATCTGCGACAGCGTGTCGGCCATCGCAGCGCGCACAAGAGCAGTGTTTTCCTGCGCATCCTGGGTGAGAAGCGGTCGCACACGATCAGGCAGACCATCGTAGAGATCGGGCCAGTTTCGATTGGCGTTGACGCCACTCGGCAAATCGAAGCGTCCAAGAAGCGCGCCGTGCAGAACCTGAGTTACCCCCACCGGGTTGGCGACGGGAACAACGATGACTTCGCCACGGATGCGACCTGCCCGATCGCTTTCGTCGAGCAGCCTGATGAGGTGATGCTGTACCAGCATCGGTGGAATTTCATCTGCGTGAAGCGATGCTTGTATGTACGCCTTTGGCCGCGCACCCGCACGACCGTAGCGGATGACCTTGAGGGAACGCGAAGCTCCGATGTGGCCGGGCAGCAGCGGGATATTCTCGATATGCTTTGTCATACTCACCTGATCTGACCTCAGAAGGTTTCCCGTCAGCTCCACATCGCCTTCACGACGCCGCCCGTGCTGCTCGTGCTCTCACCCAGCGCTCCACCAGCATGATCAGCAGAGTAAGAAGAATGAGAATGGTGGCGATGCTCGCGATGGCGGGGTCAATGTTTTCGTGAACGCCGTCCCAGATCGCGCGGGGAAGCAGGTAGATCTTACGTCCACCGATGAAAAGCAGAACCACGATCTCGTCCCAGGCGTGAATAAATGCGAAGACCGCCCCGGCCGCTATTCCGGCCTTGATGTTGGGCAGGATCACCCATCGCATCGTCTGCCACATCGTGGCGCCAAGATTTCGCGCCGCCCGCTCGAGCCTGACGTCGAAGTTAGACAGAGCGGCGGAAACGGCGATAACGACCATAGGAATGCCGGTGATCGTATTCGCGAGGATCACTCCAAAGAAGCTGTCGACAATATTGAGGTCGATCCACATGCGATAGATGCCGAGAGCATGCACGATCGAAGGAACAATCATCGGCAAAAGGAGAATGGCGCGGACCAGTTCTGACGTGCGGGACGCAATACGCCAGCAGCCAATCGCAGCGAAAGTTCCCAGAGCAACTGTGAACACCATGGAAATGCTGGCAACGATAAAGCTCCGCCCCATACTGGCCAACCAGACTGGGTTGTCCACAAGCGCCTCATAGTGCCTGAACGAGATGCCATGATGCGGCAGCGACAGAAAACGTTGATCCGTCAGCGAAACCGGCAGCACAATTACCATGGGCAGCACGAGATAAGCGGCCACCAGCCAGGCAAGAACAAGTACAGCGCCATACCAGCGGCTTTTGCGCAACTCACTCATGTGGCGGCTCCGAACATACGGCGCAGATCGAAGAACCGCGAAACAGCAAAGAGAATGGCAAAAATCGTCACCAGAAGAACGGAGGCCAGCATTGTCGCCATTTCCCACCGCACATTCTCAAGGATGTTGAAGGCAATGTACTCAGCAATCATCACCGTCTTGCCACCACCAAGGATGGCAGGCGTAATGTAAAAACCGAGAGACATCACAAAAACCAGGACAGCCGCGCTGACCGCACCCGGAAGGCTGAGAGGAAGGAAGACCCTGAAGAAGGAGCCGACGGGCCCAAGCCCCAGGCCTCTGGCCGCCAAAACCAACCGCTGATCTATACCGCGCATACCCGCATAGAGCGGCAGAACGGCATAGGGCAGCATATAATGAATCATGCCGATGATGACGCCCAGCTCATTGCGCACCAACGACAATGGCTGATCGATCAGGCCGAGGCTCATCAGAGTATCATTCACAACGCCCTGACGCCCAAGCAGTATCAGCCAGGCAAAGGAGCGCACCAGTACCGACAGCCAGAACGGCAAAAGAACGAAAAACAACAGCAACTGCCGCTGCCGCGCGCTGACATGAACGAGGATGTAGGCAACCACATAACCCGCAGCGAGCGTAATAATCGTCGATATGACGCAAACACGTATGGTGACGATCAGAACTTTCGCAATGGTCTGGTTGGTGAACAACATTTCATAATTGCCCAGACCGGGTTCCGGAACAGTGAAGCTCAGCCACAACACTCCGAGAACCGGCACGACGTAGAAGCCGAGCAGAAGAAGGAGCGCGGGCAGTACGAACATCCAGTAGGAGGCCTTTAAAGCAGGCAGCGGAAAAAGGCCCTTCATGACGGACGCCCTCTTCCTGGCGCAGGCGTTCGGGATTGTTCATTTTGCACTGCAGAGTCTCCTCATTCAGTCCACATGCAGCGGCTGCTCCGGATTCCGGACAACCAGCATGTTCCTGCTCGACCAATTTTTTACTAGACTCCATCTTGCCATTTAGTCAAGCTACTTGACCTGATGGATTGTGCTGGTACAGTTATCGTCACCCTTTACGCAAAAGCCATGTTCCTGAAGGTTTTCGATGTAAGGTCCCCGCGGGAAACATGTGACCATGACCCTGTGTGGTGTCGGGGCGGCTAGAATTGAGTGCTTGCCAAAGGGGAAAGCAACTTGCCGTCATGGAAAATGACGGTAGTATCAGATTATGGCGGAGAACCCATATGTCTTACAAGAAAGAAATGTTCGGGACCGGAAGCGGCCTGAACCCTGATCGCCGAACTTTCCTTTCCCTTTGTGCAGCAGCCGGCATGACGCCGCTGATGATGGGAAAAGCACTCGCAGGTGCAAACGAACTCGTGCTCGCAAGCTGGGGTGGCGATGCCGGCAAAGCATTGGCTGCCGCTTTCCTGGATAGCTTTGCAGCAGAGACCGGCATTGCCGGCGCCAGCGATGGCAGCGGAACATCGGGCGGCAAAATCAAAGCCATGGTGGAATCCGGCAGCATCACATGGGACGTGATGGATACGGGCACCGCAGTGGTTCAGCTCGGCGAGGAAGGATATCTTGAGGAGATCGACTATTCGATCGTCGACAAATCCAAGGTGCCGGAAGGCTTCGCTTACAAATACGCCATCGCCAATTATCTTTTCAGCTACGTTCTCGATTACGATCAGGTGGCTTTGAAGGACAATCAGCCAAAGACGTGGGCCGATTTCTGGAACCTGAAAGATTTCCCCGGCAAGCGCGCCCTGCGCAAAGGGGTGGAGGGTATGCTCGAGATCGCGCTCATGGCTGATGGCGTGCCAATCGACAAACTCTATCCGATCGACGAAAAGCGCGCTTTCAACAAGCTGAAAGAGATCAAGAAGGACTGCTTCTTCTGGGCGAACGGAGCCGAAAGCCAGCAAATGCTCCGCGAAGGCGAAGTGACGATGGGCGCAATGTGGAGCACCCGCGTGAATGCCCTGAAAGAAGACACAGGCGGCCGGTGCGTATGGACCTGGAACCAGGGCTTGCTTTGCCCGGGCGTGTGGGCCGTGCCGAAGGGTAACCCGGCCGGCAAGGATGCCTTCCGCTTTATCGCATGGGCTCAGAACCCGGAACGGCAGATTGAGCTGTTCAAGATGATGAATGGCAGTCCGGCCAACCCCGACGCAGCAACGCTGCTTCCAGCCGAACTCGTACCGCTTGATCCGGGCCATCCGGACAATGCCAAGCTTCAGGCCAAAATGGACGCTGAATGGTATGGCAAGAACCAGATCCGGCTAAACGATCAATATCTTGACTTCATCGCGTCGTGATCGGCACGGCGCAATAAAAAGAAACCGGCGGCGGCATTCCGATCGCCGCCGGGCTCATGCCAGCACCCTGCCGCTGTGTTGGCTTTCTGTTTCCCCAACACAGCGGCCCTGACATCCGGCGCGATGAGCGCCACGCACGCCCCGGCTCCTTCTCCCTGGCGGTCGCAGCCGCAGACATCCCGCCGATTGCCTTCAAAGACGGGGCCGGCAGCCACAGAACAAGGTTCTTTCATGATCGAAACGAATGCCGCAGAAGCATCTGGATCGCGCCTCGCGCAAACATTGACGGCACGGGGCATTACCAAGACCTATGGTCAGATGCATGCCGTGGATTCGGTTGATCTCGAGGTCAGGAGCGGAGAATTTCTTACTTTGCTCGGCCCGTCGGGATCCGGCAAGACCACACTGTTGATGATGATCGCGGGTTTCGTTCAGCCGACATCCGGAGAAATTGTGCTTGGAGAGCAAGTCATCACCAACCTGCTGCCAGAGCGTCGCAATTTCGGGATGGTGTTTCAGGGATATGCGCTGTTTCCCCACCTTTCGGTTGCCGACAACGTCGCCTTCCCGTTAAAGGCGCGAGGCATTTCGCGAGCAGAGTCCCATCTCAGGGTGAGCAAGGTCCTGGAACAAGTGCAAATGGCGCACCTGGCCGACAGGCTTCCCAGTCAGCTTTCAGGCGGCCAGCAGCAGCGTGTCGCACTGGCACGTGCAATCGTCTTCTCTCCGGATTTATTGCTTCTTGACGAGCCGCTGAGCGCCCTCGACAAGCGCCTGCGTCATGACTTGCAGGACGAGCTGAAACAGTTGCACCGTGAGGTCGGAAAGACCTTCATCAATGTGACGCATGATCAGGAAGAAGCTTTGACGATGTCGGACCGCGTTGCCATCATGCGCAACGGGGCGATCGTCCAGGTCGGCAGCCCGAAGGCGCTTTACGACAAGCCAGTCAGCCGGTTCGTTGCCGATTTTCTCGGGAAGAGCAATTTTCTCTCCTGCACGGTTTCCTCTCTTGAAAGCGGAATGGTTCATTGCCGCCTGAACGACCGTGTTTTTCAGCAGATCCCCCCTGCTGCCCCTCTGTCAGTTGACAATCCGGTACTGCTTGCGCTCCGACCCGAACGCATGGAGCTACATGATCAGGAGCCGCAGGAGCGCTGTAATAGATTACCTGGCCGGGTAATCTCGGTAAGCTATACCGGGGCCAGCTTCCATATTGCCGTCAGGACGCAGGAGGCCGGCGACCTCATGCTGACAATCCCGACCTGGAGCACCGAAATTCTTCCCGAAACCGGCAATGCTGTATGGGTGTCATGGTCGGCAGATGCAGCGGTTATTGTATCGGAAGCTTAAGTACCGCTGAACTGGAAACCAAATAAGCAGCCAGTTTCATCGGATGGCGACGAGCGGATGCGTCCGGATATCCGCTTCGATTGCGCTTATGTGACGAAGAAAGCCGAATGGAATAGCAACCCGGAAACCAGCACTTCGACCGGATGCCGGGCATCCGGCATATTTCATCTGCCGTGTTCCCGTCCGGGCCTTTAACATGCAATCAGGCTGAGCTTCTAAACGGCAGGGTTTTAAGCATCGGCCGCAGAACTTCCGCTACCCGCCCACAACAGGGCCTGCCCGTTGCCGAAACAGGACATGGAGCATGTACACTTGCCGCAGCATTGGGCAGCCACCAACCCGCACAGCATACGACATGTCATAACGAAAACACCATGGCGCGGTCAGAACGCGGTTTTCGCGCACATCTTGCAAGAGAACCCCTTCCCGAGTGCTCACCCTCGGTCAGGCAAACCCCTATCCTCGCCTTCTTCGCTCGGGAAGAAATGCAACTGATCCGAAAATGAAATATCTCAACACATCTCTAGAAAGTAGGTGGAGTATTTACCCAAAGTACATAGGCTTCAGTCTCCCCCGGATTGTTGTATGCATGCGGTAATTCAGACTGGAACATGAACGAATCTCCTGCTGACAACCGGTAGGTTCGGTCCATGACATGTAGGTCGATCATACCTTCGAGAACAAACCCCATCTCCTCTCCAACATGACTGATGGCGTCGTGACCGCCACCCTGCGGAGCCACAATGTGGATATTCGCCTGCAGCAATGACTTTGGACCCAGGGGGACGACCTGCTCAAGCAACACTCCGCTGGAGTTAGGCCGCGTATTCATCTGAATTCGGGGGCGTCTTCCGCTGCGCACGATGAAAACCGGCTCTTCCCCACTGTGATCCGTATCGAACAGATTCGATACGTTGATACCCAGCACAGCGACCAGCCGATGCAGCAGGGTCAGGGAAGGCTGAACCTTGTCACGTTCCAGCTTCGAAACGAAACTTTCTGAACAATCGACGAGATCAGCGACCTGCTTCATGCTCATGCCCTTGATCTTGCGTGCATGTCGCAGGCGTCCGCCGATATGAATTTTATCCACGTCCTGGGCCAAATCTCACGGTCTCCTGCTTGCTGAAAATGGATTTCGAGGCTGCTGGCTTACATGTACACCAGCTGGCCCTCAAGTAAAGTAGCTTGACAAAGAGGCATTTGTCAGCTCTGTCTGTCATGGCCGCTGCCAAAGCGGTTTCCGATTTTGAAGATCCATCGGGGCTCTCCTCTGATGCAAGCGGGCCTCTCATTTGTTCACGCGGGCTCTGGGATGATCGCATGCCGTGGAGCTTCCTGAGAGCATCGTACGCGCGCTCTTCGAATGATCCGTAATATACAGGAGCCTCGCCGAGTATGACATTGAAATTAATCGATTCTGCTCCGCAATGGCCGAACGGCGCCCGCTGCGCGGTGTGCATATCGTTCGATGTGGATGGCGAGACGCTGGTCCACCGGCGGTTTCCGGATTCTGCACCGGATCAGGTGGCATTGGCGGCGCAGTTCCGTTACGAACCGATGGTGGCCATGCCGAGGTTGCTCAGGATTTTTGCGGCCCACAATATCCGGCAGACTTTCTTTATCCCGGGCTGGTGTGTCGATCAGTATCCGGCGATGATAGAGCAGATTCTCAAAGGCGGGCATGAAATTGCCCATCACGGCTACGCCCACGCACGCCCCAATGTGCAGACGCCTGAGGCGGAGAGAGAGAGCCTTCAGGCCGGCATCGAGGCCATTCAGAGGGCGAGCGGTGCCCGGCCAGTGGGCTATCGCGCTCCCGCGTTCCAGCACTCCCGTCAAACGCTTTCATATCTGCTTGACGCAGGCTTTGAGTATGATTCCTCGCTTTTCGGCGATGATGTGCCGTACCTCATTGGCGACGACACACGCACTCTGATTGAACTGCCGACCGACATCACGCTGGATGACTGGACCAAGTTCGCATGCCTGCCGGATTTTGGCTACATGATGCCGATTGCTTCGCCCGCCGCAGCGCTTGAGATGTACAAGGCGGAATTCGATGCTGCCTGGCGCCACAATGGCATGCTGGTCACCGTCTGGCACCCCTTCCTTTCGGGCCGACTGGCCCGCGCCGAGATGATCGACGAACTGCTGACCTACATGCAGCAGAAGGGTGGTGTCTGGTTCGCGACCATGTCCGAAATTGCCCGCCATTGCCGGGGACTGATTGATGCTGGCCGCTGGCAGCCAAGGACGGATCGCATTCCTTTCTTCTCTGGTCCGCTGCCAACCGGTACGCCCGGCTGAAGCAGTGACTGCACCCATCATCTTGCAAGGTTTCATTCAGGACATGTCAAATCAGGGACGTACCGTTGACGGCGCGCGGGTATTGAGCCGGCTGGAGGAGATCTCCCGTATCGGGAGACTGGAGAACGGTGGCGTCTGCCGGCTGGCACTCTCATCGGAAGAAACAGAGGCCAGGGCCAGGCTCATTGGCTGGGCACAGGCACTTGGTTGCACTGCATTTATAGACCCCATCGGCAATCTGTTTCTGCGTTTTGGGGACGCCGGCTCGAACGAGCCCCCGGTTCTCGTAGGCTCTCATCTCGATACACAGCCGGTCGGCGGAAATTTCGACGGCGTGCTGGGGGTCATTGCCGCGCTTGAATGCGTCGAGGTTCTGGCCCGACGCCCGGACCGGACATTCCTGCCTGTCGAAATAGCCATATGGTGCAACGAGGAGGGAGCACGCTTCAATCCCACCACGATGGGGGCTGCCGTACACGCCGGGCATTTCCCGCTGGAAAACGCCTTGGCGACAACGGATTCAGACGACGAATCCGTTGAGACATCGCTACGGCAGTCAATGACGAGCCTGAGATCCTGCGGCATCGATCTGTCGGCCCGGGAGCTCGCGGCGAAATACAAGGCTTATGTGGAACTTCACATCGAGCAGGGACCTATCCTTGAGAAGGAGAGCTGCGCGATCGGCATCGTTACCGATATTCAGGGACTCGTTCAGTACAGGATTGGAGTGTCTGGCACGGCCGGTCATGCGGGAGCGGTCCCCATGGAAAGCCGGCAGGACGCTTTGACATACGCCCGTTCGCTTATGGCACAGATCGATACCGCGCTCAACGCCATCGATGACCTGCGCTTCACCATTGGCTGCATCGCCGTGGCGCCAGGATCGATCAACACAATCCCGGCGAAAGCCGAATTCACCCTCGACGTGAGGCACCCTCACCCTGAGATGCTGGCAAGAGCCGCGGCGCAGATAGAGTTTCTGTGTAGCGGAGTGCAAGTGACCCGCCTTATCTATCAGGCGCCCGTGCCGTTCGATGCGCGGGTGATCAGGACGATCGAAACAGCGACACAACATCAGGGGTTGAGTTCGCGAAGGATTGTTTCCGGAGCGACCCATGATGCAGCCCACGTTGCGGATCTTTGCCCTGCCGGAATGATTTTCGTCCCCTGCCGCGATGGCGTCAGCCATAATGAAAATGAACACTGCGCGCCAGAGCATGTGATTCAGGGCACTCAGGTGCTCGTTGAAACCGTCATGGCGCTGGCTGAAAGGTCGGAACTGTGACGCGACTGGTAATCAGCCATTACATGCCGGCCGACCACGGCACGCATGTGGATTTCATCCTTCCCTGGATATCCAGAGTGCAAGCCGTCTGCCCCTCGCTGGAATTTGAGGTGAATTGCGAGGGGCATCCGCTGGGTCTGCTTGAAAACCAGTTCAGTCAGGTATCCTCTGGCGTTGTTGACATAGCGCATTCGCCTGCGTCTCTGCCTCCGGGTCGCTTTCCGCTTACCAATCTGATGAATCTGCCCTTCCTGGTCGAAGATTCGCAGCAGGCAAGCGACCGGCTCTGGAAGGCACACGAAATCTTTCTCAAGGGCGAATTCGCGCCCCTGCACGTCCTTGCCCTGCATGCCGACAGCGGCGGTGTTCTTCACATGCGCGATACGCCGGTCAGATCGCTGGACGACCTGTCGGGCAAGCGGATCCGTACGCCGGTCGGAGCGATAGCCGACGCAATGCGCGCAACGGGCGCCGAACCGGTGCATCTGCTTCCCCCCGCCATCGGTCAGGCTGCACGCAATGGTGAGATCGATGGCGCTATCATGGCCTGGGACGTTCTGGCCTATACCGGAACGCAGGACATTTTCCGGCACCATTACGAGGATGTCTTCTATGTCTCACCGCTTTATCTGGTGATGAATCCTGACAGCTACGCCGGACTGACCAGCGACGAACGGCAGGCACTTGACGACTGTTCCGGAGCGGATCTGACCCCACGGTTTGGTGCCTATTGGAACACCTGGTCTGCGCCCGGACGGGCTCTTGCGCAGGAAGAGGGGCACAGCCTCGAACGCCTTCCTGCGCAGGTGATGTCCGGATTGCGGGCTGCGGCGACTGAAAGCATCAGGCGACACGTCAACCGTTCTATTGAGGGCGGGCTCGTCGATGCATCTGAGGTCATTGACGTATTTAATGGACACAACGAGCGCCGCTAGAGATCGGCCAGACAAGAAGGGAAACGGGCAATGCCGCACTATCCGACATGGGACGAGACATTCCGGGGCAAGGTCTGGCGCACGACGCACTTTCCCCGGATTGAAGAGGACATGCCTACATTTCTGGGAGTGCGTCATGCGCTTACCGAAGACGACATCCAGGGAGCGGATGTTGTCATCATAGGCGCGCCTTTCGTTGCCGGCTGGGGAGAGAAATACAGTGGGGTGGACAAGAAGGAATGGATTTCCGCCACACGCCGTGTGCGTCAGCAGTCGATCCGTTACCGATCGGGATACATACAGGATTTCGACCTCGACGTTTTTGAGCATCTCAAGGTCGTCGACTACGGAGATGCGGATATCCCTATTGAGACAAGTTATGACGGTCGTGCCGAAAAAATCCTGGAAGCCCAGGAGGCCACGATGGTCAAGGTGCGGGCGGCTCTGAAAGCCGGAGCTGTGCCGATCGTCATCGGCCAGAACTCGCCATGTGGATCCTATGCCGTCGGCCGTCCTATCGCCGAGACGGTTCAAGGGAAGGTCGGAATGGTCAGCCTCGACACCCACTGGGACGCCTGGCCTTACGACTGGGCAACCATGAGCGAGCATGTGGCCGGCTCCACCAACTGGAAAGACAAGCTTTATCGCGATTGCCCGAATTTCTCGATGGCACATCTGGTCGAGATCGGTGAGCGCGGCATGCTGGAAGATCCAGCCACGATCCGGCGCTTCGTGAAGGCGGGTACAGACTTCATCCCCATGTGGCGACTGCGCACGGAACTCGGCATCGAGGGAACCGTCAAGGCGCTGGATCGGGCCTTCGACGGCACCGATGCCGTTTACGCGCATTTCGACATGGATGTTCTGGGCGGCGCCGGTCCCAGCGAAGGGGATATTCTGGGCGAGCTCGCCGAGCCAATCGGCATGACGGACTACGAGGCAATCCGCCTGGGCCACGAGGTGGGGCTGCGCGGCGGAAACGGCCTCTCCTTCATCTGCATCCCGCCCGGATCGGCCGTCACCTATCGGGTGATCGTCTATGTAATGATGTATTTCATGGCGGGCCTGGCGAAGCGCAAGATCGCGTTGCAGGGCAAGTAAGCGGAGCACTCAGGGCTGGACTGTGCAGGCAGATCGGGCGGCAACGCCAGATCGGCCTGCACGAGTACCGAGCCGATCTTTCAAGTTACTTTCTTATCTGGAATGTAACTTGACTAAAAGTTCAGACCACTCCATGAAGAAGTGATCGCAGCCGTGGTTGATAAGCGGCGGCGCAAGCAGGGGACGGCACTGGCGGCGTCCCCGGATAAAAATCCAGGGTTGGGAGCTACCATGTCCGCAGATGTCCTCCTCATCGTAAACGTCGACAGCGATCCTGATCCTGTCTCCACCTATCAGGAGGACGACAGTATCCTCACCAAGTACTCGCGCATGCGGGAGATCATCGGCAATCACGCCGGCGGCGCAGCCGCGTGGACGGTTCTGACAGGATCTCTGTATCGTGATCGTTTTTACGAGGGCGCGTTTATCCCCTTCTGGCGGGAACTGGTCGCGGGCGGGGCTGATCTGGCAATTCATCCGGAAGAGGACCTTTACGGCCCGGGGCCCGGAACAGGCCCGGATTCATGCAGCTACTATCACGCCGAACATATGCGCGACGTTATTCTTTCGCGGGCGCAGAAGCTGCGGGCCGCCGGTTTGCCCGTTTCAGTGTATCGCAGCGGCTATCATGGCTTTACGCCCGATATCGGCGCCATCCTGAAAGAAGCAGAGATTGAGATCGATCTGTCCTGCGCGCCGGAAATCGTGTGGCCCGAAAAGGCCGCAGCCTGGGGCGGTGCACCGCTTTCGGCATATTACATGTCCGGTGGCTGCCAATCTGACATTGCGAAGGATGGAGAAACGAACCCGCTCTTCGAAATTCCATGGGCATGGGACGGCGTTGCGCCCGGACTTTCCCGCCGCTTCGTAGTTGGCGAGAATTACATGATCAACGAATTCTCCAACCTCGAAGCCATGAAACGTGTTTGGGACGCCGTGGTGCGGCGCGCTGCCGAAAAAGGCGAGCAACAGATCGTATCGATGGTCTGCCATACCTACACAATGGGTCAGCCAGAGTTCGAAACGCGCCTGATCTCCATACTCGACTATGTGAGATCCAATAACGGCGAGATCGTATCGCCAAGCCGTGCGAAGGCAATCTATGACCAGCGCGCCTCCGCGGCGAACTGAACAGAGCCACATCATGGCCGGAATACGCGCTTCCGTAAGGGATGAAGGGAGCGCGGAAACTTAATAAAAAACAAAACATGGGAGAACAGCATGCGCAGCCTGATAATCGCAGGTATTACCCTGACCAGTCTCATCGCCTTCCCGGCTCTGTCTGTGGCCGGTGAGATCCCCCAATCGATCCGCGATGCCGGAAAGTTCACGCTTTCCATCAATGCGACCTTTCCTCCGATGGAATTCGTCGACACGGAAACCAACACCTTCAAAGGGCTCGACGTCGATCTCGTCGATGCGATCGCTGATCGTCTTCAGCTGAAGGTCGAGCGAACCGATGGATTGTTCAATCAGCTGATCCCTGCTCTTACCACAGGGCGGACCGACTTCATTCTCTCGGGCATGATCGACAATGAAGAGCGCCGGGAGACGATGGACTTCGTCAATTACATGACGGCCGGAGCGCAGTTTTATGTTCTGACCGATAGCGAATACAAGGATCCGGTGGAATTGTGCGGCAAAGCCGTCGGCACAATCCGCTCGGCAAGCTATCTCAGCATTCTTGAAAAATGGAATGCCGAGAACTGTGTCGCAGCGGGCCATGCCCCGATCGAGATCATCGGATCGGAGAGTTCTCCCGACGTGCGCCTGCAGTTGCGTCAGGGACGTGTCGTAGCGGGCGTGCAGGGCGGAGAGAGCATTCCCTTCACCAGCAAACAGGAAGGCGGCGCCTATCGGCTCATAGGCGAACCCCTGATCACTGCCTATTATGGTGCAGCCTTCCGCAAGGAAGACTCTGCTTTTCGTGATGCCTTTGCAGACGTGATCGAGGAGCTCATAGCTGACGGGACCTACAACTCGATCTTCGAAAAGTGGGAACTCACGTCGCACGCATTGCCACACGTGCTGGTCAACAGCGAGCCTCGCAAATGAGGACGTCTCCTCCACGTATGTCAGTCAATACGGTCCCGGCAATGCCGGGGCCTTACAGTAAGATATCCCAATATCATATCGTCGCACGTCCCCGGTTCGGGCGCTGGATTTCCGGTGCCCTTATCATCGTCATTCTTGCGATGATCGGCTATGCATTCGCCACCGGAAAGATCGAGTGGGAATATTTCTGGCGCTTCATGACCGTCCCGACCATTCTGGCGGGTGTCGCGAATACCGTGCTGCTTGCGGTTCTGGCGATGATTATTGGCGTCGTTCTGGGAACGATCTTCGCGATCATGCGCGGCTCCGACAATCCGATTATGCGCTCGGTTGCCTTCGGCTATATCTGGTTGTTCCGGGGTACGCCGGTGCTGCTTCAGCTGATGCTTTGGTACAATCTGGCGCTGGTCTTCCCTACGGTCGGAATACCCGGTGTCTGGTCGATGCGCATGATAGACATCATGAGCCCGTTCTGGGCCGCCCTTCTGGGGCTTGGGCTCAATCAGGGCGCATATACTGCCGAGGTCATAAGGGCCGGGCTGCTTTCAGTCGACACAGGCCAGTACGAGGCCGCCAAGACCATCGGCATGACGCGCCTCAAGGCTTTGCGTCGCATCGTCCTGCCGCAAGCCATGCGGGTGGTCATACCCCCGCTGGGCAATGAATTCATTCTGCTTGTGAAGACAACCTCGCTGGCAAGCGTCATTCAGTTTTCCGAAGTCATGTACAATGCCGGAACCATCTACTACTCCAATGCCCGCGTCGTAGAGCTACTGTTCGTTGCTGGCGCCTGGTACCTGATCCTGGTGTCCATCCTGACATTGGTTCAGATCCCGCTGGAGCGGCACTTCGCGAAGGGGAGCCTTTCCCGATGACCCCTTCCGCCCCTGTATCTTCGACATCCGGTAGCAACCAGCCCCTGCTGCGCATCTGCAATGTCACCAAGAAATTCCAGGAATATGTCGCTCTGGAAGATGTTTCGCTCACCGTTTCCAAAGGCGAAGTGGTTTGCCTTATCGGGGGCTCCGGATCCGGCAAAACGACGCTTTTGCGGTGCATAAACCAGTTGCACGACATAAACGACGGCACAATCTGGTTGGAAGATGAACTGGTCGGATTCCGTCAGGTCGGGCCGAAACTCTACCCTTTGACTGAAAAAGAGACCATCCGACAACGCCTCAAAAGCGGCATGGTCTTTCAGCGCTTCAACCTGTTCCCGCATATGACAGCGCTGCAAAACATCACGGAAGGTCCCGTTCAGGTTCTGAAAACGCCTCAACGCGAAGCGGACGAAAGGGCAATGAAACTTCTCGAACGGGTTGGACTGGCCGACAAGGCCTCGCACTATCCAAGCCAGCTTTCGGGCGGTCAGCAGCAGCGCGTTGCCATAGCCCGCGCGCTCGCCATGAACCCCAAGATCATGTTGTTCGACGAACCCACATCGGCACTCGACCCTGAACTGGTCGGCGAGGTTCTGGCCGTCATGCGCGAGCTGGCACATTCGGGCATGACGATGGTGGTGGTAACTCATGAGCTTGGGTTTGCAAGGGAAGTGGCGGACCGGGTCGTGTTCATGGACCGGGGTGTCATTGTGGAGGAAGGTCCCGCGTCGCAGGTGCTTGCATCACCGCGTGAAGCGCGCACAAAAGCCTTCATTTCGGCCGTAATCGGCTGATGTCTTCACCTCCGAACGTGAAGGCTTCAGGTTCGGGGCCAGTCACCTCGACCGATGGATGATTATGCTGCATACTGGCTGGAAGAGGTGCTTGGCCGAACGCGGCGGCGGCTTCGTCCGTTGCCAGCAGAACAACAACTGCAACAACCGGATCGAGTAGAATCATCGGCGCAGCAAGCGCCGGTGATCTGCACGTCCGGCTTAAAGCCTTGGCCGGGCGCGGTCGTCACCCTGCCCGGCATCGTCGCTGGCTGACGGACAGACCGGAACGGATCCCGGCCTTGTTTCCCAGTAAGCGACAGAACCTTCAACCAACGGTCATTTGAAGCCGATCGAGCTGTCGATGAATCGGTTGGTCACCACCATCTCCGGCGTCACCCCATCGACCGCACGCTCGTCGAGCCACGGCTTGACGATTTCAAGCATATGCGCGACGCGTTCCATGTCGAAATCACCGACAGTGCTGTTGTTGCCATTATGCACGATGCGCTCACCCATCGTTTTCCAGGCAAATTCAAGATCGGACATGGGCGTCTTCCACCATGAGGTGGCAAACCCGCCTTCGTTGAATTCGTGCAGAACCTGCAACACTTCGCTTCCATCAGCGATGTAGTCGACCATCGACTGCTGGATCAACGGGACAATCTTTTCCAGACACGGCGCAAGCTCTTCCATCCGGTCAGCAGCGATTGCCAGCATGCCGGTATAATTTGGGTAGCCCAGTTCCCCCACCGTGACCGCATCAATCGGCTTGTTCCAGTTCTTACCGGTCGAGAAGATGTACGGCTCCGCGGTCACGAAGCCCTGATTGAGCCAGGTGCCGTTGTTGGTGACAAAGTTCTCACCGTCACCACGATAGCCTTCGACAAACACTTCCTTCGGTACGCCCGACTTGACGAGAAACAAACCGAATGTGCGCTGGATCGTCGATATGTAGATCATCCCTTTACCGGAGGCGGCGAAGGCCTTCAGGTCATCCACGCTCCTGAAGCCATCCGGATAGGTTCCGCGATCCCAGAACAGGCCCTGAGGCGCAGTTTCCAGCGGTGCGATGACACCAACCACGGGGAAGCGTTTTGAGAAGGTGAATGCGTTGTCGAGTTCCTGGTAGCCCAGATGCGGGCGCATCCCGGCTTTCGAATTCCCCATATGCAGCGCCGAATAGGCCGTCTCGCCATCACCCAGACCAATACCACCGCCACCTTCGAGGATGACGAGATCGATGCCGGTACTGCCCAGCGGGCCGGTATAGCGGCCACTTTCCATTTTACCGGCAGCGCCAATCAGATTGTAAAGCCCGCCCTGCTCGGCCTGCGCCAGCCAGTCCTTCTGGATGATGAAAGGATTGGGGCACACGTCGGCCAGCGGCGTTGTGTAGGCCTGCCGTGCACGAGCACCCGGCTCTGCAGCCGCCGCCATCGTCGGCACCAGCGCCGCAGCGCCGGCCAGCAGCGCGTATCTCAGAAATTTCATTTTTGTTCCCCTTTTAGATAGTTGCGGAAATCAGTTCATCGTCAGCGTTCCCGCTGCGGAAAGGCCATAGAAAACATTCCGGTCTTTCACCAAAAACATGAATGCGCTGGCGATGTCGAAACGCCGAGCCCGCGCAGGCGAAAGCCCGGGCTTTCCCAAACGGCGTACAGAACCCGGTCGCCGCGCACAGAACCTTGCATCGCACCTCGCAACCCCTCTCCAAAGACCGATTATCGAGTAAAAGTTCGTTCATCGCCAGACCATTGATTTCCACGGTCAAGAAACAGATGCACGCCAGGAGACGGGTTTTGTCTTTTGCAGCGTCCTCAATTACTCTCTCGGCCTATGCCGGTAGGGCAACACCGGGACAACGCTGCGCTTGTCATCCATGGTACCCGGGCTCTCACGTCAGAAAATCCCCCAGCCCAGGCAAGGCGGATTTTCTGATGCCTAGAACAATGAAAAATATTCCCTCTGCTCCCACTCAGAGACTGTCATCAGATAACGATCCCATTCCGCTCGCTTGATATGGATCAGATAGTCCACAAACTCGGAGCTGATGGTGCGCCGATAGAATTCGCTCCCCTCAAAGCGCTCGATCGCAGCGATCAGGCTTTTGGGAAGGATCTGCGAGTCATTGTCATAAGGCCTCTCGATTGGTGCCGGTGCGACTGCACCGCGCTCCAGACCTTCCAGTCCGGACAATATCTGCGAGGCGAAATAGTAATAGGGATTGGCGGCCGGTTCAGCGATGCGGTTTTCGATACGGCTTGCCTTGTCGCCCTGCGCAATCAGCGCACGAATCATGGCACCCTTGTTGTCGCGGCCCCACTGGATGCGGTCGGGTGCCAGCTGGAACGGCTGGTAGCGCTTGTAGCCGTTCACTGTCGGCGTCGTCAGCAGACAGCTTTCGGCGGCGTGATCGAGCAGCCCGGCAATCCACGCGCTCGCCGTCGGCGTCAGATCCTGTCCCGGCTCCGGCATGAACATATTGCGCCCCGTGGCGCGCTCCACGACCGACTGGTGCAGGTGCCAGCCGCTGGCCATACCGTGCTCGACTTTCGGGCGGCACATGAAGGTGGCGTGCAGTCCCATGCGCGCGCACATTTGCTTCACCGTCGAGCGAAACAACATCATCGTATCGGCATGGTTCATCGGAGTATCAGGCTCGAAGGTGAATTCGAACTGACTGGGGCCGAATTCCGCTTCGACAGATCGCACCGGCATCCCGAGTTGCTGGCACGCCCGGCGCAATTCGTCTGCGACCGGCTCAAGCGCGTCATAGCGGGTTTCGGTCAGATATTGGTAGCCGTGTGATAACAGGCTGGTCTGCGGTGGAGTTGCCGGCATGCCACCATCGCCATGGTCGAGGTTTTCCTGATCCATCCGGAACACATAGAATTCGACTTCAAGGCCGCAGACGAGATCAAGGCCGCGCTTGCTGAGGCGGTTGACCGCGTCACGCAGGATGCCGCGTGAGCTGAACGGATAAGGTCGCCCATCCTTGAAGAACACATCGCATAACAGCCAGCCGCTATGCCCGGACCATGGCAGCACCTTGAAAGTAGCCGGATCGGGCACCAGCAGAACATCGCCTGCACCGGTCAACTCGCCCGCACCTGCCTTTGCGTCCTCGTCCCATACCGAAAAGACGGTACGGTGCGAGGTATCTTTCAGGAGCAAGGTCGAGGTGATTGCCATGCCATTGCGAAACAGCGAATCCACCTTGTCGGCGACGATCGTCTTGCCGCGCAGAACGCCATGCTGGTCGGCAAAGACCAGCCTCACGGTTTCCAGTCCTAAAGTTCTGATTTGCGACAGAACCTCCTCGGCAAGCGCAAACTGATCATCGCTGAGCAGACCGCAGGCTTCCACCAACCCGTTTCGCAGACTCCAAGCGTGTGCCGACTTGTCCATTTGTTCCCTCTGGCCGTTCATTGGCGGTTCAATCCGAACCTGCATTTTGGTGATTGCGTGAGATCCTATCGGCTATGCCGGACGGGCCACGTCCGGTCAGCCTTTCACCGCGCGCAACAGCGGCACCGAAACATCGGCCGCCTGCGCCACATCCACGGCAAGGCTCTCCCCGATCAGCTTGCGCGATGCCATGTGATCCGCGGCACGGTTGACGGTATAGGAGGCGACCAGACGGTCGCCCTCCATCTGCAGGATGGTGAAAGAACCGCTCGCCGGATCACCGCGCACAATCTCGCGGCAGCCGGCCTTCGCCAGACCCGCCATCTGCACCTTCAGCTCGTACTGGTCGGTCCAGAACCACGGTACCGCATTCAGCGGCGCGTTGCCGCCAACGATATGGGTTGCCGCCGATTTCGCCTGATCGACCGCATTCTGCACGGATTCAAGACGCATCGCCGCGTTCGCATAAGCATTTTTAAACGCCGCGACGTCACCCAGTGCATAGACATCTGGCACGTTTGTCTGCCCGTGCGCGTCGACGTGAATACCACCGGCTGTCAGTTCAAGCCCCATAGACTGAGCCAGCCCGGTCTCTGCCTGACCGCCAATACCGACCAGCACCAGATCGGCGGCAAGACGTGTTCCGTCAGCGAGGCGCACGCCACAGATCGCGCCTTGCTCTACGTCCAGCGCCTCGATCTGGCTGGCGAAGCTGAACTTGACTCCCTTGGCAATATGGTAGTCACGCAGATAGTCCGCCAGAGCTGCTGGCAGGGAGCGCGACAACAGTCGCGGCTGGGTTTCCAGCACCGTGACCGGCAGTCCGTGCCTGACCGCAGTGGAAGCAAATTCGAGACCGATGAAGCCACCGCCGATGACGACCACGCTCGACGCTGTCGCCATGGCAGAGCGCAACGCCTGCGCATCGCTGATTGAGCGCAGAGTGAAAACCCCCTTTGCATCCGTTCCGGTCAGCGGCAGCGAGCGCGCTCGCGATCCTGTTGCCAGGATCAGCTTCGAGAAGTCCGTGACGCCCGACGCGCTGCGCAGCTTTTTCGCCTGCAGATCGACCCCGGTGACGGGATCTCCCAGCCGCAATTCAATACCCTGATCGCGATAGAAGGCGGGCGCCCGCAAAAAAAGCTGATCCTTATCCTTCTCGCCCGCGAGATAGGCTTTCGACAAGGGCGGCCGGTGGTACGGATAGTCGGCTTCCGCCGACAGCAGAATGATGGGCTCCTGCCACCCGGCCTGACGCAGCGAGGCGGCGGCCTGCACGCCGCTATGCGAGGCGCCGACGACGACTGCGGCTTTCAAAACTGGCTTTCCGGAATGGTGAACAATGCCCCCTCCAGCTTGTCACTCACGCGCAACTGGCAGCACAGCCGGCTTCCGGCACGGCGTTCTGCGGAGGCCATATCAAGCATGTCATCCTCTTCGGAAGACATTTCAGGCAGCACGCCTTCATCCATCTGATCGCAATAGACATGACAGGTAGCGCAGATGCAGGCGCCACCGCACTCTGCCTCGATACCGCTGATATTGTTCATGACGGCTGCTTCCATGACGCTCACGCCCGCACGCGCCTGCACTTCGACGGGTTCACTGTTGCCGTTCCGGAATTTGATGGTGATCGTTTCGCTCACACGATGCTCCAACTGGTCGATTAACGAACTTAATATCACTTATCGATCACAACATTCATAGAACCTGGGGCACTGTCAATGAGAATCCCCGCCGAAAGTGTGAGTTTCGTACGCGATTGCCATACGAGGAGCGCAGAGAGCGCATCAGTTTGGCCTTGATGACTCAAAATTATCACTTATAATCGTACATACGGTCGATTATCGATCAAGCGACAATTCAACGCTCAGATCTGTGAATAGCAACAGCGCGTGGGCTGGGAAGTCGCATCAATCTGATGCCGTGGCGCGGTTATAGGGAGAGACAAAGCCATGATGAGCCAAGAGCAGAACGATCTGATTACCCGGATCGGTCCCACCGCGCCTGCGGGAAAGCTGATGCGCAAATACTGGCAGCCGGCCGCGTTGGTCGACGAGCTGGAGGGCAACCGCCCGATCGTTCCGGTCCGGTTGCTCGGCGAGAATTTCGTTCTCTTCCGCGACGAGCAGGGCCGTTACGGTCTGGTCGATCGCGATTGCGCGCATCGCGGTGCCGATCTGGCATTCGGCCGTCTTGAAAATGGCGGTCTGCGCTGCTCGTTCCATGGCTGGCTGTTCGACGTGGAGGGCAATTGTCTGGAGACCCCGGCCGAGCCGGAAAATTCGAACCTGTGCAGGAATATCAAGCAGCGTGCCTATCCGGTCGTCGAGAAGAGCGGCATTCTCTGGGCCTATCTGGGTGGGGACGAACCGCCGGCGTTTCCCGAGCTGGACTGCTTCATCGCTCCGGGCACTCATACATTCGCTTTCAAGGGTCTGATCAACTGCAACTGGCTGCAGGCGCTCGAAGTCGGCATTGACCCGGCACACGCCTCGTTCCTGCATCGCTTTTTCGAAGACGAAGATACGTCCGAATCCTATGGCAAGCAGTTCCGTGCCGCCTCAGCCGACAGCGACCTGCCGATGACCAAGATCCTGCGCGAATATGATCGTCCGATCATCAATGTTGAGCGCACCGAATACGGGTTGCGCCTGATAGCGCTGCGCCAGATCGATGAAGAGCGCACCCATGTGCGCGTCACCAATCAACTGTTTCCGCACGGCTTCGTCATCCCGATGAGTGCCGAGATGACGATCACTCAGTGGCACGTGCCCGTGGATGACGAAAACTGCTACTGGTACGCGATCTTCACCAGCTACAATGAGCCAGTCGACAAGAAAAAGATGCGCGAGCAGCGCCTGCAGCTTTATGAACTGCCGCACTACACGTCGCGCCGCAACAAAACCAACGATTACGGCTTCGACCCGCATGAGCAGTCTACCTCGACCTATACGGGCATGGGCCTCGACATCAATGTCCATGACCAGTGGGCGGTCGAATCGATGGGCGCTATCCAGGACCGCACCCGCGAGCACCTCGGCACCTCCGACAAGGCGATCGTTCAGTATCGCCGTCTGCTCCGTCAGGAGATCGAAAAGGCTGCCAATGGCGGCAAACCACTGTTGTTCCTTGATGAGGCCCATGCACGCTCTATCCAGGGCCCGGCAACAATGGACGGGATCGGGCCGACACGCGGCTGGGAGATCTACTGGATGGAAGTCGACGTCAAACGCCGCCGCTCCGCTCCATGGGCCGCGCCGATACCTGAGGAAATCGCCCTGAAGCTGCCGCATATGTAAGTGCGTGGAGAGGTGTCAAAAAAGAACAGCCGCGCAAATTCTGCGCGGCTGTTCTGCTTCAAGCCTTCCCCTTCCTGGCAGGAGCGGGGGTGCCGGGCCGTCGTGCCCTACCCGGCTCTGGCAGCGATCACCTCGACCTCGACCACGAATTCCGGCTTTGAAAATCCGCTGACTATCAGCAGCGTCGAGGCCGGCCATGGCCTTTCTGCAAACAATTCGTTGCGCACATCCATATAGGGCGCCATGTGTTCGCGCCCCGTGACATACGCGTTGATACGCACGACATCGCCAAAGTCCATACCGGCTTCGGCGAGCAGCGCGCGAACATTGTCGAAACAGATACGCGCCTGCGCCTCTGCGCCGGCCGGGATTGTGCCGTCAGCGTGCGCGCCGAGCTGACCGGAACAGACCAGCAGCTTGGCGCCCGCGGGCACCAGCATCGCATGGCTGTAATTCGACAACGGCGCCGACAAGGCTGTCGGGTTGATCGGCTGGGTCATGCTGTTTCCTTCATCAGGTTCGTACGTCTGTATCAATCAGCAAAAAAACGGCGGCCCTGACAAGCAGGGCCGCCCACATTTCATACTATGGGGCCAAACTCAGGTCTGCGGCGCGCCCGATTCATGCCAGTGGGCGAAAAACCGGTTCCCGAGCCAGGTGAAGAGGATGTAAACGCTCACTGACAAAAGGGTCGCCGTGATGAGGCCCGCATACATCTGCTCATACTTGAAATCGATCTTGGAATTGATGATCATCTGGCCCAGACCGCCGCGACCGGCGAGGAAGAACAGTTCAGACACAATCGCACTTATGACCGCAAGGCTGGCTGCAATGCGCAGGCCGGCAAAAAGCGATGGCGCCGCAGATGGGAAGCACGCTTTGAACAGGATGGTGTGCCAGCGTGCCCCCTGCAGCCGGAACAGGTCGATAATGCCGCGATCGACGCTCTTGAGGCCCAGAAGCAGGGTGATCGGGATGGCAAACAAAGTGAACTTGGCGACGATCAGCACCTTGGGCAGCATGCCGAAGCCAAGGGCTGTCTGGATCAGCGGAATAATCGCCAGCGTCGGGATCGACTGCATCGCGACGATGTTTGGAAACAGAGCGCGCTCCAGGATCACTGCACGGAACATGATAACCGCCAAAAGGATTCCGATCGGAATCGACACAGCAAGCCCCATCAGAGCGATACCGATGGTGGTCAGCGCACGTGTCAGCAGCTCATAGCGCACCTCCGGCAACGCAAACGCATTATTCCACAGTTCCGTACCGCTGGGCATCAGAAACTGCCTGTGCTCCTCAAGCCCGCTGCGCACCCAGCTGTAAAGCACGAGGAACAGGGCAAACACGACCAGCGGCGGAATAACGACCATCGCCATTTGCGTCAGCGGGCCGCGCGGTGTGGAGAACGGCACCGGCTGATAAGTTGTCGTGGTCATGGTCGGCATTGTCTCGGACATGGAGCCTGCTCCGGAATTTATAGGCTTGGCGGTGGGAGACGCAATAATCATGCCCTGCCCTCCGTGGCTTCGCGCAGCGACACCGAGATTTCACCGCAAAGATCGGTAAAGGCTGGATCGTACCGCAATTCCGGCGAGCGCGGAAAGCCAAATGGAATGTCGTAGACGTTGAGGATTGCTCCGGGCCGTCGCGACATCACGATTACCCGGCTCGACAGATAGACGGCTTCCGAAATCGAGTGGGTGATGAAAAGGCCGGTAAAGCCCTTGCGCATGTAAAGCGAAATCAGCTCGTCATTGAGCCTTTCGCGGGTGATTTCGTCGAGGGCCCCGAAGGGCTCGTCGAACATAAACACCGTCGGATTGAGCGACAGCGAGCGCGCCAGAGACGCACGCATCCGCATCCCACCCGACAGACGCTTGGGATAATGGTCTGCAAAGCCGTCGAGCCCGACCATGCTGATCTGCTCCAGCGCGATGCGGCGGCGTTCTTCTGCCGGATAGCCCCGCAGTTCCATCAGCAACTCCACATTGCCCAGAATCTTGCGCCACGGCAGCAGCGTTGCGTCCTGAAATGTGTAGCCCAGATGACTGCGATCCACAGTCACCGTGCCGGTGGTCTGCGGAAACAGGCCCGACGCAATTTTGAGAAGAGTCGACTTGCCGCAACCCGATGGTCCCACTATCGACACGAATTCGCCGGCCTTTATCGTCAGCGACACCTCACCGATTGCCTGCGTCCCATCGGGAAACCGCATGCTGACTTTATCGAAGGTCAGTGCTGCCGGTCCCCCTGCCTCCAACTGTTCCATTCCTGCCGGTTCTGGCGCTTCTGCTGAAACCGTCATCAACTCTCCTCCGTGAAAATCCTCATCGCCGGTTGGGCAATAACACCGCCTAGAACCGATTTGCCGAAAATGGCGATAAATCGATGGTTGCCGGACGGCCGCTCACAAGATTAGCGACGTGACGGCCTGTAGGCCCGCCCGAACAAATGCCGACATGCTGATGCCCGAAGGCGAAAACCGTATTTTGGTATCTCGGTGACCGATCAATCACGGGAAGACTGTCCGGCAGACATGGCCTGTGCCCCATCCATTTCGACGTCTTCGCCGTGTTGAGATCAGGGAACATCTCCACCGCGATCTCGGTGAGCCGGTCGGCGCGCGCATAGTTGGGCGCAGCCTCCAGTCCGGCCAGTTCGACCGTTCCGGCGATGCGCAACCCACAATCCATCGGATTCACGAACACGCTGCGGGTGTTCCACATGACCGTGCGGCTGACCTCGATATCCGGCTGCGCATAGGTCACGTGATAACCGCGCTGCGTTTCCAGCGGCACCTTGCTGCCGAGCTTGCGCGCGAGCTTGCCCGACCATGCGCCCGCTGCCAGCACGAGGCGGTCGACAGGAATTCTGCCCTGCGTCGTCTGCAATGCGACAGGCCCTTGCGGACCGATCTCGACATCCTTCACCTCCGCCTGCAGGATTGTGCCGCCATTGGCCCGGACCTGATCGGCGATTGCCCTGACCAGGAGATGCGGATCGATCGTCGAACCGTTGTCGGGTGCGAAAATGCCATGCTGAAAACGCCGGTTCAGCGCCGGTTCAAGCTGGCGAATATCACTTTCGCCAATCTCCTCCATCTGTGCGCCAAGCTTGCGGCGGAGATCCAGCGACCATTGCGCCGATGCCAGCTCCTGCCTGCTGTCATAGACATAGAGGCAACCATTGCGCCGGATCAGATGACGGAATGTGTCGCCTTCGAGAATTTCGCTGTAATCGTCGAACACCGTTTCCATGAGCGAACGCATGGCGGTGGCAACACGCACGCATTCGTCGCGGCTGGCATGGTGCAGAAAGCGCAGCAACCATGGCATGACGAACGGCAGATAGGACCAGCGGATCGTCAATGGCCCGAGCGGATCGAGCAGCCATCGGGGGATCTTCTTCATCATGCCGGGCATCGCCACCGGCAGGATGGCGCTCGGCGACACCGATCCGGCATTGCCAAACGACGTGCCGAGGCCCGGTTTCAGACGATCGATGATCGTCACCCCATAACCCTGCCGCTGCAGAAACGCCGCGCAGCTGACGCCGACAATGCCGGCGCCGATGATCGTTACGTGTCCGCTTTGACCAGTCATCTCGACATTTCTTCCAGTTCATGGAGCATGAGTTGCAGGTACTCCCACGCGATGCGGGCGCTCCTATTCGGCAAACAGATAAGTCTTGCCGGCCACCGGAACCCAGTCCGGGCTATCCCACGCGATCATCTTGCCCGGATTGAGCAATCCTTTCGGATCGGCTTGCTTCTTGAACTCAAGCTGCACCGGATTGGTCTTCTTCATCCCGCCTTCCTCCAGCGTGACGCGGTGCGGATTGAACACCGGAAGGCCGAGTTCCTGTTCGAGAATATGGATGATCTCTTCCAATCGCGCATTGGTCGTATGGCGCACGATGGGCAGCGCGACCGGCGCAACAACCCCATCAAAGCGGGTGAATTCATAGTGCAGCAGCACTTCGTCGCCAAAGCGCTCCTTCACCTGCGCCTGCTTTTCAAACATCACCGGCCGGGGCACCAACATTTGCAGATAGGTAATCGTCGGATCGACGCGCAAGGCACGCAATGTAGTGTGGTTCCATGCCAGTTCGAACGCCGCGGGTAGTTTCAAACCGTCTTCGAGCTGGTCATATCGCAACGCAACTCTGGCGCCCTCATAGCCGTCAATCACTTCGACCAGCCGGTCAATCGTCGCGCGCGATACGGTTACGGCAAGAAGCGCCTCGCCTTCGACGAAGAACCGGCGATGACGCAGGAAATAGCTCATCGGGATCGGCGCTTCGAAATTCGACAGCATCCGCTTGTCGATCGAAGCATCCTCGCCGATCAGCAGGGCCAGCCGGCCGGAATTCTCGAAACTGTCGACACCCACCATCACGTCGACCCATTCGGTCGACGGGTCCGCCGGCATCTCCACTTCGAGAATGACGCCGTTTACACCATAGGCATGCGCCGCCTTGCTGATGTCCTCGCCCACCAGGTCAAGCACGCGCGGCGTCTCTTCCATCGTCGCCAGCCTCAGGCGGCGGATATTGGCGGGGTTGCGCAATCCGCCCCAGCGAATGGCGCCGACGCCGCTCGACCCTCCAGCCACGAACCCCCCGATCGTCGCCGAACTCATGGTGGATGGAAACAGGCGGATTTCCTTGCCGACTGCCCGCAATGACGTCTCGATATGCTCGATCACGGCACCGCCCTGCGCGATGAAATGATCGTCCTCGATTGCCACCATATTGCTGAGGTGTTTCGTATGCAGAACGACGCCGCCGAACAGCGGCATTGCCTGGCCATAATTGCCGGTGCCCGCGCCGCGGGTGGTCACCGGCACATTGTGCCTGAAACAAGCAGCAAGCACTTCGACGACCTCCTCCTCATTACGCGGCGCGACGACGAAATCAGCTGTGATATGGCCCAGTTGCTCTTTCAGGATAGGGCTGTACCAGTAGAAGTCCCGGCTCTTCTGCTGCACCGTTTTGACGTTGCAGTCGACATCGAGATGCGCCAGCGCCTCACGGCAAGCCTCAATATTAGCTGTCATGAATTTCCAACCCCGAAAAAATCGCGCAAACCGCTCGTTGTTGCCGGCAACGGTACTCCGTTACGCAGCACGACACGGTCAACGAACGGGCGGCTGAACAGATCATGCCAGTCGCCCGCGTCCAACAGTATGAGATCGGCGGGCCTTCCCACCGCGATTTGTCCATGCCCCCGGAAGCCGCAGGCGCCGGCAGCGCCCTGCATCTGAGCCGTTATCCATGCGCCGACATCGACATCCAGATGAGCCACTCGGATCGCCGAGCGCATCACATCGATCATGTCGAAATCCCCATAGGGACAGAAGGGATCCCGCACGTTGTCGGAGGCAAAATGCACGCTGGCACCACGCGCACGCAATTCGCGCACCTGTGTGATGCCGCGCCGCTTCGGTGTGGCCCCGACAGTGCGGTCCTGCAGGAACAGATTGGAATGCGGCAACGACACTATATGCACCCCTGCCTGAGCGATCTTGTCGATAATCCGGTCGCGGTCGGCATCGCCCCTGGAGCTGAGCGAACAGCAATGCCCGGCCACCACCGTCCCGATAAACCCCGTCCGCAACACGCTGTCGCAGATCAGTTCGATTGCATTGGCTGCCGGATCAAGCGTCTCGTCGACATGAAAATCGACATCCACTCCCGCTGCGGCGGCGTGAGCGAACAAGGCGTCCAGCCGTTCAGGCGTAGCCGTTCCCGGCACGATGAATGCGCCCAGAACACCGTTAAGACCGGTGATCTGGCGGCAACGCTCTGCAAATTCGGCATGCTCGACGCGGTCGAGCGCCATCAGCGCCACGGCCTGCAGCGCGATGCGGCCCGCCCACCGCGTCCGCACCCGGTCGAATGTCGTCCACTGAATGCTTTCATGCGGCATGGCCGGTGTGTCGAGATGCGTACGCATGGCCGATGTGCCATTGGCATAAGCGCGCTCGAGCGCCCGTGTCATGCGGTCTTCGAGGTCTTCCCCGGTCCAGTTGGCAGCATCAGCACCCACCAGTTTCACCGCATCCAGCAGACCACCTTTCGGCAGCCCGGTGCGGTGTAAGATGAAAGCCTTGTCGAGATGGACATGAGAATCCACGAAGGTTGGCAGAACCAGCCGTTCGCCCAGATCGAAACGCGGCCCCCCAGCAGGTTCAGCACTCACCTTACCGTCATGCGTGATGGCAAAATCAACGAGTGCCAATCCATCACCTGCATCGGTATCGTGCCGATGTAGCCCGTGAACCAGCTCGGCCGGAACCCGGGCTCGCGTATACCAGCCTTGCCGGATGTCGGTTGGCGGCCGAACGCTCATCGGGCCGCGAGACCAAATGTGATTTGGTGACGCGCCACTTCTTCCAGCAACGTTGCGTAGCGTGCGGCCGCGTGCTCGACGATGGCGCGTCCGGCCTCAGCCGTGGCCAGCGCAGCATTGCCGGCAGCGCCCTCACTGTTCAGATCGGCCATGATCCAGCCGGCCGAAACAGGCCCCATCAGCCGCAACACCTCATTGGATTCGGCAACCGCGCCAGAACTCGGAACGAAGTTCTTTGCCCGCTCAATTGCCACGAGATCACTGCGGAAATGCAGCATAGCGGCAGTTTCTACAAAGCCGCCATGGATGCCGTCGCGGGCTTCATTTTCCGGCAAAAGATCGGGCGGATAGCCCATGCTCATCCAGCCAGCGGATACACACAGCATCTGCGCCTTCAGTCGCAGCGCGCGCGCCACGATCTGCAAGACCGGAACATTACCGCCATGTGCGTTGAGAAACACAAGGCGCCGCACACCGGATTGCGCTACACTCTCGCCGATCTGGGTCAGCACCGCCTGCAATGTCGACGCGTCGAGGGTCAGGACACCGGGAAATCCGGCATGTTCATCCGACTTGGCTACGCTCAGGGTCGGCAGAAGCAGCACCGTCGCATCCCTGACTCGCTTTACCGCTTCCAGCGCCATACCCTCGGCCAGCGTGGCATCCACCGATAGCGGCAGATGCGGTCCGTGCTGCTCAATGGCGCCAACCGGCAGCAGCGCCACGGTCTCGTCATTGACGAGGGCGGAAAGCTGGTCGGCCCGCAATTCGCTCCAAAGGTGCCACGCCATATAGTAATCCGATTATCGAGCAACTGTTCGCTAAACATGACAAGATTGCTGAACGAGGTCAACACCTATTGTCTCGCCCCGCTCCGTTGAAACGAGGAAAACTCCAGCACAAACTGCCTTGCACGATTGCATCAGATGCGGAATCCGAAACAATTGACAGGGCAGGCCAGCTTCTTGTTATGATAATAGATCATTTGTTCGATAAACGAATTTCTGGAATTTTCCTGTGATTTACTTTGAGCGCCTCAACCACAACAGCTTCATGGAATTCGGCCATGTCGGCCGTTCCGGTGCCGGCATGACCAGAACCATTCGCGACGGCTCGGTGCTGCTGAGCAAATCCCCCGCCGAAATGACGCATGATGAGCAGGCGCTCGATCTGGCACTGGACTTCTACGATGTCCGCCCCGCTGACGATCCGCTGCGGATCAGCGTTGCCGAACGTCATGAACACACTTCGCAGATGTTCGTGCCCATGTCGGGGCAGTCCTATCTCGTCATTGTCTGGGATGCTCATCCGGCGCAAGGCGGCAAGGTTCGCGCCTTTGTCGCCGCGCCCGACGATGTCGTTATCTACAAGCCCGGCGTCTGGCATCACGGCATCATCTCGCTTGAGCGGCAAGGTCTGTTCGCGTCGACAATGTGGCGCACGCGCGGCGGCACCGACGTCGAATTCCTGCAGCTGCCGCAGCCCTTTGCTCTGCCGCTTCAGGAGTTGCCGCGATGAACCGTCTCGGCATCGATATCGGCGCGTCGACGATCGACCTGGCGCTTGATGCCGGAGGCCTTGTCCATATTCTGAAACAGCAGCGCCAAGGCGGCACTTCGGGCGCTGAAATCCTGGATGCCATCACTCATGCCTGCGCACACTGGTCCATGCCGCTGACAGCGCTTGACGAGATCCGCATCGGTTCTACGGGGGCCCTCAACCTCATCCTGGAACGCAAAACAGCGAAGATCGGCCTCCTCACGACGCGCGGCTTTGCCGACACGCTGGCGCTGGCACGCCAGAACCGGATTGATCTCTACGATCCCGTCGCGCGCTCGCCCTCGCCACATTTTCTCGTGAGCCCGGATGCCATCCACGAAATCGATGGCAGGCTCAGCCCGAGCGGGCATGAAATCGAACCTCTGGCGCTCGGTCAGATTCGTGATGCCGCCTTGTCTCTCCAGCGCGCCGGCGCGCGGGCGATCGCAGTCTGCTTCCTGTTCTCACATCTCGATCCAGCACATGAAAGCGCCTGCGCCACGGTCCTTGCCGAAACCGTGCCGGAGCTGCCTGTCGTACTGTCTCATAAAGTCGATCCCTATGCGCGCGAATATGAGCGCACCGTTTCCGCCTGCCTTGAAGCGGCCCTTGTTCCATCGCAGCATGCTATCCTCGCCACTCTTGAGAGCAGCCTGCGCGACAACGGCTTTGCGGGCCGGCTCCTGTTTGCCGAATCGCGTGGCCATCTTCAAAATCCGGCCGCCTCAGAGCGCCACGTCACCTCGATGATCCTCGGCGGACCTGCCGCCGCGACATTGACCGCGACGCGGCTGATGAAGGCGGCGGACCTGTCCGGAGCGATTGCCATCGACATCGGCTCGACCAGCACCGATATCGTTGCCCTTACAACTACAGGCGCAGGCGCCACGACGCATGGTATCGTCGCCACAGTGCCGCTGCGCATTGCGATGGCCGACATTGAAAGCATTGCACTGGGCGGCGGCGCACGCCTTGCGGGTCTTGCTCCTGAGCCTGCTTTCGGCTCGGAAGCAGCCATCGATGCGCCCACTGTCACCGACGCGCTGATCGGTCTTGGACGCGTGCCGGAAGCTCTTGCTCCGGGTAGCCATGAGCGCCTCGCGCGCACAGCGCATCAGGCCGGTCTCGATGTCGAAATCTTGTGCAGGAAGATCCGCGACGCTGCCGCCGATCGCATCGCGCAGGCTGTCATCCGCTACGCGGCGGCACGCAACATCGACCCCGCAGCCAGCGCTCTCATAGCCTCTGGCGGGCTTGGTCAGGTGCTCGGCTGCGACATTGCAGAACGCACCGGTGCGCATGAAGTAATCATTGGCCACAACAGCGCCGTCGCGGGTGCGCTCGGCCTGCTACACGCGCGCTGTCTCGATGAAGAAGTGCGCTGCCTCAATCGCCCGCTCGACCAGCTCCGTCCAGCCGATCTGGTGGACTTTGCGGAAAACACGCAGAAGATCAGGTCTGATACCCGGATCGCAGTGTCACTCGCGCCCAACGCCTTCATGCACCCCGTTGAGCTGATACTGCCATCCGCAGCACCGACAGTTGCGGATGTGCGCGCCGCCTTCGATGCGTTTCATCTGGAGCGTTTCGGCACGGTGTCACGCGAACCCGGTTATGTATTTTCCATCGCTCGCCGCAGCCTCGAACCTATTCCGGCAGAACCCGTCGCATATGCCGGCTCACAGCACACTGCCCCGAAACCACCGGCTCAATGGCAGGAATGCCATACGGACCGTTTCTTCCGTTTCCAGCGCAGCACGGAAACCGCTCCAATGCGCATTGAAACGCTCCAGATGCGCCTCAACGCCATCGCTCAATCTATGCAGGAAACCCTGTTTCGTACCGCCGTATCCGCCGTCGTGCGCGAGGGCAATGACGCAGCCGCGGCGCTGCTGTCGGTCGATGGCGAGCTGATCGCATTGTCGGAAGCGATCCCGCTCCTGCTCGGCGCACTGGAAGGATCAACCCGCGCGATCATCGCCCGCTTCCCCGTACAGGACATGCGCGACGGCGACCTCTATCTGATGAATGACCCTTTCCTTGGCGGCACGCATCTGCCTGACCTCACAGTGGTGAGCCCCATTTTTGCCGGGGGCCGGTTGATCGGTTTTGCTGCAACCATCCTGCATCATCAGGACATAGGCGGTATGCGCGCGGGTTCGGTGCCCCCGGATGCCGTGGAAATATTTCAGGAAGGGCTGCGGCTGCCGCCGATGCTGATGGGACGTAACGGCCAGATCGACCGCCGGATCGTCGAACTGATTCACGCCAATTCGCGCGCACCAGAGACCGTTCTGGGGGATCTCGGCTCCCAGATCCGCGCGGCTGCCCATGCCACGCAATCGTTACAGGCGCTGACCCGCGAATGCGGACCCGAAATGCTGCTCGAAGGTATCGCCCGGTGCCTTGCCAGGGGCGAAGAACTGGCACGTATTGCAATCGCAGCCATGAACCCTGGCCCGCATGCCGCAAACGAAAGTCTTGACCCGACGCCGGGCCTGCCGCCCGTCACCATCAATCTGTCGCTGTCTTGTACGAATGGAAAGCTGCACGCCGATTTCGACGGCACTTCCCCGCAGGTTGCGGCACCCATCAACTGCGTCCGCTCCGGCCCGTTCGCCGCTTCGTTCTACAGCCTGCTCAGTGCGCTGGGTTCAACCGTGTTCCGCAATGGCGGCGTCGTGCGCTGCATCATTCTGGACCTGCCGCAAGGCTGCGCTATCAATGCCTCGCCGCCAGCAGCCGTCAACGCACGTATGGGCATTGTGCGGGCCACCACCTCCGCGCTGTTGCAGGCGCTGGCCAAGGCCCTGCCTGCGAAGATGCCGGCAGCCAATTCAGGTATGTCCTACGTACTTGCCTTCTCTGGCGTCGACGCGGATGGCGTCCGCTTCATTGTCACCGAGATCATCGCCGGCGGCGCGGGCGCAGGTCCCGACCGCCACGGTGCACCCGGCATTTCCACCGATGTCGGCAACGCCATGAACATGCCCGGCGAAGCACTGGAATCGCAAATTCCGGTGCGCCTTCTGGAGGCTGCGATCCGTCGTGGCTCGGGCGGCCGGGGGCAATTCCGTGGCGGCGACGGCATAAAGCGCAGCTATCTTGCGTTGCAGGACGGCATTCAGGTGTCGCTGCGTGGCGAGCGTTTCCACTCTGTGCCGCCCGGATTTCTGGGTGGAGGCTCGCCGCGCCCGTCCGCAGCCACCATAATCCGCAGCGATGGATCTGTAGAAAATCTCGCCACCCGCTCCGTCCCTGTCCTCAACGCCGGAGACCGTTTGATCGTGGAGAGTTGCGGAGGCGCAGGCTATGGCATCGCGGCGGCGGAAATGCCATTATGATCGCCAAATGAGTGCATCGAACCGGGTACCACCGATGCGAAAATAACGCTGGTTTCCGTAACGATGCCGCTGGATTTTGTGACGCCATGAATCTTTATGATCTGCTCGACAAGGAAGACAAAGAAGTCTCACTGACATTTGGAAAGGGATTGTCTGTCCTGCTGGCCTTTGAAGGTCGCAACAGCGAACTGACCATCTCGGAAATAGCCAATAAGGTCGACCTGAACCGCGCCGTCACACGACGCCTCGTGCGCACACTCGAACAGTTAGGGTTCGTCTCACATGATCGCGGCCGCTACCAGCTGACGCCGCGCGTGTTGCGCTTGACGCGCGGTTTCATGGAAACACGCAGCATCCCGCAAGTCATCCAGCCGGTGTTGCGTTCCGCCTCACACGAGATCGGCGAATCCGTCTCCTTCGCCATGCTCGACGGAGACGAAGCCGTCTATGTTGCCCATGCCTTCGTCCCCAGCCGCTTCACCCTCAACATGGTCACTGTCGGCAGTCGGGTTCCGCTGGCGCCAACCGCCATCGGCCGGGCCATCCTCGCTTTCCTCGACAAACCAGAGCGCGATGCGCTGCTCGACCGGCTGGGCCTTGCGCCCTACACGCCGCATACCATGGTCGAGCGTAACGGCTATACCGACCTGCTCAACGCTATCCGTCTCAGCGGTTTTTCGTTTTCCGAGTCGGAATATGTAGAAGGCGTAAGCTCTCTGGCCCTGCCGGTTCTGGGTCGCACGTCACAGGTCGTCGGCGCGGTGGCGATCATTTTCCCTCAAGGCCAATATGACGAGAAGCAGCTTCACGACAAGCTGATAACGACGCTGTCGCGCTGCAGCAACGACATCGGCGCCGTGTTCTGACACCAGCCACCGACCACCGACGACCCTGAAGCGGTGCTTTCATCATCGTACCGAAGCTGCAACCACGCGGATCGTCTTGAGCAGGGTTGTAAACGCAGTTGAGGCGGGAGTGTCCGTTCGCATGGTCAGGCCGACCGGACCTTTGGTCTCGATGGTATCGACAGGTAATGGGACAAGCACGCCCGCGTCGATGTCGTGGGCTACCACGCCGGCGGAGGTGATCCACACTGCATCGCTTTCACGCAGGAAAGCCCGGCCGAAAGAATCCGACACAGTTTCGATTTGGGTCGGGATCGCTGAAACGCCATTGGTGATAAAAAAGCGCTCGACAAAGGGCCGGATGATCGAACCACGCGTCGGCATGAGCACCGGGAATTCGTCCATCTGCTCAAACAGGTCGCCGGTCTCACCAAGCAGCGGATGTCCTGCCCTGACCACAAACAACACCTGCTCCGAATAGAGGTGCTCGAAGAAAAAGCCGGTCATTTCTTCAGGCGCGGCCAGCCGGCCGACAACCAGATCAAGCTCGCCGACCCGAAGCTGTTCGAGCAGTACGGAGTTTTCACCCGTGACGATCTCGATAGACGCCCCGGTGTTTTCCTTCAGAAACAGCTTTATGGCGTGCGGCATGATGCGCACCGAAACGGTGGGCAAGGTACCGATGCGGATTGGGGGCCCGTCTCCGGCACCGGAATGCGCAACGGAATCGATACCCTGCTTCAGGGCGGTGATGGCCAGACCAGCGTGTTTTACAAAAACCTCGCCGATATGCGTGGTCTTGATCCCGCGGCCGTCTCGCTCCAGCAACGCGACGCCGAGCACTCCTTCCAGTTCGCGAATTGTCTTGGTTACCGCCGGCTGGCTGACGTTCAGCACGTGCGCCGCCTTTGCCACGCTTTTCTGGCGGGTAATCTCCAGCAAGGTGTGGAGATGACGAAACCTGACACGCTTTTCCTTCATGCCTTTCCATAACCTGTAGGTTAAGAGAAGGCCACGGAATATCATTTTACGAAACCAAACATCTACTCCATTGTCGCAGCGAGGAGAAAAACAGTGCAGTTCATCGACACCGGCGACATCACGTTACATTATCAGCTGATCGGCGCTCCGGCGGAAAAGCCGGTTATCGTTTTCGTCAATTCCCTCGGCACCGACTTCCGTATCTGGCGTGATGTCATCGTTCGGCTCGCCGGCGATTATCCCATAGTGACCTATGACAAACGCGGCCACGGTCTGTCGGACGTTGGCGCCTCGCCTTACTCGATCGAGGATCATGTCCGCGATCTGGCCAGGTTGCTCGACCACCTCAAGGTCAGCAACGCGGTCATTTGCGGCCTGTCGGTGGGAGGGCTTGTTGCACAGGGACTTTATGCGAGCCGCCCCGATCTGGTGCGGGCGCTCATTCTTTGCGACACCGCCCATAAGATTGGCAATGCAGAGATGTGGGAAGCACGTATCGCCACCATCGAGGCACAGGGCATAGAGCCTCTGGCCGATGCCGTGCTTGAGCGCTGGTTCACGCCGGCCTTCCATGCCAGCCGCAAGGGCGAGCTTGCCGGCTACCGCAACATGCTGGTCCGGCAGCCCGCAGCCGGTTACGCCGGCACCTGCGCCGCCCTGCGCGACGCCGACTATACCGCGATCGCGAAAAACATCTCCGTCCCGACCCTGTGCGTGGTTGGCGCCCAGGATGGTTCGACGCCCCCTGACATGGTGCGCAGCACCGCCGATCTCGTCGCCGGCTCACGCTTCGAAATCATCGCGGAGTGCGGCCACATTCCTTGCATCGAGCAACCGGAAGCGCTCACCGGGCTTATCCGCGATTTTCTTTCCAGCTCTGGAGAAAAGAAAATTGGGTGAGCCGAATTCAAGCAGATTCACCGAAGGACAGGCCGTCAGGCGTTCAGTTCTGGGCGATACACATGTCGATCGCGCCGACAGCGCATCCACGGATTTTGATCGCCCTTTTCAGCAATTGATCACGGAAGCTGCCTGGGGCAGCGTTTGGTCGCGACCCGGATGGACAAAGCGCGAGCGTTCGATGGTAACGCTGGCCCTGCTCGCGGCGCTCGGCCATGACGAGGAGGTTGCCATGCATGTGCGCGCTACCGCCAATACCGGTGCGACACGAGAAGATATTTGCGAGGCTTTCCTGCATGTCGCGATTTATGCAGGCGTGCCAGCCGCCAACCAGGCAATCAAGCTTGCCAAACAGGTTTTTGCCGAAATGGACGCCGGAGGAGAAAACAATGGGCGTTGATTCTGTGTCGAACAGAAAGACGGAGACGAGTGCCTTTTACCAGCGCGACCGCGCATGGCATCCGGCACCGTTCACGCCAGCCTACAAGACCTCAATCCTGCGTTCGCCGCAGAAGGCGCTGCTGTCGCTCGACAGCACTGTATCGGAGATCACCGGTCCGGTATTCGGCCATAATATTCTGGGCGAGCTCGACAACGACCTGATCCACAACTTCGCCAGGCCGGGCGAGAGCGCCATCGGCCCGCGCATCATTGTTTATGGCCGCGTGCTTGATGAGCGGGGCAAAGCTGTTCCCGGCGCATTGCTGGAATTCTGGCAGGCCAATGCCAGCGGTCGCTATCGTCACAAGAAGGAGGGCTACATCGCCGCCCTCGATCCGAATTTTGGCGGCTGCGGCCGCGCCATTACCGATGAAGACGGCGGCTATGCTTTCCGCACGGTCCAGCCCGGGCCCTATCCCTGGCCAAACGGGGTCAATGACTGGCGCCCTGCGCACATCCACTTCTCGGTCTTCGGGCATGGTTTCGCGCAGCGGCTGATCACCCAGATGTATTTCGAGGGCGACCCGATGATCTGGCAGTGCCCGATCGTCAGGACGATCAACGATCCGGCCGCCATCAACGGGCTGACTGCTGCCCTTGATCGGGAGGCAACAATCCCTATGGATGCACGCGCCTACAAGTTCGACATCGTGTTGCGCGGCCGTCGGTCATCGCTGTTTGAGAACAGGTTGGAGGGCAACTGATGGCGCAGTCACTCGATCGCCTCAAGGAAAGCGCGTCACAAACCGCCGGACCTTATGTTCATATCGGCCTGACGCCGAATTTCTGCGGCATCACCGGTGTCTACGATCACGATCTCGGCGCATCGATGATCAACGACAAGACCCGGGGTGAACAGATCCGTATCCGCGCGCGGGTCTTCGACGGCACCGAAACGCTTCTGAAGGATGCGTTGATCGAAATCTGGCAGGCAGACGCTGACGGCCTCTACAATTCGCCATCGGAGATACGCGGCAGTGCCGACCCGAATTTTGCCGGCTGGGGCCGCGCCGCTACCGACATGGAGACGGGGGAATGCGTCTTCGAGACGATCAAGCCCGGCCGCGTGCCTTTCAGGGATGGCCGCAGACAGGCGCCGCATATCACGTTCTGGATCGTTGCGCGCGGCATCAATATAGGCCTGCATACACGCATGTATTTTTCCGATGAGGAAAAGGCCAACGGTGAAGACCCGGTGCTCGCCCGCATTGAGCATCGTGTACGCGTCCCGACGCTGATCGCCGAACGCCAGAGCGATGGGACCTATATCTTCGACATCCATCTCCAGGGGGAGAAGGAAACCGTCTTCTTCGATATGTGAGCCATGGCTGTATCTCCCTTCGACCATCCCTTCCTGTCTGGTCTGCTCGGTGACGAGCTGACTTCGTCGCAATTTTCTACCGATGCCGAAATTGCAGCGATGCTCGATTTCGAGCGGGCGCTGGCCGAAGCGGAAGCGGAAGCGGGAGTTCTTCGCCCCGAGGCCGCGAAGGCAATCGTATCGGCGCTTCACGCGTTTGCTCCGGATATTGCCGGGCTCAAAGCAGGCACGGCGCGCGACGGAGTTGTGGTCCCTGAACTGGTTCGCCAGATTCGATCCGCTGTAGAAAAGCCATACGATGCCGACGTACATTTTGGCGCGACCAGCCAGGACGTGATCGACACCGGGCTGATAGTGCGTCTCAAGCCAGTGGTCGCGCAGATTGATGCGGGACTGGCCGAAATAATCGCACGTCTTGAGGTTATTGAGGCGCAATTCGGCAACCGGCATCTGATGGGCCGGACACGTATGCAGGTTGCGATCGCGAACACGGTCGCCGACCGCACTCGTACCTGGCGCGAGCCGCTGGTACGACATCGCCACCATCTGCGTGAACAGCGTAAAGAACTGTTCGTCGTGCAGTTTGGGGGAGCTGCAGGCACGCTGGAAAAGCTCGGAGACAAAGCTGCGGCCGTCCGCGCTGCTCTGGCGGCAAGGCTGGGGCTGGCGGATGCTCCACAATGGCACAGTCAGCGTGACCGCCTTGCCGATTTCGCCAATGTGCTCTCCCTCATCACAGGTAGCCTTGGGAAGTTCGGTCAGGATATCGCCCTCATGGCACAAACGGGTGGCGAGATCGAACTCAGCAGCGGCGGCAGTTCCTCTGCAATGCCGCACAAGCAGAATCCCGTGGCAGCCGAGGCGCTCGTGACGCTGGCGCGGTTCAACGCAACGCAGCTTGCCGGCATGCATCAGGCGCTGGTTCACGAGCAGGAGCGTTCGGGAGCCGCCTGGACTCTCGAATGGTTGCTGCTGCCGCAAATGGTTGCTGCCGCTGTCGCCGCATTACGACTTGCCAACGAGTTGACGAAGCAGATCACGACTGTGGGCGCATAGGTCACCCGTGCTGGGCGTGGAATACGGCGACGTGACCGACCCATGATAATGTCCGACGTCAGCGCTGATGGGACCAAATTGGCTTAACTGAGAGCGGAGAATTTCTGGTTCATCGTAGCCTTTCAAAGGAGCGAAGATGAGGCAGAAATCCGGAACAGAGAAAGCGCCTTCGCAACAGGCCATCAAGGACAGCCGCCGCGCGACCCGCAAGCAGTATGGTGCGGAGGAGAAGATCCGCATTGTGCTGGAAGGCCTTCGCGGTGAGGAATCGATCGCCACGCTTTGCCGGCGCGAGGGGATCGCCGAGAGCCTGTATTACAACTGGTCGAAGGAGTTCCTGGAAGCCGGCAAGAAGCGGCTGGCCGGAGACACGGCGCGCCCTGCGACCAGCAACGAGGTGAAGGTGCTGCGCAAGGAAGTCCTCGCCGAGCAGGCGCTGGAACTGCGGCTTCTTAAAAAAGGTAATGCCTATCGAAGTTGGACCAAATCGTTGAGGATTTGGCCATGTCAGGATGCCCTGAATGTGGGTTTGGCTGGAGCTGGCGTCTTTCGGACGGCCGTCTGAAATGCCGCCGCTGCGGGAAGCGCTGGCGACTGCGATTTCTGTGGGACGCCTCCCGCCTCGACAGCCGCGTGAAGACGGAACTGGTCCAGCACTTCGTCTGGGGCGTGCCGGTCTACCGCCAGCGCTTCTCGCTGGTGGCGGGCCGCCCTGCGACGGAACGGTTCTACCGGCTGATCCGAACGGCGATGGCCCATGCCGAGCAACTGCGCGGGCCGTTCGAGGGCAGCCTCGAATGCGACGAAACCACCTTCGGCGGCGCTCGGAAAGGCAAGCGCGGCTGGGGCGCGGCCGGCAAGGTCATCGTCTTCGGCATCATCAAGCGCAACGGCCTGGTGAAAACCCAGCCGATCCCCGCCCATGACCGCGCCTCCATCATGAAGGTGATCCAGGCCGAGAGCCGCGAGGGCTCGCTCTACTACACCGACGAGTGGCAGGCCTATGCCACCTTGCGCATGCGCGGCGACCATGTCGTCATCCGCAAGGAGAAGGGACGGCCGCTCGGCCACGACCACATCAACGGCATCGAGGGCTTCTGGTCATATGCCAAGAACTGACTATACCCTTACCGCGGCGTGCCCAAAAAGTTCTTCCATCTCTATCTCGGCGAAACCTGCTACCGCTTCAATCACCCTGACGAGGACATCAAACCCTTGATCATCAAGCTCTTTAAGACCACAAACATCCAACTGATCGACACCAATCCGGTCCAGATCGGATAGGCATTACCAAATATTTTTGGCGGCGAGTACGACCTTATGACATTCAACTATGCCATTACGTTGGATTCTGCGCTGACCTTTGATCGGTTCACGGGCATGCGCGCCGCTGACGTATCAAAAGTATGGAACAATGCCGAAGCCCGGCAGCTGGTGAGCCAGCTCGTCGCCACGCCCATATCGGAACGCCGTTCTCTCTACGAAAAATTGCACTCACTTTACATGGCAGACCCGCGACTTCTCATATGGGCCAGCGGTGAAGTCACCACTGCGTACAGGGATCGCGTCAAGAACTATGGCGCCTAGGCTCAGGACCTATTAATTTGGTTTGATCTGTGATTCACGGTCTTTGCTGAAGGAGGCCGTGATGGGTGATTTGTTTCTGCTGAGCGAGTGCCAGATGGCGCGCATATCGCCGTACTTCCCGTTGTGGCACGG
>NZ_JCAKKP010000020.1:0-65000 GCF_059509755.1 Aquamicrobium sp. YD-1-mutant5
AGTTCGCCTCTCGGCCGGCGCGGGCTTCGTCGTGGCCATCTGCGGCGAGATCATGACCATGCCCGGCCTCCCCTCAAAGCCATCATCCGAGAACATCTATCTCAACGACAATGGCGATATCGAAGGGCTCAGCTGAGAGCGGAGAAGCAGGAAACGGCACGGAGGATTCGCCTGCCAGTAAAATAAATTGCATAAGAGTATTGCATCGTCAGAGCAATGTGGTTCAATGCTCGGAAGCGGCGGAGACCGCTGCCGAGGGACTGCCGGACAGTCGGGAAAACCCGCAACGGCATCAGAATGTGGAGGAATCGAATGACGGCATCTTGGCGCTTTTCTACTGTGGCCGACCGGCACCGGGCTCTCGGTTCACAGCTTGAGGACTGGAGCGGCATGGGCACCGCCTGGAGTTATGACGGCGACCCTGATGCGGAATATACGGCAATCCGCACCAAAGCCGGCATCATGGACGTTTCCGGCCTCAAGAAGGTGCATATCACCGGTGCCCACGCTGCTCATGTGATCGACCTCGCAACTACGCGAAACGTCGAGAAAATCCAGCCGGGCCGGTCCGTCTATGCCTGTATGCTCAACGATGCCGGCAAGTTCACCGACGACTGCGTGATCTACCGTCTGGCGCCGAATTCCTGGATGGTGGTGCATGGCGCGGGAACGGGCCATGAGGAGCTGACGCGCGCCTCCATCGGTCGTGACGTGTCCGTGCGCTTCGACGACAATCTGCACAATCTTTCATTGCAGGGGCCCATCGCGGTCGACTATCTGGCCAAGCACGTTCCGGGCATCCGCGACCTCAATTACTTCCACCATACGCAGACACAGCTGTTCGGTTTTCCGGTCATGATCTCGCGCACCGGCTATACCGGCGAGCGCGGTTATGAAATCTTCTGCCGCGGGCAGGATGCGCCCGCGATCTGGGATCGCATCGTGGAGGAAGGCAAGGAAATGGGGATCATCCCCTGCCGCTTCACCACGCTCGACATGCTGCGCGTGGAAAGCTATCTGCTCTTCTATCCCTACGACAATTCGCAGAAATATCCCTTCGAGAACGAAGGTCCCGGCGATACGCTGTGGGAGCTTGGCCTCGACTTCACCGTCAGCCCCGGCAAGACCGGCTTCCGCGGTGCGGAGGAGCACTACCGGCTGAAGGGCAAGGAGCGCTTCAAGATCTTCGGGCTTGAGGTCGCCAGCGACAAGGCGGCGGACGAAGGGGCGGAAATCTACCGCAACGGCAAGAAGGTCGGCGTTGTCACCTGCGCCATGTATTCGCCGCTGGTGAAGAAATCCATGGCGATCGCGCGCCTCGATGTGGACTGCGCCGTTGCCGGGACCGATCTTGAGGTTCACAATGCTTCCGGCACAGTGAAGGCGCAGGCTCAGCCCCTGCCGTTCGATGATCCGAAGAAGCTGAAGCGGACCGCGAAGGGATAGGACGTTGGACAGCGTACCGGTCATGACTCTTCTCAGTCGCCCGGTCTACGGAAAACTTTCAGCGCAGGCCGGAACACATCATCTCTTCATTGCGGACGCCGAAGGTGCGTCCGCGATCCTCGACATGGCGAAGCAGGCGAGCCCGGATTTTTTCGCCTCCGCCGAAATCATGTACATACCCGGCGCCGCCGGAGACAAATATGTGGCCGGCCTGGAAGCACTGGTTCCGGGCCGTCTCTATCGCGGGCCGTCTGTCGCGGCGGCCACGCAGCGCCTTCGGCACATCTTCGAGAACGCTCATATGGGCCTGCGGCTCTACCTGACCGGGACTGAAAGCCTGATCGGGCAGGTCAGCCGGATCGCAGCCGAGGCCGGGATCGAGCACAGCTCGATCCAGACGGAGTTGCGCGGCTCCATGGCGCGCCGCGTGCAATGCGTTCATTGCAAGGGCATCACCGAGAATGTGACCACCCAGCCGGTCAGATGTTCTCACTGTGACCTGCTCCTGCTCGTGCGCGATCATTATTCACGACGCCTCGCCGCCTTTCAGGGCGTGTGCATCAATGCGGAGGACCCGAGCGAGATCCCACCGGCAGAGGAGGTGTTCCGTTGAAAGCAGGTGCCAACAGAATAGAAGCCGTGGTGACGGACATCGTCACCGTCAACGAACTGGTGAAGCGCTTCCATTTCCGGCGGACCGATGGCGGCCTTCTGCCGACATTTTCCGGCGGAGCCCATATCGTCGTCGAAATGCGGGACGAGGAGCGTACCCGGCTGAACCCCTACTCGCTGATGAGTTCGCCGCTCGACACACGCGACTATACGATCAGCGTGCGGCGTGACGATGCCGGGCGCGGAGGTTCGCTGTTCATGCACAGCCGGGTCGAACCCGGCCAGCGCATGGTCATCAGCAGTCCTGTCAACCTGTTCTCGCTTGATCTGCGGGCGCGCAAGCATCTCATGATCGCCGGCGGCATCGGCATCACGCCGTTTCTGGCCCAGACGGCGCAGCTTGCGGCCGAAGGCGGGAATTTCGAGCTGCACTATTGCTTCCGCAACGAGGGGGTCGGCAGCTATGCCGATTTCCTGCGCCAACGCTATGACCGGAAGGTCAACCTCTACCGCAGCGATCTGCAGGAAACCTTCGAGCTGGAGCGGGTTCTGGCCACCCAGCCGCTGGGGACGCATCTTTATGTGTGCGGACCGGAAGGGATGATCGATTGGGTGCGAGCCACGGCAGCGGGGCTGGGATGGCCCGGGGAGACGGTGCATTACGAGCATTTCGCTGCACCCCAGCCCGGCAAGCCGTTCGATGTCACGCTGGCGCTCAGCGGCATCGACATTCGTGTCGGGGAACACGAAAGCCTGCTGGAAGCGATCGAGGCTGCCGGCATCGATCCACCTTATCTGTGCCGGGGCGGTGTCTGCGGCCAGTGCGAGACCAATGTGATTTCGCATGACGGCAAGTTCCTGCACAACGATCACTGGCTGAGCGAGGAAGACCGCCGCTCGGGCTGCAAGATCATGCCGTGCGTGTCACGTTTCGAAGGCAGGTCGCTCGTTCTCGAACGGTAGGCGACATACCCGCAGGAGGAGACCATGGGTATTAACTTCAGACAGGAAACCTTTCGCAACGATTTTTCTTTCAAGAACAGCCCTGAGCAGATCAGGCGTTTTCCGTTCCCCTTCCACGAGGACGGTTACATGTATTCGGTCAACATCGAGCCGCATGTGCCGGGGCCGAAAAACACGGTGTTCGAGCATCTCTTCGATGTCGACGAACACTATATTTCCGAGATGCGGGACCGTGCCATGGTGCTGGCGGAAGATCCGCTGCGCTGTCAGTCCCTGCCCCACATGACCCTCGCCGGATGGGATACGCTCGAACTTCTCATGACCGAGAAGGCAAAGAGCTATCCTGATCTCTTCACGCTGACCCGGGATGGCGACAAATGGCACTGGATCAACCGGCCCCTCGGCATCGATGACCGCTTCACCTTCGGCGATACCTCAACCCTGCCCTACGGTCCGCTGGAATACATAACGCGGCAGAGTCAGGGTGACTTTGCCGTGCTCGACCAGCGTGACGGCAATCTGTGGATGGATGCCGGCATGGTGACGACGCAGGCCGACTGGTCGCTCGATTTCGACATCGGCATGAATTTCTTCGAATGGCATGCGCCGGTTCCGCTTGCGCATGAGATGGGCGTCTTCAACCGGGCGCTGAAATTCCTGATGGCCATCCAGCAGGGCCAGCCCGCGCGCCGCTTCAACTGGACGATGACCATCAATCCGCGGCTCGATACCAGCCCGGAAAACTATCACAAATGGGGCACCGACCGCACCACTGTTACCCCGGGCAATGTCGGGCACAAGGTCCATCTGCGCGTCGAGGTGCAGATGTTCTTCCGCCTGCCGCGCTCCAATGCGCTCCTGTTCCCGATCCGCTGCTATCTCATCAAGATGGAGGAGCTGGTCAGCTCGCCGAAATGGGCGCGCCGTTTCCACCGCGTGCTGCGCGATCTGCCGGATGAGCTGGCTGAATACAAGGGCCTCGTCCGCTATCGCCCGACGACCGTGGAATGGCTGTCGCAATATGACGACGGGCAGCCGACCTCTCCGGGTTTCGGTCCCGACTGACGGCTACGGCGAGCGGAACACCGCTGGCGGGATCGCAACGCATTCCGGCACATGATCTGTGCCGGAGCGCCGTTCGATGCCCGCCTGCAGCACCGAAAGGAGTTGCATCGATGCACGACGCGACAGCGAAACTGCACACGCTCTACAGGGAGCTTGGCGAGGAAGAGGGTGTGCGGGCCCTCGTGGAAACCTTCTACGACATCATCGAGCAGGACAAGGACGCCCGGGAACTGCACCTTCTGCATCTGAGGGGACACGGGGTGTCCCACTCCCGCGAAGAGCAGTTCAACTATCTTTCCGGTTTCTTCGGCGGGCCGAGCCGCTATGTGCAGAAGCACGGGCATTCGCGCCTGAAGGAAATTCACGAGCATGTGCCGATCGGCCCGGACATGCGCGACCTGTGGCTGCGCTGCATGGAGCGGGCAATCGACAAGGTGGGGATCGGCAGCGGGCTGAAAGCCCGGCTCATGATCCACTTCGGACGCGCCGCAGAGACGTCGCGAAACATGGACTGATTGTTCCGCAGGCAGGCAGGCGGTTCGGGGCTTCCCCATAGCCGGACAATGCTTGTGGATACGGTCTCAGTCGAAGCCTGCCTCTGGGCCTGCCGCGATTTCGGAGATCAGGTTTCGCAGCCAGCGGTTCGCGGGGTCGGGATCGGCATTCTCATGCCAGTACAGATAGACCGCGACAGGCGGTACAGCGACCGGAAACGGCACGATGCGGGTCGGCAGGCCGCGATTGACGATCCGCGCATAGCGCTCTGGCATGGTCAGCAACAGGTCCGTTTCGGCGACCAGCATCGAAGCCGCGAAATATTGCTGGCAGCGCAGGGCTATCCGGCGCTGGTGACCGATGCGGGCGAGCTCGACATCCTCAAGGCTCATGCCCCGCCGCCGTGACGACACCACGATGTGCTCCTGCCCGAGATAGGCGGGCAGATCAGGCTCCGCCGCCAGAACGGGATGATCCTTCCGGCCCACCACGACCAGACTGTCATGGATGATGGCGGTGCGATGGACCCTGTCGGAAACGCGCGCCAGCATCTCGACTGCCAGATCCAGCTCGCCCTTGGCAAGGCTCGTCTCAAGATCGCTGCGATCCACCCGCACCGAGGAAATGCTGACACCCGGCGCTTCGCTGGCGATCCTGCGCATCAGTGGTTGCAACAGGTGCGCCTCCAGAACGTCGCGGCAGCCGATGGTGAAGGTGCGCTGCGTTGCCGCCGGATCGAAAGAGCGAGCCGCCTGCACGCTACCGCTCAGTGTCCGTACGGACTGACGGATGGGCGCGATGACGGATTGGGTCAGCGCTGTCGGCACCATTATGTTGCCCTGCCTGATGAAAAGCGGGTCATCGAAGGTCAGCCGGAGCCGGCGCAGGGCATGGCTGATCGCCGGCTGGGTGAGGTTCAGACGCGCGGCAGCCCTGGTGATGCTGCCCTCCGAATAGATGGCTTCGAGGATGACGAACAGGTTGAGATCGAGGCGGCTCATATGCACCACATTCATGAAAGCGGATAAAGAACAATCATTTGATTTATTGGCTCACGTTGACGCACAGTTTGCAAGGCTGGTTCTGGCCGAGCGGATCGTGGAGGGTGAGCGCGTCATGGATTTTGGTTTTTCCGACAGGGCGAAAGGCTATATCGAGCGCCTGACAGCGTTCATGGACAAGCATGTGCTGTCGTCCGAGGGCGAATATTATCGCACTCTGACGACCGGCGCGCAGCCATGGAACGTTCCGCCGGTCATGCAGGATCTGAAGAACCGCGCGAAGGCAGAGGGTCTGTGGAACCTGTTCATGCCGGAACCCGAATATGGACCGGGCCTTTCCAATGCCGAATATGCGCCGCTGGCTGAAATCACCGGCCGGGTCCCGTTCGCGCCGGAGATTTTCAATTGCAATGCGCCCGACACCGGCAATATGGAGGTGCTGGCCAAATACGGGTCGCCGATGCAGAAGGAACGTTGGCTGAAGCCGCTTCTCGACGGTTCGATCCGTTCCGCCTTCTGCATGACGGAGCCGGACGTTGCCTCTTCCGACGCCACCAATATGGAGGCGACGGCGGTCGTGAAGGGCGACCGCGTCGTGCTCAACGGCCGCAAGTGGTGGAGCACCGGCATCGGCCATCCGGACTGCCGCATTCTGATCTTCATGGGCCTGACCGATCCGGAAGCGCCGCGCCATGCGCGGCACTCGATGGTTCTGGTGCCGGTTGACACGCAAGGCGTCGAGATTGGCCGCATGCTGCCGGTTTTCGGTACGCTCGACGAGCCATATGGCCACGGCGAAGTCAGCTTCATCGATGTCGAGGTGCCGCTGGAAAACGTCATCGCCGGCCCCGGCAAGGGGTTCGAGATCGCGCAGGGCCGGCTTGGGCCGGGGCGCATCCACCATTGCATGCGCGCCATCGGGGCTGCCGAATATGCGCTTGAGCTGCTGTGCAGGCGGGCGCTGACACGCACCGCCTTCGGCAAGCCATTGTCGTCTCTGGGCGGCAATGTCGATGTCATCGCCAACGCCCGCATCGCCATCGAGCAGGCGCGCCTGCTTACCCTCAAGGCCGCCTGGCTCATGGATACGGTTGGCGTAAAAGGCGCGATGAGCGAGATCTCGCAGATCAAGGTCGTGGCCCCTGCCGTGGCGCAGTCCGTGGTCGATGCCGCGATCCAGATCCATGGCGCGGCCGGCGTATGCGACGATTACGGCCTGACCGGGCTGTTCGCCTATGCCCGTGCGCTGCGCATTGCCGATGGACCCGACGAGGTGCACCGCGCGTTGATCGCCAAGCTCGAACTCAGGGCACAGGCTGCTGCCGCCGGCATTGAAATCGGCAAAGGGCGGTGACGATGAGCGATGCTTCGCAAAAAGCCAGCGATGCGCTGCTCGACAAGGCAGGGCGTGTGCGTGAAGGCGAGGAACTGGACGTCGCGCGCATCGACGCCTTTCTCAAAGGCACTGCGGCTGGTGCAGCGCTGAGTGGCGAACCGCTGGTCAGACAGTTTGCCGGTGGTGCGTCCAACCTGACCTATCTGCTGAGCTATCCGGAGCGCGACCTGATCCTGCGTCGCCCCCCTTCCGGGCACAAGGCCAAGAGCGCGCATGACATGATGCGCGAGGCGCGCGTCATGCAGGCGCTGCGCCCGGTCTACCCTTATGTGCCGGAAGTGCTGGCGATCTGTGACGATCAAGAGGTGATGGGCTGCGATTTCTTCGTGATGGAGCGCATCCACGGCATCATTCCACGGCAGGATCTGCCTGCCGGCCTGTCGCTTTCCCCGGAGGAGACGCGCCGCCTTTGCCTTTCGGTGGTGGATCGCCTGATCGAGTTGCACAGCATCGATCCGTCAGCTTCCGGACTGGAAAGCCTCGGACGCGGCGAAGGTTATGTCCGGCGCCAGATCGAGGGCTGGAGCGATCGCTATCGCAAGGTGCGCACGCCGGATTCTGCGGATTTTGAAACGGTGATGCAGTGGCTGGCCGCCAACATGCCGGCGGGCGAGACGGCTATCCGTGTCGTGCACAATGATTTCCGTTTCGATAATGTCGTGCTCGATCAGAGAGACCCTCGAAAGTCATCGGCGTGCTGGACTGGGAGATGGCGACGCTCGGCGATCCGCTGATGGATCTCGGCAACAGCCTCGCCTACTGGGTGCAGGCGGATGACGATCCCACCTTTCTGGCGCTGCGCCGCCAGCCAACGCATCTGCCGGGCATGCTGACGCGCGCCGAGGTGATCGCTTATTATAGCGAGCGCACGGGACTTCGTGCGCAGGACATGCGTTTCTACCTCGTCTATGGCCTGTTCCGGCTCGCCGTGATCGTCCAGCAGATCTATTATCGCTATGCGCAGGGACAGACGAAGAACGAGCAGTTCGCCGGATTCGGCAAGGTTGCCCGCTATCTGGAAAAGCGCTGTCTCGCCGCTTTGGCGGCTGACGGGCATGCCGGATGAACGCTGGCCGCGTCATTCTCGTGCGGCACGGACAGGCGAGCTTCGGGTCGAAGAATTACGACCGGCTCTCCCCGGTCGGGGTTCGCCAGTCGCAGCTTCTGGGTCAATGGTGGGCGCGGTATGGGCAGCCACCGGGCACGGTGGTCTGCGGTACCCTCAAGCGTCACCGTGAAACGGCGCGTGCCTGTCTGGAGGCATGGGGGCTCGCCAGCCTGCCGTTGCAGGAGGGTGCAGCGCTCAATGAGTTCGATCATCATGACGTGCTCACCCGTTATGCGCCCAATCTCGCAGATCCGGAGGAACTGGCAAATCTGCTGGCCGGCAGGGTGGACGCGCACAGGGTTTTCCAGAGATTGTTCGCGGATGCCGTAACGGCATGGATCAATGACGAACAGGCAGGCCTCTACAAGGAAAGCTGGCAGGCTTTCAATGCGCGGTGCGCCGATGTTCTGACCCGGATCGCAAACCGTTGCGATGCGGATGGTTCGGTGATCGTGTTCACCTCCGGCGGGCCGATCGGCTCGGCTCTCCAGTCTGCGCTCTCCATACCAGACAGCCGAATCCTCGACATCTACTGGGCCATTCGCAATGCGAGCATCACCACACTGGAGAGCCGCCGCGGGCGTCTGACGGCGTCTGCCTTCAATGTCGTTTCACATCTGGAAGCGGTCAACGACGCTTCCCTCATCACCTATCGCTGAGCGCAAGCAGGGAGGACTGGCATGGCACAGAACAACACATTCGATCTCGACGGAAAAATTGCGCTGGTAACGGGCGCCAGCCGCGGCATCGGTGCTGCCGCTGCCGCCATCCTTGCGGCGCATGGCGCGCATGTCATCCTTTCAAGCCGCAAGAATGGGGCCTGCGAGGAAGTGGCCGAAGCGATCCGGGCCAAGGGTGGCAAGGCAAGCGCCCTCGCCTGCCACATCGGCGAGATGGACGACATCACGGCAGCCTTCGAGGCGATCGAAAAAGCGCATGGCCGCCTCGACATCCTCGTCAACAACGCCGCGACCAATCCCTATTTCGGGCCGATCGTCGACACCGATTTGGGGGCCTTCCAGAAGACGGTGGACGTCAATATTCGCGGCTATTTCTTCATGTGCGCGCTGGGCGCAAAGCTGATGGCGAAGAATGGCGGCGGCTCCATCATCAACGTCGCCTCGGTCAACGGGGCGATTCCGGCCGCCATGCAGGGCATCTACTCAATCACCAAGGCCGCGGTTTTGTCGATGACCAGGGCTTTCGCCAGGGAGTGCGCGCCGCAGGGCGTGCGCGTCAACGCCATATTGCCGGGAGCGACCGATACGAAGTTTGCCGCCGCTCTCGTCCAGAACCCGGCCATACTCCAGATGGCCCTTCAGCACATTCCGATGAACCGGGTTGCCCAGCCCGAAGAGATCGTCGGCGCGATCCTCTATCTGGCCTCTCCCGCTGCCAGCTACACCACTGGCGCGGAAATCAATGTCGACGGCGGCTATCTGACGGTTTGACGGCACTTTGGAATATAGCGGGTGACGGCCGGGGAGTTTGCGCCTGTCGTCACCTGCACAGCATGAGCTGATCTAAAAAAGACCGGCAGCGCATTCGGGAGTGAAACGCCGAATGCGCTGCCGGTCTTTTGCTGTTTGGCTCAGAAGAAAGCCTGAAGGCCGGTCTGCGCGCGCCCGAGGATGAGGGCGTGAACGTCATGCGCGCCCTCATAGGTGTTGACCGTCTCAAGGTTCTGCGCGTGGCGCATCACGTGGTAGCCGATCTGGATGCCGTTGCCGCCATGCATGTCGCGTGCGAGACGGGCGATGTCGAGGGCCTTACCGCAATTGTTGCGCTTGACGATGGAGATCATCTCCGGCGTGAAGCGGTGCTCGTCCATCAGCCGGCCAACCCGCAGCGAGGCCTGAAGGCCGAGCGCGATCTCGGTCTGCATGTCGGCGAGCTTCTTCTGATAGAGCTGCATGCCGGCCAGCGGCTTGCCGAACTGCTTGCGGTCGAGCCCGTACTGACGCGCCCGGTGCCAGCAATCTTCCGCCGCACCCATCGCGCCCCAGGAGATGCCGTAGCGCGCCCGGTTGAGGCAGCCGAACGGGCCCTTCAGGCCGGAGACGTTGGGCAGCAGCGCGTCGTCGCCGACTTCCACGCCTTCCATGACGATCTCGCCGGTGATCGAGGCGCGCAGCGAAAGCTTGCCGCCGATCTTCGGTGCCGAAAGGCCCTTCAGCCCCTTGTCCAGCACGAAGCCGCGGATGACGTCCTTGCCGTCGTCACCCTTCACCTTGGCCCACACCACGAACACATCGGCGATAGGCGCGTTCGAGATCCACATCTTGGAGCCGGAAATGCGCCAGCCGCCGTCGATCTTCTCGGCACGTGTTTTCATGCCGCCGGGATCGGAACCGGCATCCGGCTCGGTCAGGCCGAAGCAGCCGATCCATTCGCCCGAAGCCAGCTTCGGCAGGTATTTTTTGCGCTGCTCTTCGGAGCCATAGGCGTCGATCGGGAACATGACCAGCGACGACTGCACGCTCATCATCGAGCGGTAGCCGGAATCGATGCGCTCGACCTCGCGTGCGATCAGGCCGTAAGTGACGTAGTTGGCGCCGAGCCCGCCATATTCCTCCGGCACGGTGACGCCGAGCAGGCCCGCCTCGCCCATCTCGCGGAAGATCGCGGGATCGGTGGTTTCGTCCATATAGGCTGCCTCGATGCGTGGGGCGAGCTTGTCGGCGGCGAAGGCCGCCGCCCCGTCGCGCACCAGACGCTCCTCTTCCGTCAGCTGATCTTCAAGAAGAAACGGATCGTCCCAGACGAAGGCCGACTTGCTCATATGCACTCCCGATTTTTTCATGGATTCGATTGTGCCGGAGACATTCGCTTTGGAGGCGCAAGGATGCAAGCCATATTTACTCAAGCTCCTTTGAGTTCTATGCAAAGCAGATGAGCAATCTGCAGCGCCGCCTCATCCCCTCGACCGCTTCGCTGACGGCGTTCGATGCGGTGGCGCGGCTGGGCAGTTTTTCGGCCGCCGCCGAGGCGCTGAACCTGACGCCAGGCGCCATCAGCCGCCAGATCAGTGCGCTGGAAAGCCAGCTTGGCGCGGTGCTTTTCGTCCGCAACAACAAGGGCGTGTCGCTGACCTCTGGTGGTGAGCGCTACGCAAAGGGCGTTGCCGAAATCATCGAGCGCCTGCGTGTGCTCTCGCTGGAGGTGATGGCTCACACGCCGTCCAGCGCGCTCAGGCTGGCGATCCCGCCCACATTCGGCACAAGGTGGCTGCTGCCGCGGATACCGGACTACGTGAAAAGCCATCCGGAAATGACGCTCAGCTTCTCCACCCGCATCGGCCGCTTCGATTTCGACAAGGAACAACTCGACGCCGCCATTCATGTGGGCACAGGCGACTGGCCGGGATGCGATTGCCAGCTTCTGCTGAAGGAAGAAGTCGTTCCGGTCTGCAGTCCCGACTTCCTGAGGCGCAACCAGATCCGGGACCCGGCCAGCCTGTTGCAGGTGCCGCTTCTGGAAATGGCGTCGCGGCCGCATGCGTGGAAATTGTGGTTTTTACATTTTGGCATAGCCGACGATTACCGCGAAGGCATGCGGTTCGAGCAGTTCATGAATGTCTCGCAGGCCTGCCGGGCCGGGCTCGGCGTGGCACTGATGCCGGCCTTTCTTATCGCCAGCGAGCTTTCGGGCGGTCAGCTCGTCAAGGCGCTTGATCTTCCGGTCGAAAGCGCCAGCGCCTATTACTTCGTCTCGCCTCATGACAAGGCTGCCGAGCCCGGTGTGCAGGCGTTTCGTGCATGGCTTACGGGGCAGATTTCCCTCTTTCTGAAACAGGCAAGATAGACCTTCGTCGAAGTTCAGCACTCGTCCTGATGCTGGAAGAACAGATATCGACTGCCTGTTTTTGTTCTTCTCCCCCTTGGTCAACAGAAACGGCTGTCGTGGGGTATTGTCTTTACCAGTGATAACATGATTGAATTTGGAAAATCGTGTCCGATACATTCTGGCTGATGTCATTCTGTAGCGGCTTTTGAAGCAAAAGCGTGTCATGAAGGGGAAAATCATATGGCCATGGCAAGATTGAATATGCGCTTCCGCCCGCTGCTTGCAGGCGCGGCTCTCTCGCTGCTGCTCGTTTCCGGCGGTGCCGCTCCTGCGTTCGCGGCTACACCCGCCGATACGCTGGTCCAGGCATGGGCGTTCGATGACACCATCACGCTCGATCCGGCCGAATCTTTCGAGCTGAGCCCGGCCGAATTCATCGGCAACACCTATGACATGCTGGTGCGTCTCGATATCGACGACACCACCAAGGTGAAGCCCGGCATCGCCGAGAGCTGGGAAATTTCCGACGACGGCCTCACCTACACCTTCAAGCTGAAGCCGGGCATCAAGTTCGCCTCCGGCAATCCGATCACCGCCGAGGATGTGGCATGGTCGTTCGAGCGTGTGGTGAAGCTCGACAAGAGCCCGGCCTTCATCCTGACCCAGTTCGGTCTGACGGCTGACAATGTCGGTGAAACGGCCAAGGCCGTCGACGACACCACTTTCGTCTTCACCGTCGACAAGCCATACGCACCGAGCTTCGTGCTCAACTGCCTGACTGCGACGGTGGGAGCAGTGCTCGACAAGAAGCTGGTGATGGAGCACGCCGAGGCAAAGACGCCGAGCGACGATTACAAATACGACACCGATTTCGGCTATGGCTGGCTGAAGACCAATTATGCCGGTTCCGGTCCCTTCAAGATCCGCGACTGGCGCGCCAACGAGATCGTCGTTCTGGAGCGCAACGACAATTACTATGGCGAGAAGCCGGCGCTGAACCGCGTCATCTACCGCCATGTCAAGGAAAGCGCGACGCAGCGGCTCATGCTTGAAGCCGGCGACGTGGATGTCGCCCGCAATCTTGAGCCCGGCGATTACGATGCCGTTCAGAAAAACGCCGACCTGACCACGACGGACGCGCCGAAGGGCACCGTCTACTACATCAGCCTCAATCAGAAGAACGAGGCGCTGGCCAAGCCGGAAGTGCGCGAGGCGTTCAAGTATCTCGTCGACTACGACGCCATCGGCGCCACGCTGATCAAGGGCATCGGCGAGATCCACCAGACCTATCAGGTCAAGGGTGTGCTCGGCGCACTCGATTCCAACCCCTACAAGCTCGACGTCGCCAAGGCGAAGGAACTGCTGGAGAAAGCGGGTCTGAAGGACGGGCTCTCCGTCACCTTCGACGTGCGCAACACCCAGCCGGTGACCGGCATCGCCGAATCCTTCCAGCAGACGGCGGCGCAGGCGGGCGTGAAGATCGAGATCATTCCCGGCGACGGCAAGCAGACGCTGACCAAGTACCGTGCCCGCAACCATGATCTCTATATCGGTCAGTGGGGCATGGATTACTGGGATCCGAACACCAATGCCGATGCCTTCACCTCGAACCCCGACAACAGCGACGATGCAGCGGTGAAGTCGCTTGCGTGGCGCAATGCGTGGGACATTCCGGAACTGACCGAACAGGTCAAGGCGGCCCTTCTGGAGCGCGACAATGACAAGCGTGCCGAACTCTATCAGAAGTTGCAGCAGGAGGCGCTGGATTCGAGCCCGTTCGTCATGATCTACCAGCAGATCGAGGTCGCGGGCGTGCGCGGCAACGTGAAGGGCTACAGGCTCGGGCCGAGCTTCGATTCCAATCCGCTCGCCCCGGTCAGCAAGGACTGATCCGGCAGGACCGATCGGGTGAGCACAGCTGACACACCAGTGCCGGCAAGGCGCGCCAACCGGCGCGCCTGGGCCATATTCAGGGCGATCGCCAGTTTTCTGGTGATCGTTCTGACCACCTATCTCGGCCTGCTGGCGGTGACCTTCTTCATCGGCCGCGTGGTGCCGATCGATCCGGTCCTCGCCATCGTCGGCGACCGCGCCCCGGCGCATGTGATCGAGCGCGTGCGGCAGGAAATGGGCCTCAACCTGCCCTATTACCAGCAGTTCATCCTCTACGTGAAAGGCGTGCTGCATGGCGATTTCGGCACGTCGGTGCTGACCACCAATCCGGTGATGACCGACATACGCCGCGTCTTTCCGGCAACGATGGAGCTGGCCACGGTCGGCACCATCATCGGGGCCGCCTTCGGCATTCCGCTGGGCGTGCTGGCGGCCGTCAGGCGCGGCAGCCTTGCCGACCAGCTCGTGCGCATCGTCGGCCTGATCGGCTATTCCGTGCCGATCTTCTGGCTCGGGCTGCTGGCGCTGCTGGTGTTCTATGCAAAGCTCGGCTGGACGTCCGGCCCCGGCCGCATGGATGTGGTGTTTGAATATACGTTCACGCCGGTCACGGGCTTTTTCCTGATTGACGCAATCATCAATCGCGACTGGGCCGCTTTCCGCGACATTATTTCCCACCTGATCCTGCCAGCTTCGCTGCTCGGCTATTTCTCCATGGCCTATATCAGCCGCATGACGCGCTCCTTTATGCTGAACGAGCTGCAACAGGAATATATCGTTGCCGCGCGCGCCAAGGGCCTGTCGGAAACGCGCATCATCTGGGGTCATGCGCTGCGCAATGCGGCGGTGCCGCTGGTGACGGTGATCGCGCTTTCCTATGCCGGCCTGCTTGAGGGATCGGTGCTGACCGAGACGGTCTTTGCGTGGCCGGGACTTGGCCTCTACATCACCAATTCGCTTCAGAACGCCGACATGAACGCCGTGCTTGGCGGCACCATCGTCATCGGCTCGGTGTTCATCGCCATCAACCTTCTGTCCGACGTGCTCTACCGCATGCTCGATCCCCGCACGAGGAGCTGACGAGGATGAGCGAAACGACGATGACCCGCCGCCAGTGGCTGCTCACCGACAGGCCGCAGTCACGCCTGCAGGCAAGGCTCGGCCGCGCCTATGTGACATGGCGGCGTTTTACGGCCAACAAGCTTGCCGTGCTCGGCATGCTGATCATTCTGGCGCTGGTTCTGGTGGCGATCTTTGCCCCCGCGCTGGCACCCCATTCGCCCTATGTCGGCGATCTTGCCGGCAAGCGCCTGTTGCCGCCGGGGCCGGAACACTGGCTCGGCACCGACGATCAGGGGCGCGACATCCTCTCGCGGCTGATCTACGGGTCGCGCCTGACGCTGCAGGTCGTGCTGCTGGTGGCGATCATCGCAGCCCCCATCGGCCTTTTGGTCGGCACGGTCGCCGGCTATGCCGGCGGCTGGGTGGATGCGGTTCTGATGCGCATCACCGACATCTTCCTCGCCTTCCCGAAGCTGGTTCTGGCGCTGGCCTTCGTCGCCGCGCTCGGCCCCGGCATCGGCAACGCCATCATCGCAATCGCCATCACCTCATGGCCGCCCTATGCCCGTATCGCGCGGGCCGAAACGCTGACGGTGCGCAATTCCGACTACATCTCGGCGGTGCGGCTGATGGGCGCTTCGCCATGGCGCATCGTGCTGCGCCACATCATGCCGCTTTGCATCTCCTCGCTGATCGTGCGGGTGACGCTCGACATGGCGGGCATCATCCTCACCGCCGCCGGGCTCGGCTTCCTCGGCCTTGGCGCGCAGCCGCCGCTGCCCGAATGGGGCGCGATGATTGCGTCCGGCCGTCGCTTCATCCTCGATCAGTGGTGGGTGGCCGCCATGCCGGGTTTCGCCATCCTGATCGTCAGCCTCGGCTTCAACCTGCTGGGCGACGGATTGCGCGATGCGCTCGATCCGAAAGGAAGCGGCCAATGAGCGCGCTTCTTGAAGTCGAGGATCTGCGCGTTTCGTTCCCCACTCGCACGGGCGTGATCGAGGCGGTGCGAGGGGTATCGTTCACGCTAGGACGTGAGCGGCTGGGCATCGTGGGCGAATCCGGTTCCGGCAAATCGCAGACCGGACGCGCCATCATGGGCCTGACAGCCGAACACGGTCAGATCAATGCGAAGAAGCTGGAGTTCAGCGGCATCGATCTCATCAATATCCCAAAAGCTGAACGTCGGGCGCTGCGCGGCAACCGCATCGCCATGATCCTGCAAGACCCGAAATATTCGCTGAACCCGGTGATGACCATCGGCCGTCAGATCGTCGAGACGCTCAAGACGCATGAACGGATCGGCAGGAGCGAAGCGCGCAAGCGGGCGCTCGACATGCTGGCCGCCGTGCAGATCCGCGATCCTGAACGCGTCTTTGATCTCTATCCGCATGAAGTGTCGGGCGGCATGGGCCAGCGCGCCATGATCGCCATGATGCTGGTGGCCGGCCCCGAACTTCTGATCGCCGACGAGCCGACCTCGGCGCTCGATGTCACGGTACAGCTCGAAGTGCTGGGCATTCTCAATCGTCTGGTGGCCGATCGCGGCATGGGGCTGATCTTCATCTCGCATGACCTGAGGCTGGTGTCTTCCTTCTGCGACCGCGTGCTCGTCATGTATGCGGGGCGCATCGTGGAAGAGCTTGCCGCCGGACAACTGGCGCAGGCAAAACACCCCTACACGCAGGGCCTGCTCAACTGCATGCCGCGTATCGACAATGACCGCCATCCCCTGCCCGTTCTCGACCGCAGGCCGGAGTGGGCGCTATGACGGCACCGGCTCTCGAAATCGAACGGCTGAGCGTCACCTTCGAGGATTTCGTGGCGCTGAAGGAGGTGAGCCTGACGGTGGCGCCCGGCGAATCCTTCGGACTCGTCGGCGAATCCGGCTCCGGCAAGTCGACGCTGTTGCGCGCCGTGGCGGGCCTTTCTCCCATCAGCGGCGGCACTATTCAGGTCAACGGCAAGACGCTCGATGGCAGGCGCAGCAAGGAATTCTACCGTCAGGTGCAGATGGTGTTTCAGGATCCTTACGGTTCCCTGCATCCGCGCCAGACGGTGGACCGGCTGTTGCTGGAGCCGCTGGCGATTCACGGCTTTGCCGATACGGAGAAACGCATCGTTCGGGCGCTGGAAGAAGTGGGGCTGAGCTCCGGCTTCCGCTTCCGCTATTCGCACCAGCTTTCGGGCGGCCAGCGCCAGCGCGTGGCGATCGCGCGCGCCCTGATCCTCGAACCGTCGATCTTGCTTTTGGATGAGCCGACCTCGGCGCTCGATGCATCGGTGCAGGCCGAGGTGCTGAACCTTCTGGAAGAGGTGCGTGCGGCGCGCAACCTCACCTTCATCATGGTCAGCCATGATCTCGCCGTCGTCACCCATATGTGCGACCGGCTTATGGTGATGCAGCATGGACGCGAGGTGGAGCTTCTGGCCTCCGCCGATCTCGTCAGCCGCAATGTGAGCCAGGACTATACCCGCAATCTGCTTGTCGCCAGCGAGGGCTTCCAGCGCAGTGTCTGAGTACCTGTTGGCGAGGATTTCCCTGTGCATGAAGCCGATGCCGGACAATAAAAAAACCCGCCGGATTGCCGGCGGGTTTTCTGTATGGCCAAGTGTCTTACAGCCTTACTTCCTGAGCTTGTAGGCGATGACGTAGTCGCCGCGGTCGTCGGAGTTGCGGGCTCCGCCGGCGCTGATCAGGACAAACTGCTCACCGGTCGTCGGTGACTTGTAGCTGATCGGGGTTGCCTGCGAACCGACGGGAAGCCGGCCTTTCCACAGTTCCTTGCCGGTCGAGCTGTCGTAGGCGCGAAGATAGTAGTCGAGCGTCGAGGCAAAGAACAGAACGCCGCCCTGCGTGACCATCGAACCGCCAATGGTGGGAAGCCCGACGGGAATGCCCAGGCCCAGCTTGAAGCCGAGAACCGAGGCATCTTTCACCGTGCCTGCGGGTACGCTCCAGGCGATCTTCTGTGTCTTGAGATCGATTGCCGTCATCGTACCGAAGGGCGGTTCCTGGCACGGAATGCCGAGCGGTGAATAGAAGCGGGTCTTTTCTTTCACATAGTAAGGTGTTCCCGCCATTGGCAGGCTGGTGCCGGCCGGCAGCACCTCGTCCTCCGACGTGCGCTCCCCGAGTTGAAGGCGCAGGCCCAGACGCAGGTCGTTGACGAAGATGGTGTGACCCGTCGGATCGACCGAGATGCCGCCCCAGTTGAACCCGCCCAGCGAGCCGGGAAGCAACAGCTGCTTTTCAAGCCCGGGCGGAACGAACAGGCCATAATTGGTCATGCCCTTGAAGTCGATCCGGCACAGAAGCTGATCGAAGGGTGTTGCGCCCCACATATCCGCTTCAGTGAACAGTTCATTGCCGATTTGTGGCATGCCGACCGAGAAGGGCTGGGTGGGAGAATACTTCTCACCCTTGAGGTTGCCTGCGGGAACAGGGCGTTCCTCCACCTCGGTCAGTGGCTGGCCTGTCTTGCGATCAAGGACAAAGAACATGCCTTGTTTGGTGCCAAAGATGACAGCAGGCACGTCCTGACCGTCCTTGGGGAAGGTGGTCAGGGTCGGCTGCATGGGGATGTCGAAATCCCACAGATCGTTATGCACGGTCTGGTAGTGCCAGACAGGGCGGCCGTTGGAAGCATTGAGCGCCACGATCGATGCGGAATAGCGCTCGCGGTTCTCGTCGCGATTGCCGCCCCACAGGTCGGGCGAATTGTTGCCCATCGGCAGGAAGACGGTATCCGTCTGCGGGTCGTAGGACATTGGCGCCCACACATTGGGAGAACCGCGTGTGTAGGGCATGTCGGGTGTTGGCGCGCCGGTAATTGCCGGGTTGCCGGAATCCCATGCCCAGCGCAGTTCACCCGTTTTGACATCGAAGGCGCGGATGACGCCCGAGGGCACTTCCGTTGAAACGTTGTCGGAGACGAAGCCGCCGACGACAATGACATCACCGGCGAGTGTAGGCGCCGATGTCTGTTTGTAGTCGCCGGGACCCTCACCCATGCCGTCATACAGGTTGACGCGACCGTTGGTGCCGAAGTCGGAGCAGAACTCGCCCGTGTCAGCATTGATGGCGATCAGTTCCGTGTCGACCGTGTTGGTGAGGATGCGACGCGGGCAGACACCCGGATCGGTGTTTGCGACATAGCCGAAACGCTTCTCCACGCCCGCCTGCGCCCGGTTTGGCTCGGCGCCGGTGCCGTCATAATAGGCAATGCCACGGCAGCGCGCCCAGTTGCCAAGCTTGGAATCGATGATGGTCTTCCACTTTTCCTCGCCCGTGGTCGCATCCAGCGCGACGACGTTGTTCTTGGGCGTGCAGAAGAAAACGGTATTGCCGATCTGAAGCGGTGTGTTGAGATCTTCGCGGCCAAGACCGTTGGGGCTCTCGGGAATGTCGCCATGGCGATACGTCCAGGCCACTTCGAGATTCTGCACATTGTCACGGTTGATCTGGTCGAGCGCGACGAAACGCTCGCCTTCGGCATTGCCGCCGTAGTTGTCCCAGTTCCTGTGCTCGGTTTCAGGTGTTACAGCAGCAGCTGCGGTCGGGGCGGGCGCGTTGTAGATTCCGCGATCCTTGTACGTGCCGGCGAACATGACAATGGCAGCTGCCGCAAGCACGCCGCCAATCGCTGCGTGGAGCCCGGTTTTCCCTTCGGCACCTGCATTGCGGCGCAGCGAAGGGATTGCGAAGGCCAGAAGTGCACCAGCCACGAGGAAGATGAAAAGGCGGGTAAAGAGCGGCCAGAAATCGAGCCCCGCTTCCCAGAAGGACCATGCGAGCGTCGCCACGAAAATAATGGCGTAGAGCGGTCCGACATAGAGCTTGTTACGGAACAGGCCCCAGGCCAGCGCAAGAATCGCAAGTCCGCAGATCAGATAGTACCAGCTACCGCCGCGCGCGATGAGAATGCCTCCTCCAACAGCGAAGTAGAGGCCGGAAAGGGCAAACAGCACCCCCAGTATGATATGGGCCCATCGGCCCGTCGTCTCAGGTTTAGCATCGGAAGCCACGGTGTAGTCTCCTTGATCGCACGTGGAAGCGAGGTTGGCATTGTCCACACGGCCCCAGCGTGGGGCCGTCTACACAGAACTGGAGAGGGCTGATGCGCTTTAAGGCAAACGGTCGTCCAGTCAGTTTCGTCCTTACATAGGAACTGCTGGGTGTCTGATAAGCGCCAGGTCCACGACTGGCGCAGGCACAGAACCTTGCGCAAATGCGAAACTTGCATTGGGCTATATTCCGACTTAGAGCACCGTTCAAGCCAACGCGTCATCGGAAACCGACGCAGGCCGATACGCATGACGCAAATCGGCAAAGCCACATGGTCCGGGCATCCGGGAAAGGCTGGTGTTTATCATGATGGCGCGTTTTACTGCCGTTCTTTCTGAAGAACTGGGTGTCGCGAAAGATTTTCTGACCAGCATCGACAAAGCAAAAGTTCTTCTCATTTTGCTTTTTTGTCTTGTGTGCATTGTATGGTTCCTGCTGGGGGAAAAATATCCTGCAGCAACATTTGCATCTCCCTATGAGACCTTCGAAGCTCTTTACTGGATGCTGGCAGACAGACATAACGAATATATTGTGGGAATAGGCGAAACGCTCTCGGTTTTTTTCCGGGGCTTTCTTGGTGCCGTGGCGGCAGGGCTTTCGCTGACGCTGGTAATGGGACTATCCCCTCTTCTCGGGCGCGCGCTGAATCCCCTGCTCGATCTGCTCGGTTCGGTGCCCAACATCGCGTTCATGCCCATGGTCGTGGCACTCATGGGGCTGGACCAGCCCGCCAAGGTGACGATCGTGTTTCTGGGCGCCGTTCTGCCCGTGGCAATCAATGGCCACGCCGCGCTGAGGCAGATCGATGGCGATTACGAAGAGGCCGCGCTTGATCTTGGCGCCACGCGGCTGCGTGCACTGCTCGCAGTGGTGTGGCCTCTTGCGCTTCCACAGATGGTTGCGGGCATGCGCGTCGGTGCAGGCTATGCGCTGGCGGCCTGCGTGGTGGCTGAAATCTACACTGCAATGACCGGGCTTGGCGGGTTGCTGGTCGGTTATGGAAACTCCTTCAACATGCCGCGCTATTTCGTGATCGTCATCACGCTTGCCCTGATCGGCATCTTTACCACGGCTCTCCTGCGGTACGTCGAAACCTTTTTCGCGCGACGGGCAGGCCTCATCAGTGAAAGAGAGTGAAATGAAGACTGTGATTGCCTGCGCGCTGGCATGCGTGCTCATGACCGGTGTGGCAATGGCGGACCCGTTTCGCATCATCGTCACAAGCAAGGAGGCCCCGCTGGTTCCGAACTCGGTGCTGCATCTCGCACAAAGCGAGGGCTATTTCGAACGTGCAGGCGTAGATGTCGAACTGATCCCGGTTGAACAGACGCCGATGGCGGTAACTGCGTTGCGCACTGGTGGCGGAGAGATGGCCAACATCTCGGTGGACAGCCTGCTGGGGCTCTACACCGGTGGCGTCACGGATCTGAAAGCGGTTGGTTCGACCGACAAGGCCATTCCCTACATCATTGCCGGTCGGGCGGATTTGACCCTTGAAACCATGGCAGGCCGGAAATTCGGTGTCGGCCGTCCCAACAGCCTGGATCATACGTTGTCATGGACGGTTCTGCAGTATCTCGGCGCCAAGCCCGACAAGATCGAGTTCGTGCCGCTGGGCCAGCCGAATGTGCGCGGTCAGGCACTGGCGCAGGGCCGGATCGATGCCACGACCATGTCGATCGGCGTGTTCACTGCGATGCCTGATCGTAAGGACCTGAAGATACTGGTCGATGTTGATACATATTTCAGTGCGGCGCCTATCGTTTCCAAGGTGAATGTGGTGCCGCGGGGCGTCATCGCCGAACGCGCCGATGAGCTTGATGCGGTGCTTGAGGCGCTGACGATGGCGGCCCGTGACTACGCGGCGGACCCCGGGAAGTGGGTCGATGCCATGACGCGCGCCCGTCCGGATACAGGCCGCGATACGTTGGAGGAACTGGCGAAAATCTATGCCGGAAGCTGGACGGTGAATGGCGGGCTTCAGCGCAAGGAGATGGATTTCACTCAGGTCTGGCTCTACCGCACGGAAAAATACGACAACAGGGACCTAGTCCTGCCGGGAGCATGGGGCGATTTCGCGCCTGTCGACAGGGTGTTGAAGAAGATCGGGATTTCGGACAAGGGCGATCCCGTCAGCCGTTAGAGCATTTATGCGACGCTGGATGGGAACATCTGACGTCGCATAAATGCAGCTAAAACAAAGAGATATGGCATTTTTTCGATTCAGGGAAAAGCAGAAATGCTTTAAGGCGCAGGAAGCACTTTAACGCCATTGAACTGTGGCTTTGATCGTCATGCGCGAAAGGGGAGCCGGGCATGTATCATACGGCGTCCTTTTGATGTGCCGATCTCCGTCACCACTCCAGAACGATCTTCCCGGCTTCCCCGGCGGCGGCATTGGCGAAGGCCTGTTCATAGTCTTCGGCCTTCATGCGGCTGGTGATCACCTTGCGCACGTCGAGGCCGCTTTCCAGCATGGCGAGCATCTTGTGCCATGTCTCGAACATTTCACGCCCATAGATGCCCTTCAGCGTGATCATCTTGAATACGACCTTGCCGAGATCGAACGAAAAGGGCTTGGCCGGCACCCCAAGCAGCGCGATGCGCCCGCCCATCAGCGTGTGGTCGATAAGTTGCTCGAAGGCGGCCGGCGCACCGCTCATCTCGAAGCCGATGTCAAAGCCCTCGCGCATGCCAAGCCTTGCCATGGCGTCGCGCAGTTCCTCTTTCGCGACATTGACGGGTGTCACGTCGGCGACCTCGCTGGCGAGTTCCAGCCGTGCCGGATTGACGTCGGTGATGACGACATGGCGCGCGCCGCAGTGACGCGCGACGGCGGCGCCCATGATGCCGATCGGTCCCGCGCCGGTGATCAGCACGTCCTCGCCGGCCACGTCGAAGGAGAGCGCCGTATGCACGGCGTTGCCGAGCGGATCGAGGATGGCGCCGAGCTCGTCGTCTATCGTGTCGGGCAGCGGCACGACATTGAAGGCCGGCACGCGCACGTAATCGGCGAACGCGCCGGGCAGGTTGACGCCGATGCCGCGCGTTTCGGGATCGAGGTGATAGCGGCCGGCCCGGCTGGCGCGGCTGCGCATGCCGATGACATGGCCCTCGCCGGACACCCGCTGGCCGACCCTGAAGTCGCGGACGTGGGAACCGACCTCGACGATCTCGCCGGCATATTCATGGCCGGTCACCATGGGCACGGGCACGGTTCTGGAAGCCCATTCGTCCCAGTTGTAGATGTGGATGTCGGTGCCGCAGATGCCGGTTTTGTTCACCTTGATGAGAACGTCGTCGGGGCCGATTTCCGGTATCGGGCGCTCTTCCATCCAGATGCCGGGTTCCGCCTTGGCTTTGACCAGTGCGCGCATGGGGTGCTCCTGCGGGTCAGATGATGCCGAGCGCGCGCCCGGCATCCTTGAAAGCGTCGATGGCGAAAGTGACGTCCTCATCCGTCAGCGCGGCCGACATCTGGGTGCGGATGCGCGCTTTGCCCTGCGGCACGACGGGATAGAAGAAGCCGGCGACGTAGACGCCGCGTTCGTCAAGGGCTCCGGCCATGCGCTGCGCCAGCACGGCATCCCCAAGCATGACGGGAATGATCGGCGTTTCGCCGGGAAGAAGCGTGAAGCCGGCTTCGGTGAGGCCTTCGCGGAAGCGCGCGGTGTGGCGGGCGAGGCGGGCGCGAAGGTCGTCGGCCTGGCGGGCGATTTCTATCGCTTTCAGCGACCCTGCGGCGACGGCTGGTGCAAGGCTGTTGGAAAACAGATAGGGCCGCGCCCGTTGGCGCAGAAGATCGATGATCGGCTGCGAAGCGGCGATAAAGCCGCCCATGGCGCCGCCCAGCGTCTTGCCGAAGGTGCCGGTGACGATGTCGACGCGGTTGCCGGCGCCCGTCAGGGAGGGCGTGCCGCGCCCCTGTTCGCCCAGATGGCCGGTGGCATGACAGTCATCCACGGCCACGATCGCGCCGAAGCGATCAGCCAGATCGCAGATTTCGGGCAAGCGGGCGATGTGGCCGTCCATCGAGAACACGCCGTCGGTGACGATGAGCCTGAAGCGGGCGCCTTCCGCATCCGCCTGCCTGAGTTGCGCCTCCAGATCGTTCATGTCGCCCGGCGCATAGCGGAAGCGCTTTGCCTTGCTCAGGCGCACCCCGTCGATGATGGAGGCGTGGTTCAGGCTGTCGGAGATGAGGGCGTCCTCGGGACCGAGCAGCGGCTCGAACAGGGCGCCGTTGGCATCGAAGCAGGCGGCGAACAGAATGGCGTCGTCCTTGCCGAGATAGGCAGCGACGGCATGTTCGAGCTCGCGGTGCAACGTCTGCGTTCCGCAGATGAAGCGCACGGAGGCCATGCCGAACCCGTAATCATCGAGCGCCTGCCGGGCGGCCGCCTTGATCTCGGCATTGTCGGCGAGGCCCAGATAGTTGTTGGCGCACAGATTGACCATCTGCCGCTCGCCATCCGGTCCCTTGACGCTGATGCGGCCGGATTGCGGACCTGCGATCAGGCGCTCGCGCTTGTAAAGCCCGTCCGCCTCGATGCCGGCGAGCACGCCTTCGATGTGGGAAAGGAAATCCGGTGTCATGGGCTTCTCATCCGTTAAATTGGAATTTCCAATATAGTGGATTTGATGTTAAATCCAGAGGAGTTTTTATGCCGGCCTCTTGGGTGGGCTACCATGCAGCCGGTATCCGGTGCGATGAATGAGGCCATCCAGTGTTTCAGATGCACAAAAGCGGCCCCTTGCATCTTGATCAGGCAACGGATTGAGCGGAAGAACGGTTCCGATTTTGCAGTCTGGCGGCCGACAGCTCTCTCTTCTGGCCTGCTGCTTTGGAAAAGATGAAATGGACAGTGTGAACGAAGCGCCGAAGATCGGGCCCGTCATTCAGGCAGAGCGCAAGAAGCGGCATCTGACGCTCGACCGTCTGGCCGCGCTTTCGGGCGTGTCGCGCTCGATGCTGTCGCAGATCGAGCGCAGCGAAGCCAATCCCACTTTCGCGGTCCTGTGGTCGCTGACCCAGGCTCTCGGTATCGATTTCTCGCAGTTGCTGGCCGGCGGCACCTCGCAGCAGCGCAAGCCTGACGGCATCGATCTGGTGACACTGGCGCTGACGCCGGAGATCAAGAGCCCCGAAGGCGCGTGGCGGCTGCGGATTCTCAGCCCGCCCATGCTGGCCGGTCAGGTCGAATGGTATGAGGTGGAGATTGCGCCCGGCTGCATGCTGCAGAGCGCGCCCCATGCTCCGGGCACGTTCGAGCATCTCACGGCTTACAGCGAGGGCCTGCTGGTCGAAACGGAGCATGGGTCGCAAAAGCTGGCGACGGGCGAAACTGCGCGCTACCGCGCCGATGTCGCCCATGAGATCAGGAACACCGGCAGGCAGACCGCCCGCGCCCTGATGGTGGTGCTGCACGAACTCAAGGCCTGAACCGCGTTCGCTAAAGCATGCCGCCCGAAAGTGGGAACCTGTTTCGGGATGACGACACGCGTAAAAACAGCAACTTAAAGCGTAAGGAGCGAGTCTGAAAGATCGCGAGACGCTTTAAGCGGTTCAGGCTGCCGGGGCCACCTTGCCCAGCCGGCGCGAGACGGTCATGCCGATCCATGCGCCCAATGCGCAGAAGATCAGGAACACCCAGCCCGAAACGGCGCCGGCATGGATGCCAGAGAGAAGAACGCCGACCGTGCAGCCAAGGCCGGTCATGGCACCCCAGCCCATCAGGATGCCGCCGGCCAGCCCCTTGCCGACATCGCGGCTCGTCGGGCGGCGTGGCTGGAACTGTCCGCCCGCCAGTGCCGCGGCGAAGCTGGCGATGACCAGACCCAGAACGAAAACGCCGTTCGCGGACAGCAATGTCTGCTTGACCACGGTGGCGCAGCCGCGCAGCAGGTCGAGACCGTGGAGCGTGTCGGGCAGCAGGCCGGATGCCGAACCGGCGGTGCGCACGATGCTGCCGAGTTCCGCCGTCACGCCGAGCGGCGCCACCCGCAGATAGGCGATGGCCGAAATGATGGCGACCAGAAGCCCGGTGGTGACGGGCGGCCAGCGGTCCACGAACAGTTTTCCGGCCGTGCCGCGCAAATCGTAACGGCTCGGGGCAGCCGCTTCGGGATTGCCGGAGAAGCGCAGCAGCAACAGGCCGATGACAGCGATAAGCACAAGGCTGACGAGCAGGGTGCCGGTGTAGCCCAGACGCTGCGGCAGCCAGATGGCCGGACTTGCATAGATTGCGAGCGTGAACAGCGGGTTCCATGTGAGAAAGCCGACGAAGAACCCGATGCCGGCGCCGATGAGCGCGAAGGGCGAGCTTGGCGAGCCTTCTCCCAGCCGGTAGAGATGCGCCGACAGGCAGGAGCCCGATATGGCCATGCCGATGCCGAAGGCGAGCGCTGCGAAAGCCAGCACCGGCCCGACCGGTCCGATATGCGCGTTGGGCGGCAGGCGTCCGGGCTGCGGCACCGGCACCCACGCCATCATCACCGCGTGATAGAAGGCGACGCCGGCCGCCAGCGCCACGACGATGGCAAGCAGTCCGCGCGGGTCGCGCTTTTCCACGAAATCGCGAAAATTGCACAGAAAGCAGAAGCGTCCGCGCTGAAGCACTATGCCGAAGGCAGCACCGGCAAGCAGGGAAAAGGAGAGATCGCGCCCGCCGGGCTGGCCGTGAAGAAACCATGCCAGAACGGCTATGCCAGACAGCAGCACGACCGGCGCCAGCGTTCTTGTTGCCCCGGATTTCATTGCATCCTCCCCTGCAGGTATGAAACGGACAAGGAGGCGGGCACTCGAACGCCCGCCTCCGGTCTTCATGGGTATGTTGCGACGCTTTACGCCGGAACGGTCATTTTCCGGTCCAGACGGTGCCGGCCACGTTGACGACCGGCACGCCGACGGCGTTGCCATATTCGGTCCACGAGCCGTCATAGTTCTTCACGTCGTAGCCGAGGATGCGCTTGAGGGCGAACCAGGTGTGCGAGGAACGCTCGCCGATGCGGCAATAGGTGACGATGGGCTTCGAGCCGTCGATGCCCTTGGCCGCATAGATGGCCTTGATTTCCTCGGCCGGCTTGAAGGTGCCGTCTTCCTGCACGATGGAGCCCCACGGCACGTTTTCCGCGCCGGGAATGTGCCCGGCCCGCACGGCCAGTTCCTTCACGCCTTCAGGCGCGAAAACCTTGCCGGTATATTCGTCGTTGGAGCGGATATCGACGAGGCTCGCCTGCTTGCGGCCCTCGGCGATGTCGAGCACTTCGGTGAAGCGCGCGCGCAGATCATCATTGCGCTCGGAAAGCACGATCTCCGAGGCCGCATATTGGGGCGCTGCGGTGTCGAGCGGCAACCCCTTCGCTTCCCACAGCTTGCGGCCGCCGTCGAGCAGGCTGGCCTCGATGCCGTAGACGTTGAATACCCATGCGCCCCATGCGGCGAACCAGTTGTTGTTGTCGCCATAGAGCACGACATGCGTATCGGCCGTTACGCCCGCTTCGCGCAGTTTCTTCTCGAAATCCTCCCGCGAGGCAATGTCGCGCCGGGTCGGATCGACCAGTTCGGTGTGCCAGTCGAGGTGAACGGCGCCGGGAATATGGCCGCGTTCGTAAACGCCGGTATCGACGCTGACCTCGAAGACGCGAACGTCTTTATTTTCCAGATTATCCTGCAGCCAGTCTGCCGTTACCAGAGGTTCGGCCGCATGTGCCGCGCCAACCATGAAGAAGGCGCCCACCAACACCCCCGCTCTTCTCAGGAAGTTCATAACGTTGCACTCCTTATAGTGTCATTACGAAGTGCGCAGTTTCGCCCGCTATGGGCGCGCAGGAAAGAAAACCGATCCCAATAATCGGAAGGGAGACAGGTCGGATTGCGCGCATTTACCGGTTTTGAACAAATTCAATCCGTATCTGTTGTTTCCGGGAAAGAAACACCTATGGCCGGGAAGCGGCGATGGACTTCCCGGTCAGGTTTATCGGCAATATTCCTGCAAGTAATCGGAGGTCAGGAAACCCGGCGTTTCTCAAGTTTTCTGGCAAGCGTGCGGCGATGCATGCCGAGACGCCGCGCGGCTTCCGAAATATTGAACTCGGCTTCCACCAGCGTCTCGTGGATCCGTTCCCACTCCAGCGTCTTGAGCGAGGTCTTGCGGCGGGTCAGAGCCACGTCAGCATCCCCTTCCATCTTGCCGAATGCGGCTTCGATCTCATCGGTGTTGGCGGGCTTGGCGAGATAGTGACAGGCGCCGAGCTTGATCGCCTCTACCGCCGTGGCAAGGCTTGCATAGCCGGTCAGCACCACGATGCGCATTTCCGGGGCTCGGTCATGCAGCATCTTGACGGCCTTCAGGCCCGAGCCGACGCTGAGCTTGAGGTCGACCACCGCGTAATCGGGCAGTGTGCCCTCCAGCGCATCGGGCAGGGCTTCCAGCCCTTCGCAGACATCCACCTCATAGCCGCGCCGCTGGAAGGAGCGCCGCAGGGCGCGCGCGAAAGCCGCATCGTCCTCCACGATCAGCAGGGATCTGGCACTATCCATGGCGATCCGTTCCGGAAAGAGCTGCCAGAGGCAGGGTTACGGTCACAAACGCGCCCCTGCGTGAATTGTTGCATGCCGAGACCATACCGCCGAGTTTGCGCACGGCGTTGACGACGAGAAACAACCCCAGCCCGCTGCCCGGCCGGTTCTTGCTCGACTGATAGGGCTTGCCGAATGATTCGAGCATTTCCGGCCTGAAGCCGGGTCCTGCGTCCCTGACGACGACTACCAGTTTGTCCTCCTGTCGGCTGACGGAAAAGCCCACCCATGCGGGCGAGGCTTCCAGAGCGTTATCGAACAGATTGAACAACACCTGCCTGAGAGCCGCATCGGAAACGATGGCGGTGTCCGGTTCGAAGGCGTTGTCATAATCCAACTTCGCTGGCGACCGGCTGGCGCGCCATTGTAGCACGGCGTCGTCGAAGAAGTCACGCACGGTGGTGCGGATCGTGCCCTCGCCCCTCGCCTCACCCGACGAGACGAGAATGCCGGAGACTATCTGTTTGCAGCGATCTAGCTGCGCCTGCATTTCGGCCATTTCTTCGGCCAGTTCCTCATTCTTGCGGAAAACAGGCATGCGCCGCCAGTCGCCGAGAATGACAGACAGGGTGGCAAGCGGCGTGCCCAGCTCATGCGCGGCGCCGGAAGCGAGCAGGCCGATTCGCACGATATGGTCCTCCTCGGCCGCCTGCCGGCGCAGGTCGGCCAGATGGGCATCGCGCTCCTGAAGGTTGCGGGTGATGCGCGTGATGTAGAGCACCAGCAGGCAGGCGGTCAGGGCGAAGCTGATGAAGCTGCCCTGCACATGCAGGTTGAAGAACTCGTCGGCATCGCCGCCGGGCAGCAGCAGTGGCCTGTTGAACACCATCAGCAGCAGGAAGGCGATGCTGGCAAGCACCACCAGCGCCCATGTCGAGCGTGTATCGAGCAGCGTGGCGCCGAGCGATATTTGCAGCACATAGAGCAGCACGAACGGATTGGCCGCGCCACCGCTGAGATAAAGCTGGGCGGTGAGCGCGGCGACGTCGAGCAGCAGTTCCATGAACAGCCCGACATTGGAAATCGCCTTCTCGTTGCGCAGCCGGGCGAGCGTTGCGCCATTGAGAAGGATCAGCAGCAGAACGATTGCCGCCATCGGCTCCAGCGGCAGGGTGATGCCGATGCCGTAATGCACGATGAGGATGGTCGCCACCTGGCCGATCACCGCCAGCCAGCGAAGCTGCACCAGCAGCATGAGATTCTTGCGATTGGTCATTTCCATGGCCGGCATCCGTCAGGTTCCTCCTCCCCAAGATCCGCATTCGGCTGAGTGTCCTCTCACTCGTCGCCTTGTGTTCCGCCATCGGGCGGGCGGGGTGCCTTAAGCTCCCTGCGCCGCCATTCATGCAGCACATACCAGGTCGCCGCCAGCGCCATTCCCATCAGCGCGAACCATGTCAGCGCATAGACCAGATGGCTGTTGGAGAAGGTAATGCGGGTGAGGCCGCCCCGCGGCCAGCCGCCTGCGTTGGGTGTCGCATCCGCATCGACGAAATAGGGAGCGGTGTCCTGCAATCCGCGCGCGGTGGCAATCGCGGCAACATCGCGGGAAAACCAGCGGTCGTTCTGCGGATCGTTGTGGCGCAGGAACCCGCCGCCCGGCTCGCTCATGCGCAACAGGCCGGTGACGGTGGCTTCCCCTTCCGGCGCGCCCTCAGCGCGCGTTGCGGGATCGCGGAACTGCGGCGTGACGAAGCCGCGGTTGACCAGAACGGTAAAGCCGTCATCGGTCACGAGCGGAGTGATCACCCAATATCCGCCATCCAGATCGGTCACGGCCTGAACGAGCGCTTCCTTATCGTGCAGGAAGCGGCCATGCAGGCGCACCCGCAGATATTCGTGGGAGGCCGGGGAGATCGCGTTCCAGCCGGAGGGGCCGGGTGCTGCGACGGGCTCGGCATTCACGCGCGCCTCGACGCGGGCGATGAGGTCGAGCTTCCATTGCAGGCGCTGCACCTGCCAGATGCCGAGCGCGGCGAGAAGGGCCGCGCAGACAAGCGCGGCGCCGGCCAGAAATATAACTCTGGCCGGAGGACGGTTCCCGGACCGCCCGTTCACCGCATCTGCTGCATGTCGTGGAACGGCATGGTGTTGGCGTTGAGGTGGTACATGACCCATAGCGAACCGGACAACGCGATGACGACGACGATGATGGTGAAGATCAGCGCCATCATGGTCCAGCCCTGTTCCGAACGCGTGTCCATGTGCAGGAAGAAGATCATGTGCACGACGATCTGCACCGCCGCGAAGCCGACGATGATGAAACCGGTCAACTGCCTGCTGTCCAGAACGTCGCCCATGACCAGCCAGAACGGAATGGCGGTCAGGACCACGGAGAGCAGGAAGCCGATCAGATAGCTTTTCAGCGAACCGTGGGCATGCCCCCCCCCCGCATGGTGGTGGGCATCCTCATGATGGGCACCCTCGTGATGGGTAATGGGCGCGCTCATCGCAGAACTCCCAGCAGGTAGACGAAGGTGAAGACGCCGATCCAGATGACGTCAAGGAAATGCCAGAACATCGAAAGGCACATGAGCCTTCGCCTGTTGGCCTCGATCAGCCCGAACCTGCCGACCTGCACCATCAGCGTGACCAGCCAGATGATGCCGAAGGTCACGTGCAGGCCGTGCGTGCCGACCAGCGTGAAGAAGGAGGACAGGAACGCGCTGCGCTGCGGCGTCGCCCCGATATGGATCAGGTGATGGAACTCGTAGAGCTCGATGCCGAGGAAGGCGAGTCCGAACACGCCGGTGATGCCGAGCCAGACGAGTGTGGTGCGCACATTGCCCTTCACCATCTCCAGCATGGCAAAGCCGTAGGTGATGGAGGAGAACAGCAGCATCGCCGTGTTGACGGCGACCAGCGGCAGGTCGAACAGGTCCTTCGGCGCGGGTCCGGCGGCATAGCTGGTGCCAAGCACGCCATAGATCGCGAACAGGCAGGCAAAGATGAGGCAGTCGCTCATCAGGTAGAGCCAGAAGCCGAGCAGCGTGCCGCTGCCCTCTTCGTGGTGGTGGTCTTCCGTCAGGTAGAAGACGGGCGCTTCGGCGCCGTCCATGGTCCGGGTCGTGGCGCTCATCGGATCAGGCCTCCCCTGCCATCAGCTTCGTGCGCGCATCTTCGCTGCGCGTCACGTCCTCGACGGGAATGGTGAAGCCATTGTCGTAGTTGAACGTGTGATAGATCGACACCGCGATGATGGCCATGAAACCGAGTGCCGCCAGCCACCACATGTACCAGATGAGACCGAACGACATGACGATGCTCAGGGCGGCAAGAATGATGCCCGTGCCCGTGTTGTTCGGCATATGGATGGGCTTGAAGCCTTCCAGCGGACGGACATAGCCGCGCCTCTTCATGTCCCACCATGCGTCGTTGTCGTAGACGACCGGCGTGAAGGGGAAATTGTAGTCCGGCGGCGGCGAGGAGGTCGCCCACTCCAGCGTGCGTCCGTCCCACGGGTCGCCGGTGGTGTCGCGCAGTTCCTCACGCTTCCAGATGCTGACGGCGATCTGGATGATGAAGGCGACGATGCCGACCAGCACGAGGAAGGCGCCGAAAGCCGCGATCTGGAACCAGATCTGGATCGAGGCGTCGTCGAACACGCGCAGGCGCCGGGTCACGCCCATCAGGCCGAGCACATACAGCGGCATGAAGGCGAAGAAGAAGCCCAGCACCCAGCCCCAGAACGAAATCTTGCCCCAGAACGGATCGAGCTTGAATCCGAACGCCTTCGGGAACCAGAACACCATGCCGGCGAACAGGCCGTAGACCACGCCGCCGATGATGGTGTTGTGGAAATGCGCGACGAGGAACAGCGAGTTGTGCAGCACGAAGTCGGCCGGCGGCACGGCCAGCAGCACGCCCGTCATGCCGCCGATGACGAAGACGAACATGAAGGCGAGCGTCCACATCATCGGCAGTTCGAAGCGGATGCGCCCGCGATACATCGTGAACAGCCAGTTGAAGAGCTTGGCGCCGGTCGGGATCGAGATGATCATCGTGGTGATGCCGAAGAACGAGTTGACGCTCGCGCCCGACCCCATGGTGAAGAAGTGATGCAGCCACACCAGATAGGACAGGATGGTGATGCACACCGTGGCGTAGACCATCGAGGTATAGCCGAACAGGCGCTTGCCCGAGAAGGTCGAGACGATCTCGGAGAAGATGCCGAAGGCGGGCAGCACGAGGATGTAGACCTCGGGGTGGCCCCAGATCCAGATGAGGTTGACGTACATCATCGGATTGCCACCGAGATCGCTGGTGAAGAAGTTCGTTCCCACATAGCGGTCGAGGGTCAGCAGCGTCAGCGTCGCGGTCAGGATCGGGAAGGTGGCGACGATCAGCACGTTGGTGCACAGCGACGTCCAGGTGAAGACCGGCATCTTCATCATCGTCATGCCGGGACAGCGCATCTTGACGATGGTGACGATGAGATTGATGCCGGACAGCGTCGTGCCGACACCCGCCACCTGCAACGACCACAGGTAATAATCCATGCCGACGCCGGGGCTGTGCTCGGCCCCCGACAGCGGCGGATAGGCCAGCCAGCCGGTGCGCGCGAACTCGCCGACGAACAGCGACATCATCAAGAGGATCGCGCCAGCGGTGGTCATCCAGAAGCTGAAATTGTTGAGGAACGGGAACGAAACGTCGCGCGCGCCGATCTGCAGCGGCACGAGATAGTTCATCAGGCCCGTCACCAGCGGCATGGCCACGAAGAAGATCATGATCACGCCGTGGGCGGTGAAGATCTGGTCGTAGTGGTGGGCGTTGAGGTAGCCTTCCGAGCCGTTGAAGGCCATCGCCTGCTGAAGGCGCATCATCACCGCGTCGGCGAAGCCGCGCAGCAGCATGATGATGCCGAGGATCATGTACATGATGCCGATGCGCTTGTGGTCGACGGTGGTGAACCATTCGCGCCACAGATAGCCCCAGAGGCGGAAATATGTGATGGCGCCCAGCAGCGCTATGCCGCCCAGCGCTACCACCGCGAAGGTGGCGACGAGGATCGGCTCATGCAGGGGCAGCGATTCCCATGTGAGCCTGCCGAAAATCAGCTTGGTAAGGTCGGTACTGTTGAACATGTGCTCTGTAACGCTCAGATGCCGAAGGGCTGGCGCACGGACATGGCCGGCGCGGCGGAAGATATGGGAGCAGGACGCGGCAGCCCGGCACCAACGAGCGGTGCGGGATCAACCTGAGGAACAAGCGATGCCGACCAGGAGACGGCTTCCGAAGCGGCCGCTTCCTCAGGCGTGCAGATGCTCGCCACATCGACGGAACGGCGTCCGAACAGCGCGGTGAGCGCCGACGGGCGACCCTCTTCAAGCGGTTGCAGCAGGCGCAGGCCCGCCAGACCGAGGCCGCCCTCGGCGTCGATCGCCATCATCTCGTCCATGCACATGCGGCCGGGCTCTGCGCAGCGGTCGCGGATCAGCCGGAAAAGCTGTTCGTCGACGGAGGCGTAGTGGCGGGGCTTTTCGTTCTCGCTGGGCCTGGCGAGCTGCAGATAGGCGAAGCGGTCGAGGCTGCCGCCTGCCTCTTTTACCCTGGCGACCCACTGGTCGAAGCCTTCATGGTCGACACCGTGGAAGGTGAAGCGCATGCCGGAGAAGCCGTCGCCGCTGTAGTTGGCAGAGAAGCCGTCATATTCGCCCGGACGGTTGATGACGCCGTGCAGCGTCGTTTCCATGCCGGGCATGGCATAGATCTGGCCCGCCAGCGCCGGCACGTAGAAGGAATTCATCACCGAGGTCGACGTCAGGCGGAAGCGGATCGGGCGATCGACGGGGGCTGCCATCTCGTTGACGGTGGCAATGCCGTATTCCGGATAGATGAAGAGCCACTTCCAGTCGAGCGCGGCGACCTGCACCTCCAGCGGTTCGACCTCCGCCGCGACCGGCTGGCCGCGGGCGATGCGGTCGAGCGGCCGGTAGGGGTCGAGCAGATGGGTGTACATCCACGTCACCGCGCCGAGGCAGATGATGATGAGCAGCGGAGCCGCCCAGATCACCAGTTCCAGATGGGTGGAGTGATCCCAGTCGGGCGTATAGGTCGCTTTCGTATTGCCGGCCCGGTAGCGCCAGGCAAACAGGGCAATCAGCACCATCACCGGAATGATGATGAGCAGCATCAGCACTGTTGCGATGATGACGAGGTCGCGCTGCTGCCAGGCTACGTCTCCGGCGGGACTGAGCACCACGAGATCGCAGGCGCTCAGCAGGAACGGCAACAGGGTCAAAGCCAGAAGTCTTGTCAGTTTCAAGGCGAAGATCCATCAATGGGCCCGATCGATGGGCGGTTCGGGGGCACGGCTAACCCCTTGAGCGGGAGCGGCACATTGGACAATTTGCCCAATGCCGCAATGCAGCATGAAGAGGCTAAGCACCGTGCGAAGGCCCGGCAGGCCGTTGCCGGCCATTATTCCAGAGACAGAAAATCCGTGTGATCATGGCGCATTCGCAGGCAGCAATGACAGGAGACGGGTCGCTCGGCCCGGAAGCGAGGCATGGGCATGTCGCGCCCGGCGAGATCGCCGTCGGCGTGTTCATCGGCCGCACGTCCGAGTTTTTTGACTTCTTCGTCTATGCCATCGCTTCGGTGATCGTCTTCCCGAAGCTTCTGTTCCCGCATCTCGATGCGCTGACGGCGACGCTCTGGTCCTTCGCCATCTTCCCGCTGGCCTTTGTCGCGCGCCCGGTTGGCACCGCGATCTTCATGGCAGTGGACCGTGGCTGGGGCAAGGGCGTGAAGATGACGATCGCGCTGTTCATGCTTGGCACGGCGACCGTCGCCATCGCCTTCCTGCCCGGCTATGAGAGCATCGGCGTCGCCGCGATCTGGCTGCTGGCGCTTGCCCGCATCTGTCAGGGCATTGCGCTTGGCGGCACGTGGGACGGCCTGTCCTCGCTGCTCGCCATGAATGCGCCTGAAGGCCGCCGTGGCTGGTATGCGATGATCCCGCAGCTGGGCGCGCCTGCCGGGCTGATCGTGGCCAGCCTGCTGTTCGCCTTCTTCGTCGGCAATCTTTCCGCGCAGGACTTCTTCGCCTGGGGCTGGCGCTATCCGTTCTTCGTCGCCTTCGCGCTCAACGTGGTGGCCCTGTTCGCGCGCCTGCGCATCGTCTCGACGCCCGAATATCGCGAGCTGTTCCACAACCGCGAGCTTCAGCCGGCGCGCATCTTCGAGACGATTCGCGCCGAAGGCCGCAATGTCGTGGTCGGCGCCTTCGCGCCGCTGGCAAGCTTCGCGCTGTTCCACATGGTCACGGTGTTCCCGCTGTCGTGGGTGTTCCTGTTCACCGCCGAGGGCATCGCCCGCTTCCTCATCATCGAGGCCGTTGCCGCCGTCTTCGGTCTTGTCGCCATCATGGTCTCCGGCATCGTGGCCGACCGTGTCGGCCGCCGCTCGCTGCTGCTCGGCTCGGCCATCGCCATCGCCGCCTTCTCGGGCTTTGCCCCGCAGTTGCTCGATGCCGGTCCGGTTGGCGAAGCGATCTTCATGATCCTCGGCTTCATCCTGCTCGGCCTGTCCTTCGGCCAGTCTTCCGGCGCGGTGGCATCCTCCTTCGCCAAGGCTTACCGCTATACGGGATCGGCCATCACCAATGATTTCGCCTGGTTGTTCGGTGCGGGTTTCGCGCCGCTGGCGGCACTGCTGCTGTCGACGCATTTCGGGTTGATCTCGGCCGGCGCCTACCTGCTTTCCGGCGCGATCTGCACCATTCTGGCACTCTGGCTGAACAGCCGCTTCGCTGCGAAAAAAGAGTAGCTGGCACAGGCAAAGCCGCTTTACATCGTCGGGCAGACGTCTGATCGTGAATGGGCGCGTCTCCATGCAGGAGATGCGCTCGTTTCGGATCAGAGCGTTCCCGATGAGAGAAGAATGTCCGACACAGTCCGGCCAGATCTGATCGTCCCGGATGTGATTGTCATCGGAGCGGGTGTTGTCGGTTTGTCGGCCGCACTTGCCTTGCAGCAACGCGGCAAGCGCGTTGTGGTCGTCGATCGTGAGGGACCCGCGGCGGGAGCATCCGCCGGCAATGCAGGCGCCTTCGCCTTCACCGACATATTGCCGCTGGCCTCGCCCGGCATTTTGCGCAAGGCGCCGAAATGGCTGCTCGACCCGCTGGGGCCTCTGTCGGTGCCGCCTGCCTATGCGCTGCGGATCGCGCCATGGATGTTCCGCTTCTGGCGGGCCTGCGCGCCGCGCCGGGTGGCGCAGTCGACGGCGGCGCAGACCGCGCTCATGGACCTGTCGAAGGCAGAGCTGGAGCCGTTCCTGCATCGTGCCGGCGCATCTTCCATGCTGCGAAATGACGGCAATCTTCAGGTCTATGAGGGTGAGGCCGAATTTCGCGCCTCGCTGCCGGGATGGCAGGCGCGCGCCGACCATGGCATCGCTTTCCGCCACATGGACGCGGAGGAGATGGCGCAGATCCAGCCGGGCCTCGCGCTGCGCTTCACGCATGGCACCTTCACGCCCGGCTGGTATTCGATCGCCGATCCGAAGGTCTATACCCTGGAACTGGCCAGACGTTTTGCAGCCGATGGCGGGGTGATCGAGCGTGCCGGGGTAACGGCCCTGCGCCCCGCGGAAAACAGCGTCGAGGTGGTTTGTGCCGGCACCACCTTTCGGGCTGCCCATGTGGTGGTTGCCGCCGGCGCCTTCTCGCACCGTATCGCCCGCACGGTCGGCGAGCGCATTCCGCTGGAAACCGAGCGCGGCTACAACACCACGCTTCCGGTCGGCGCCTTCGACCTGCGCACGCAGATCACCTTCGGCGGCCACGGCTTTGTCGTCACGCGCCTTTCGACAGGCATTCGCGTCGGCGGCGCGGTGGAGCTGGGCGGGCTCGACCTGCCGCCGAATTTCGGCCGTTCCCGCGCCATGCTGAAGAAGGCGGTTTCGTTCCTGCCCGGACTCGATCCGCAAGGCGGCAGCGAATGGATGGGCTTCCGCCCCTCCCTGCCCGACAGCCTGCCGGTCATCGACACGGCGCGCGCCACGCAGCGCATCGTCTATGCTTTCGGCCACGGCCATCTGGGCCTGACCCAGTCGGCCGGCACGGCGCGTCTTGTTGCCGATCTCGTCGAGGGCCGCACACCCGCCATCGACCTTTCCCCCTTCTCCGCGCAGAGGTTCTGAAGCCATGGCCACGCATACCTTTTCCTGCATCGACGGACATACATGCGGCAATCCCGTGCGGCTGGTCGCCGGTGGTGGTCCACGTCTGGAAGGTGCCAACATGCTGGAGAAACGCGCCCACTTCCTGCGCGAATTCGACTGGATCCGCACCGGGCTGATGTTCGAGCCACGCGGCCACGACATGATGTCGGGTTCCATCCTCTACCCGCCGACGCGTCCCGATTGCGACGTCGCGGTGCTGTTCATCGAAACCTCCGGCTGTCTGCCCATGTGCGGGCATGGCACCATCGGCACCATCACCATGGGCATCGAGAACGGGCTGATCACGCCGCGCGCGGCGGGAAGCCTTTCCATCGACGCGCCTGCCGGCCGGGTGGACATCACCTACCGGCAGGAAGGCCGCTTTGTGGAAGAAGTGCGGCTGACCAACGTGCCGGGTTTCCTCTATGCCGAAGGGCTGACCGCCGAAGTGGAGGGCCTTGGCGAGATCGTCGTAGATGTCGCCTATGGCGGCAATTTCTACGCCATCGTCGAGCCGCAGAAGAATTTCCGCGACATGGCCGATCACTCAGCCGGTGAACTGGTAGGCTGGTCGCCGAAGCTGCGGGCGGCGCTGAATGCAAAATACGAGTTCGTGCATCCCGAGCATCCGGAAATTCGCGGTCTGTCCCATATCCAGTGGACGGGAAAGCCGACGGTGGCGGGCGCGCATGCCCGTAATGCCGTTTTCTACGGGGAAAAGGCCATCGACCGTTCGCCCTGCGGCACCGGCACCTCGGCGCGCATGGCGCAGCTTGCCGCAAAGGGGCAACTGAAGGCCGGCGACGAGTTCGTTCATGAATCGATCATCGGATCGCTTTTCAAAGGCCGGGTCGAGGCGGTGACGCGTGTGGCGGACCGCTCCGCCATCATCCCCTCGATCGCCGGCTGGGCGCGCATGACCGGCTACAACACCATCTTCATCGATGACCGCGACCCCTTCGCCCACGGTTTCGTGGTGAAATGATGTGGCCCGTCAGGCCGGCCGGATGGCGCTGAGGATGAAACGCCGGTAGACGCGGGTGCGCAGCCGATTGCGCAACGTGGCGGTTTCGCGCTGGGCTTTGGCGATGCTGTCGTGCGACATGTAGCGGATGTCCGCGAACCCCGCGTCTTTGAGCATCGGGGCCAGCCGCTCATAGGTGAGGCCCTCGCGGAACGGGATCGCGCGCATGATCTTCTCATGCTTGTCGCTCATCGCCCCGTCATAGTAGGGATCGGCTCCCTGCATGCGGTCGATGAGGGAAACCAGCCATGCGAACAGGCGCCCGGTCGGGCTCGGCGCTGCCCAGTCACCATCATAGACCAGCAGCCTGCCGCCGGGCTTCAACAGCCGCAGCCATTCGCGGAAGGTTTCCTGCGGCGCGGTCAGCGTCCACACCAGATGGCGGCAGATGATGGCGTCATAGGCGGCATCGGGCTCCATGGTGTTTTCGGCGTCGGCGAGAATGAAGCGCAGCCGCTCCTTGCCCTCGTGCTTGGCGCGCGCCACTTCCAGCATCGTCTCCGAGAAGTCGAGCGCGGTGACGTCGTGGCCGAGATCATGGATGAGCCGCGTCACCTCGCCCGTGCCGCAGGCAAGCTCCAGCACGCGCAGCGGCTTCTCGCCCAGCGTGTCGCGTATCGGCTTTTGCCACGCACGCGCCTCCGGTCCCGGCGCGATGAAATGACCGAAGGCGAGATCGAAGGTCTGCGCGCGCTTCGACCAGTAGGAGCGGATTTCTTCCTTCAGGTCGAAATTGCCGGCGTGGGGCGACGGCGCGGTCATTTTCCGTATCCGTTGCGTTCCAGGATTTCGACAAAACGCTTCTTCGCGCGCTCAGGCACGTCGGCGGCCGGGAACGAGGCCGGCAGATCGGAATCGCCGACGCGGATGACCATCACCATGCCCATGCCGTAATGCGGCGAGCATTTGATGCCGTAGAAGCCCTTCTCGTCCAGCGTGACCTCGATCTCCTCGTTGATCTTGCCGAGAAAGCCCTCATGGCCTTCCGGCACCATGCCCTCGACCGTCGCGGCATTGTGGCCGCTGGTGGTCTTTATGAATTTCACCGTGTCGCCGGGTGCAATCCGGAGAAAATCCGGCTCATAGACCATCGGGCCGGATGCGTTGCGGTTGAGCATCTTCACCTCGTGCATTTCGGCGAAAGCCGGTGCGGAGATGACGAGCGAAGCCAGCATCAGGGCGGAAGCGATGCGCATATGGAATACCTTTCAGCGGAGGTGATCGAGGCGGAAAATGCGGGCGCCGTCGGCGGGATCGACGACGATGCTGGCGCGCACGCCGAATACCTCGGCGATGCGCTCGACGCTCAGCACCTCCTGTGGTGATCCCACCGCCACCAGCCGGCCGCCGGCCATGACGCCGACGCGGTCGCAGGCAAGCGCCTGATTGAGATCGTGCAGCGCGATGATCGATGTCACCGGCAGGGCGGCCACAAGGTCCAGCATGGAAAGCTGGTGGCGCACGTCGAGATGATTGGTGGGCTCGTCGAGCAGCAGGATGCGCGGGCGCTGGGCAAGGGCGCGCGCCAGATGCACGCGCTGCTTCTCGCCACCGGAAAGGGTTGCCCAGAAGCGCTTTTCGAAACCGTGCAGGTCGGCGTCGGCCAGTGCTCCGGCAACGATGCTGTCGTCCTCGTCCGACCAGGGTTGCAGGGGCGTCAGCCAGGGGGTGCGGCCAAGCTCCACCGCATCGCGCACGGTGATCGCCTCGCCGGTATCCGCCTGCTGTTCGAGATAGGCGATCTTTTGGGCCGCCAGCCGGCGCGGCAGGCCGGAAAGCGGCTGCCCTTCCACGGCGACTTTGCCCGTTGTCGGCTTTAGAATTCCGGCAAGCAGGCGCAGCAGGGTCGATTTGCCCGAACCGTTGGGACCGACCAGTCCAAACGTCTCACCCTCGCGCACGGCAAGGTCCACGCCCTGCACGATCCGGAGACGGCGCACGCTCCAGCCGAGATTGCTTGCTTCAAGGATCATGGCCGGCGGCGTCCCCTGAGCAGGATCAGGGCGAAGGCCGGCGCGCCGACCAAAGCCGTGATGACGCCGATCGGCAGCACCTGACCGGGGATCATGGTGCGCGAAAGCACGTCAGCCGCGATGAGGAAGGCAGCGCCCGTCAGCGCCGTCGCCGGCACCAGACGCCCATGGCGTACGCCGACCACGAAACGCGCCGCATGCGGGATGACCAGCCCGACGAAGCCGATGGAGCCGACGATGGAAACCATGACGGCAGTGACCAGCGCGGTCAACCCGATCAGCACGACCTGCACCCTGCGCACGGCAATACCCAGCGAGGCTGCGGAGTCGGCGCCGAAGGCGAAGGCATCGAGCGCGCGCGCATGCCAGACGCAGGCAATCAGCCCGGTCAGGGCGATGGGTACGGCCAGCGTCACATCCGGCCAGCGCACGCCGCTCAGATTGCCGAGCAGCCAGAACATGATGCCGCGCGCCTGCTCGGCATTGGCCGACTTGGTGATGATGAAGGAGGTCAACGCGTTGAAGAGTTGCGAGCCGGCGATGCCCGCCAGAATGATCTGTCCTGTGCCGCGCGTGGAAACGCCGCCGCCCGCCGCCCGTGCCAGAAGGGCAACCAGCAGGAAGGCGGTGACCGCGCCGGCGAAGGCGCCGAGCGACATGGAGACCGCTCCGCCGCCGATACCGGCAATCGTCACCGTCACCGCACCCGTCGAGGCACCGGCGGAGATGCCGAGCAGATAGGGGTCGGCCAGCGCATTGCGCAGCAGCGATTGCAGCACGAGGCCGGACAGCGCCAGCCCCGCGCCGCAGGATGCGGCCACCAGCGCGCGCGGCAGGCGATAGTTCCAGATGATGCCCATATCGATCGGATCGAGCGGATAGGCAGCACCCAGAACCTTGTTGGCCAGCGTCTGCACCACGATGGAGAGCGGAATGGGCGTCTCACCGATGCAGGTGCCGGCAAAGACCGTCCCCGCCATGGCGACGAGCCCCGCAGGCCAGCGCCACCACAGGCGCGCTACGGAATGCCGGCCTGCGGTGGCAATGGTCACCTGGCGATGCCCTGTTCGACCAGCGCGTCCGCCAGCACCTCGATGCCGGAAACCGTGCGCATGGTGGCGTCCATGGCATGGGCATCCATCACCACGATGCGGTTGTTCTTCACCGCGTCCATCTGGCTGGCGACCGGATCGCTCTTCAGAAATTCGAGCTTCTTCTCGAAGTCGTCGGCAGGGAAGCGGCGGCGATCCATTTTGGCGATCACGATCAGCGTCGGGTTGGCCCTGGCGATGGTTTCCCAGCCTACGACCGGCCATTCCTCATCCGATTCCACGATGTTGCGGATGCCGAGCTTGTCGAGCATGTAAGCCGGCCCGCCCTTGCGACCGGCGACATAGGGATCGATGTTCATGTCGGCGCTGGAGAACCAGAACACGGCCGACACGTCCTTGAGATCGAGCGCTTTTGCGCGCTCGACCGCATCCTGCTCGCGCTTGACCAGATCGGCGACGACTTCCTCGCCCTTGTCCTGCACGTCAAAGATTTCGGCAAGTTCGCGCACGCCCTGATGGATGGTTTCGGTCGAGAAGGCGGCGCTGCGGGTGCCGTCGACGCCGACCGAGTTGTCCTTGGCCACGCAATCGGCAGGCATAACATAGGTCGGGATGCCGACCTCGTGGAACTGCTCGCGGGTGGCGACGATGCCTTCCGGCCCGACATGCCAGATGAACTGGATGGCAACGAGGCCGGGCTTCTTCGCCACGACGCTTTCGAAGCTCGGATCGTTGTCGGCGAGGCGCTCCACCTTGTCGTTGATCGTCTTGTACTCCGGCAGAACGTCGGTGAACCAGACGGAGGTGCCGGTCACCTTGTCGCCAAGGCCAAGCGCATAGAGCGCCTCGGTGGCGGCCTGTCCGACGGTTACGCTCGTGGCAGGAGCCTTGTCGAAAGTGATCGTCTCACCGCAGTTTTCCAGCGTGAGCGGGTATCTGGTGGGTTCAGCGGACGCATAGGCGGTGAGCAGCGCAAGGCTGGCGGCGGCAAGTGCCAGACGCGGGAAGGTCATGACGCGAAGTTCTCCGATCGGTTTGCGGCAGGGACCGAAGGCTTCGGGTCGGGACGACAATGGAAAGCCGCGCACCCCGAAGGATACGCAATAGAGCCCGTACAGGCAGGGACGGCTTCATCGACAACCTCTCCCGGGCACCCCGCCCGGCACATTCAGTTCCAGTTGTCGGCAGGTCTCCTGACTGACGGGTCACCGTCCTTTCCCCACCTTCCCGGGCCCGGGGCCCAGTGGCATTTCGGGGAGAGGACTCTACCGCCTACAGTTGCGGGGGCAGTTTCGTTTCACAGGCCTTTTTGAAGCCTGCGGCGAATTCCCTCTTCGTTCCTTGCGGAAACCGACACCTGCTCGTATCTCATGTGCGTCAGGCTTTTCAAGCAATTCGTCGCGCCTTCCCAGAGCCTTTCACGGCCCCTGTTGGGGTAAAATCACAGCTTGCAAGCCCGATCCTGCCTTGACCGATGATGGTGCTGAAAGAGCTGCCGGATGCAGTTGTGGCAGGGAACGAGGCTCTGATGCTCGCGGCCTGTGCGAGCGCCCTGCTGATCTTGCCGCGGGTGGCACGTCCGGCACGGAGACGCCCGATTTGGGCGCCTCCCGCTGCGGTGAAGCCTTCAGGTGTTGTCTCGTGATCTGCTGATCTCAGAACCGGTAGTTCAGACCGACCTTGATCATGTGGAAATCGAGGGCGTTTGAGGCATTGCGGCCGTTCACGGTACTTGAACTGCCCGGATGGTTGGTCGTCGTCGTCTCATAGATGGGCTTTTCATAGGGCGTGCAGAAGCTAGGATCCATGTCGCACAACCACGCCATGCTGGGGTCCTGCGAAGGGTCGACCGTTTCATAGCCGACGACGGTGGTTGTCGAGGTCGTATAATCCTTGCCTGTGCCCGCGCGGGCATTTCTGAACCTGAAATCCTTCTTGCCGAAGCGGCTGTAGGTATAGTCGGCCTTGATCGACCAGTTGTCGTTCAGCGCATATTCGAGGCCGCCACCAATGGTGAAGCCGGCGCGGGTGGCGGCGGCCTTCTCGACGGAGAAAACGGCCGTTTGCGTACCGTTGGGGAGGGTTTCATCGGCCTGGTCGGAAATGTACTGATCGCGCCATTGTGTTTCGCGCGCGAGCGCCAATCCACCCGTGGCATAGGCCATGAAGCGATTGCTGAAAGCGTAGCCGATCTTCGGGCGCAGGCTGGCCATCCAGTCGACGTCGTAGCTCGTATAAGCATCGGCATGCCCCTTGGCCGCCAGCACGGGGTCGGTGGACAGAACCTTCTTCGAGCCGGTGATGTTGTAGGTCTTGCTCCAGTCTCCCTCCAGACCGAGCACCACGCCATTGTCGAGCTGCCAGTTGTAGCCGGCCTGTACGCCGAACATGGCGCCGTTGAGCTTGAGGTCCGCCGATTCACGCGCGGCGATGGTGCTGTCGGAACCGTCGAGCGTCGTCGTGGAGCCCCATGTGCGCCCAAACGCGCCACCGGCATGTACACCGGCATAGAGGCCGCTCCAGTTGATGGCGGCAGCTTCGCCACCGCGCGCCGCGCCGTGGCCGCCCGCCAGCCCGGCAAGCGGATTGCTGAATGGCTGGAAACTCTGCTCGCCACCGAACGATCCCGTCAGGCTCGCATAGAAAGTCCGTCCCGGTCCCGGCTGCGTGACAAGACCGAGCGGATCGACATAGAAGCGGTCGAACAGGTTCTCCACGCGCACCGCGGCGGTCAGGTCCTCGGTGATCTTGTATTCGGCGAAGACATCGACAAGCGTGTAAGGCTTCCAGTCGACAAGGGAGATGAACTCGCTGGCGCCCTGCGCGGTCACGTCGCCATGGCCAATGGCGCGCGGCCCGACATGGGAAATGCGCCCGCCGACCGTGAGCTGGTCCTCCAGCAGCTTCTGCGACAGCGTCAGGTCGACGGTGTATTCGGGCTGCACATGGTTTGTCGCATAGTCGCCATAGAGCGACTTGTTCTCGCAGGTGCCGGCCGTGCGGCAATATTCGACGTTGAGGAAATAGTTGGCCGAGAGATCGGCCGTGAAGCCGCCGATCTCGTAGCGGCCGGAAAGCTCGATGCCGGAGAACTTCGCCCGGTCGATGTTCTCGATGTTCAGGGTCAGCGGCCCCGAGCCGTTGCGGACCGACCGTGCGATATAGTCCTTCACATCCCAGTTGAAGTAGCCGAGCTTGAGCATGCCCCGGTCTTCGCCGGTCAGCAGACCGTCGCGCGTCAGGTTGGTGCCGACTTCCCAGTTGCTGGAGCGCTCCGGCTTCACATCGGCGTTGGCGACCACACTGTTGAAGGCCGAGACGGATTCGATGACGCTGGGTGCGCGCATCGTGTTGGAATAGTTGACGTAGAACTGCGAACCGTCGAAGGGCTCCAGCGTCACGCCGACGGAGGGGCTGAACCCGCCATCATTGGTGCGGAAGCCGAGAACCCTGCTCTCGATGTCCTCGCGCTCATAGGGATCGTAGCGATCCTTCGACCAGAAATGCGAATAGCGGAGCCCGGCGTTCAGCGTTGCCCAGTCGACCGGCTTCCATGCCGCCTTCGCATAGATTGCGGCCTCATGGCGAATGGCGTCACGCGCGGTGTTCCACGCTTCCAGCGCTGCCGTGTGGCGGCTGCCCCGCGTATCCTCGCCGCGATAGGACAGGCCGTAGCTGAGATCGACATCGCCATAGCCGGTCGAGAATTTCGACAGGTTGGAGAGGTCGGCACCCCACATGTCGGAATCGGAACCGACCCGGAACCCGGCAGGCAGGCCGATCTGTTCAGGCGTTACGCCGCGACCGCCGCGGATCGGGTTGCGCAGTTCCAGATGCGTCCAGTAGAGATTGCCCTTCAGGTCGAAAAGCTCGTTATCTTCCGGATTCCAGCGATAGCGCGCGGTTACGGTGTCGAGGCTGGTGCCGGACGTCTGCGCCTGCTGCTCGGACTGTCCGTGCTTGCCGATCAGCCGCGAGGCGAGCCGGTCGCCGGCTTCGCTGCGATAGCCGGTATAGCCGAGCTGGAGGGTGTGGTCATCGGCAAAGCGTGCGGTCAGCTTGGCCAGCCAGGATTCCGTCTCAAGCTGGGTGTTCAGCACCTCCTCGCCGGCGCGATAGTTCACGACCCCGTCATTTTCATAGTAATTTTCCCAGTAGGTCGTGCCGTTGGGATTGCAGACGCCGTTGGGACACCATTGCTGCCGGCCCTTGTTGACCGGATTGGCGGAAGGCCCGTGCTTGCCTGCGTGATAGTTGCCCTGCTTGCGGCGCGCATAGCCGGCAAGGAAATCGAAATCCTCGCCCTTGTAGGCGCCGATAACGCTGCCGGCGCCGCGTGTCGGCGAAAGCAGGGAAGGCTTGTCCATCCCGGTTTCCGAGGCTTTCGGAACTTCGCCGGCAGGGTCCCACGGTGCAAAGGGCCACTGATAGCCTGCCTTGTCACCGGCATGGGGCTTCGACGTGTTGGTGCCGATCTCGCCCTTGACCCTGACGCCCCAGGTGTTGCCCGGCTTGACGATGTCGTCGGCGTTCACGGTGCGCATGGCGACAGACCCGGCATTGCCCCATGAGGCGGTGTCCGCGCCCTTGGTGACGTCGATGCCGGCGATGAAGTCTGGATCGACATAGGTCCGGTTGGAGACGCCCTGATAGCCCTGATAGACGGTGACGGCGTTTTCCGCGCCGTCGATGGTCGTCGTCACGCGGCCCATGCCCTGCATGCCGCGAATGTTGACGTCGACGGCACCGGCGCCGTTGCGCGCCTCGCCCGACATGACACCTGCCGTGCCACGGAACATGTCCGCCGGGCTGGAGCCGCGAAAACGCTCGATGTTCTCGCCCTCGATATGGCTGGTCGCGGCCGCCGTCTCATAGGGGCTGTAGGGTGAGCCCTCTGCATTGCCCTTGACGTCGATGGTGGCAAGAACCATCGAGCCATCGGAGGGCTGCGGCTCGAAAGCCTCTGAAACACGATCCACAAGCGTTGCGGTCGCCGGCCCGGTAAGGCTCACCCGGATGCCGGTTCCGGCAAGCATGGTCTGCAACGCCTGCGCGGGCGACATCGCGCCCGAGATTGCCACCGAGGTTTTGCCGCGCACGATTTCCGACGTGTAGCCGACCTGCCAGCCGGAGGCGCGGCTGAACGCGCTGAGCGCCCCGGAAAGCGGCTGGGCGGGAATGGAAAATCGCACCGTCTGCGCCGCGGTGGTCGAGGTCGATTGGGCGAAAGAAACGCCCTGCAGCAGGATCAGCGAGGATACCAGCACAGTGCTTGCCAGCAGGAGCCGCACCGGCGCTTTGCCCACGGCTGCCGTTTTGGCGCGAGCCATTGCTGCGTGCGGTGCCGGACCAGTGCGATGCCCCATGAGGAGAGTTCCTTGCGTCAGAGTAGATGCGGCGATTTTTCTCTGCGGAAGAGCGCCTCGAACATCTGACGAACGAGCTGGTCCGATCTCACAAAAAAACTTGAGTAATCAGCGAAGAATTATGATTCCGCCGGGCAAACGCGTGACTTTCGCTCCGGCCGCTTCCGCCAGAGAACGGATGACGCCTTCAGGGTCGTCCAGCCTGTAGTTGCCGCTGACCCTGATGTGGCCAAGGCCGCCGTCGACGGTTATCACGCGGCCGGTGTAATAGCGGCCGAGATCGGTCAGCACATCTGCGAGCGGCTTTTCCTGAAAGATGATCCATCCGGTGCGCCAGGCAAGCTCGTTTTCCGTGTCGACCCCGGCGACAGGAGAAAGACCTGCCGGCGATACCTCCACCATCTGGCCGGGCGACAGGCTGGCATGGTGTGCCTCATGCGCGCGTTGAGCAACCTCGACACGCCCGCGCTCAAGGATGACCGTGTCTTCACCGCCGGTGCGTACCGAAAAGGCGGTGCCTTTCACTTCGACGTCGCCGAAAGCACCCGCAACCCTGAACGGTCGGGCCGGATCGGAAACGACATCGAAGAAGGCTTCTCCGCGCAGCAAAGTGACGGATCGCTTCTGTCCCCCGAAATCGAGCGCCACCGCCGAAGCGGTGTTGAGCAGAATGCGCGAGCCATCCGGCAACACGAAGGCGCTTTGCTCGCCGGTGGCCGTCAGATGGTCCGCATTCCAGCGCAGCAGCATCTCGGGATAATACCGGATACCGGCCGCGACCATGACTACGGCCGCGAGGGCAGCAATCCGTATCGTCCAGCTGCCGGAGCGGTGCACCGGCACCCGGGCCAGCGGCGTCCTTTGTTCCCGCCTTGCATCAAGCCGGCTGGCATGGCGGGCGCTGGCGATACCCAGTTCGGGAAGCTCCCACATGTTCTGAAGCTTTGCGAAAGCTGCTGCGTGGCGCGAATCGCTGTCCAGCCAGTCTTCAAGCCGGCCCTGCAGGTCAAGGTCGTCCGGCGCTTCCTGAAGGCGCACAAACCAGTCAAGCGCCGCATCCGTCACCGGATCGGGATGCTGCAAGGTCTGGTCTGGCTGCGGGTCATCGGCCCTGTCACTCACCACGCGGTCCACCTGCCTTGTTGCAGAAACGCAAGCTCATACAGATGAGACGAATGACCGGCTGCAATCTCACAAAAAACCTCCGGGCTCCCGCTCAGGCTGCGCGATAAAATGTTCTCTTAATATCGGATTCAACCGCGGTCGAGACGATCGAGCGCCTGCTGGCAATGGGCCAGCGCCAGCTTCACATCGTTGAAAACTGTGTTGGGGGAAATTCCGAGGTGGGCGGCGATCTTCGGGTAGGGCCATTTTTCGACCCGGTTGAGCCGCCAGACCTGCTGCGCACGGGCGGGCAGTTGCGAAAGGGCATCCTCAAATGCCCTCAGCCGCTCGCGATGGATGACCACCGCTTCCTGCGTAGGCTGATCGGCCGCGATGTTGGCCATCTCGGCCTCTGTCGCGCCGAAATGCTCGACACCGCCGCGCATCCGGCTGCGGCGTTGATGATCAAGCGCCAGATTGCGGGCCGTCTGATAGAGAAACGCCTCGATGTGCTCCACTGGTCCCGACACCATGGCCTGACTGGCCCGGACATAGGTTTCCTGCGTCAGATCTTCGGCGATCTGCGGATCGCGCACGATCCGCATCAGGCTCCACATCAGGGAGCGGCGGTTGTTGAGAAACGCTGCCGTCAGACCACTCGCCACGGCTGCCCACTCCGATCGGAAAGCTGCGCAATGTGGAGCCCCACCATCGGAGCGATTTGCCACTCTGGCTTCATCAGTGCATCGACACGCATATTCATCCTGCCGTCGTTCCCGCGAGGCGCAGCGCGGCAGAACTCTCTAATCAGATCGCTGAAACCTCTTCAATGGTGTTGAATTGCGCCGGAATCGGCGCGATTGCGCCCATTCGGGGATAAACATGTATGAAATTATCATGTTTTCTGCGGGGTGCGGCGCATATGCTGCCGTTCCCTGCCCCGGATGGTGTTCTGTGATGATTGTTGGCGGGCGGATGAATATCGGCAACTGTCACATCACGGCAACAGTAGCGGCTCGCCACCTCCGCAATCGGCGATACCATGCTTTTCCCCGGACACCGAATGGGAGAAGCGCAGGCTGTATCTACGGCTGGTTCGCCGGCGCGCTGACATGCAGAAATATCAGCGGCGGCAGCACGGCTCATAATCATTAGCCGGTCAATCAATTGGCAATTGTGCCGACGGTAGTGGAACGCCGGAGCGACTGTAGTCGCGGGCGATGCCGGAAAGGCACCCTGCGCTTCTTGAAATGTTTCTCCGATTCGGTATTGCCTTGCCTTTCTTCGCTTCCTCGCTGTTTCAGAGGAATCATCTCCCCATCAGGAATGACGATCATGAGCATGCCCCAACCCATCCGTGTTGCCATCGCCGGCCATGGTAATCTCGGAAGAGGCGTTGAAGCGGCGATGCCGCACAACCCCGACATGAGCCTTGTGGGCATCTTCACGCGGCGCGCACCTGAACAGCTCAGCCCGAAGTGCCCCGCAACGCCCGTATTCTCCATGGCGGAGATATCGGGCCATGCCGATCACATTGACGTGCTGATCCTGTGCGGGGGATCCAAAGAGGATCTGCCGCAACAAGGGCCAGAACTGGCTGCCCTTTTCAACACCGTCGACAGCTTCGACACGCATGCGCGTATCCCGGAATACTTCGCCGCTGTGGATGCATCGGCACGGTCTGGCGGCAGAACTGCGCTGATTTCCGCCGGATGGGATCCGGGAATGTTCTCCATCAACCGCATTGTCGGCGAAGCCCTGTTGCCCGATGGCGACACCTACACGTTCTGGGGTGACGGCCTGAGCCAGGGGCATTCCGATGCGGTGCGCCGCATTCCCGGTGTGGCCGGCGCGGTGCAATATACGCGTCCGGTTCCGGCCGCGGTTGAACAGGCCCGAAGCGGCACGAGGCGGGTTCTGCCCACGCGGGAAAAACATCATCGCGAATGTTTCGTGGTGCTTGACGAGGGCGCGGATGCGGCTCAGGTGCGCGATACGATCATCAAGATGCCGCACTATTTTGCCGACTATGACACAACGGTGAATTTCATCAGCGCGGCAGAACTGGCCAGGGATCATTCGGCGATGTCGCATGGCGGCTTCGTCATCCGCAGCGGCAACACAGCGGCCGGCACAACACAAACGATAGAATACAGCCTGAAACTGGAGAGCAATCCAGAATTCACGGCCAGTGTTCTGGTGGCTTATGCGCGTGCCGTACATCGCCTTCACCAGATGGGGCAATATGGTGCCAAGACGGTGTTCGATGTGGCTCCGGGCCTGCTTTCACCCAAAAGCGCCGAACAACTGCGCGCCGAACAGCTGTAGGATATGATCCGCAGCTACGAAATCGGGGACCGCGCAGCAGGCTGCCAGCGGCATGAAATCCGCCTGCCCCTTGCGGGGCAGGCTACGATCTGCCAGCGGCATATTTTCCCGGCTATCCGCCCGGCCCGGCAAATCAGCGCAGATAGTTTCGGAAGCGTCGCAGCGAGAGCATGAAAAGCACCGAGCCGATCACGAACAGCGCCAGTATCTGAGGCCAGACCACATCCAGACCCGCACCGCGGAAGAGCACGCCCTGCGCCAGAATGACGAAATGTGTGTTGGGAACGGCCAGCATGATGTCCTGAACGATCTGCGGCATGCTTTCGCGCGGCGTAAGACCGCCCGAGAGCACCTGCAAGGGGAGCAGGATGAGCATCAGCAGCAGGCCGAACTGCGGCATCGAGCCCGCCATGGTGGCAAGGAAAATGCCCATCGAGGTCGTGGCGAAGAGATGAACGGCGGCTCCGAACAGAAACAGCGCCACCGAACCCTGAATGGGCACATGCAGCAGCCCCTGCACCACGAAGACGATGGAAGCGGCTGAGGCGACCAGCACCACCAGCCCCATCGACAGCACCTTGCTGATCATGATTTCGGCCGGCGTCACAGGCATGACCAGAAGGTGCTCGATGGTGCCATGTTCGCGCTCGCGGATAAGCGCGGCGCCGGTCAGCACGATGGAGAGCATGGTGATGGAGAACACCACGTTCGACAGCGCACCGAACCAGCCTTTGTTGAGTTGCGGATTGAAACGCATGCGCATTGCCAGATCGACGGGAAGCTCCGTGGCGCCGCGATGGCGGGCGAGGAACTCGTTTACCTCGCTGGAGACGATCGCCTGCACATAGGTGCCACCGGTGAAGGCCTGGCTGACGCGGGTGGCGTCGATGTTGAGCTGGATCGAAGGCGATCGGCCGGCCAGCAGGTCACGCTGAAAATTCGGTGGAATGTCGAGCGCGAAGGTATCACTTCCGGCGTCCATGCGCGCGTCCATCTCGGACTGGTCGATCAGCTTCGGCACCACGAAATAGGGAGGATAGAACGCCGTGGTGATGCGCGACGACACCGGCGACTGGTCTTCGTCGACGATGGCGATAGCGGCGCGGTTAAGCGATTCCGGCATCGCCGTCACGGCCGTGTAGATCGCTATGGTGAAGGCATAGACGATCAGGAACAACAGCATCTTGTCGCGGCCGAGGCCACGCAGTTCTTTCACGCCCAGATTGTAGATGTTGGCAACACGCATGGATCAGGACGCCTGTTTTTTCAGGAGCACGATGCCGAGGATGAAGAGCACCGGCACGGCAATCAGCAGCGGGATGAATTGCGGGGCGAGGTCGGCGAATTCCAGCGCCTTCGAGAAGGCGCCGCGCGAGATGTTGACGAAATAGGTCGTCGGGTAAATGTTGCCGATAACGGCACCGAAACCCTGCAATGACGAGACCGGGTCAATGAGGCCGGAATACTGCACAGCCGGAATGAGCGTGAGCAGTGCGGTGGCGAAGATCGCCGCGATCTGGCTTTCAATGAAGGTGGAGACCACCAGCCCCATGCCGGTCGTGAAGATCACATAAAGCAGGGCCGCCGCCGTGTAGGCCGCGAAGCTGCCGGTGAACGGCACGCCGAATATGTAGACGGCGAAGAAGGACAGCATCACGAAGTTCAGCATGGCCAGCGCCACATAGGGCAGTTGCTTGCCAAGCAGGAACTCCGTGCGGGTCACCGGCGTAACATAGAAGTTGACGATGGAGCCCAGCTCCTTTTCACGCACCACGCTCAGCACCGCCAGCATGGCCGGTATCATCAGAAGCAGGATTGGAATGATCGCGGGAACGATCGCCACAAGGCTCTGAACGTCAGGATTGTAGCGGTAACGCACCTCAAGCTGGAATTTCCCGACGGTAGCGGCATCGCCATAAATCTCGCGCGCCTTCTGGATGAGCCATGTTTGGTGAACACCCTGAACATAGCCGCGCACCGTTTCGGCGCGCATCGGCATGGCGCCATCCACCCAGGCGCCGATCTGCACATTAGTGCCGCGCGAAACATCCCGGCCGAAACCGGGCGGGATCTCGATGGCGAGACTGAGCTTGCCGCTTGCCATGCGCCGGTCGAGATCTTCATAGTCCCTGATCGGCTCCTTTTCGATGAAGTAGCGTGAGCCGGCGAGCTGAAGTGCGTAGTCGCGGCTAATGGTGGTGTCATCGCGGTCGAGCACCGCGAAGGACAGGTCCTCTACATCCATGCTGATGCCGAAGCTGACGACGAACATCAGAAGCACCGATCCGATGATCGCAAGGCTGGCGCGGATAGGGTCGCGGCGCAGTTCCAGCGCCTCGCGCTGGGTATAGGCGAACATGCGGCGGAAACTGAAAAAACGCTGATCGGAAGTTTTCCCGGATTCAGGTTCCGGCTCAACGGGCGTGATTTCCGCGGCCTGCGGCTGGCCGGCATCGCCGATTGCCTCTTCCAGATAGGCGACGAAGGCTTCCTCAAGCGTTTCCGCGCCCTTACGCTTGATGATACCGTCCGGCGTGTCGGAGACCAGAACCTTGCCGGCATGCATGAGCGAAATGCGGTCACAGAGCGCCGCCTCGTTCATGAAATGGGTCGAGACGAAAATGGTGACGCCATCCTTGCGCGACAGTTCGGCAAGGGTTTCCCAGAACGCGTCACGCGCTACCGGATCGACACCGGATGTCGGCTCATCGAGGATCAGGATTTCGGGTGAGTGGATCAGCGCCACGGCCAGCGACAGGCGCTGGCGGATGCCGAGGGGCAGCGCTTCGGGCAGCGCTTCCATAACGGCGCCGAGATCGAAACGGCGCACCATTTCCTCGATGCGGCCGGGAATGGTTTCAGGCGCCATGGCGAACAGGCGCGCATGAAGCTCAAGATTCTGGCGGACGGTAAGCTCGGAATAGAGCGAGAAAGCTTGGCTCATATAGCCGACGCGCCGGCGTATCTCCATGTCGCGCGTGTCGACTTCCTTGCCGAACAGCATGGCGGTGCCTTCACTGGCCGGCAACAGCCCGGTCAGCACCTTCATGGTGGTGCTCTTGCCGCAGCCATTGGAGCCGAGGAAACCAAAAATCTCGCCGCGCGGGATCTCGAAGCTCACATTGTCGACGGCCGTAAAGTTGCCGAAGCGAACGGTGACGTTCTTCGCGCCGATGGCAATGTCGCTGGCGGCATCGGCCGGCCGTGGCGTGATCACGACCTGCTTGTGGCCTCTGCGCTTTTCTTCCGGCAGCAGCGCCACGAAAGCCGCATCCAGATTGTCGGTGCCGGTCCTTGCCAGCAGTTCCGCCGGTGTGCCGGTGGCGAGGATCTTGCCGTCGTCCATGGCGACCAGCCAGTCGAAGCGCTCGGCCTCTTCCATGTAGGCGGTGGCAACGATGACGCTCATGCCTTCGCGCTCGCCGCGAATATCGTCGATCAGCTCCCAGAACTGTCCGCGCGACAGCGGATCGACGCCCGTGGTCGGTTCGTCGAGAATGAGGAGGTCAGGGTCATGGATCAGCGAACAGCACAGGCTGGTTTTCTGCTTCATGCCGCCGGAAAGCTTGCCGGCCGGCCGCGTCGCGAAAGGCGACATGCCGGTGCGTGCCAGAAGCGTGTCGATGCGGTGCTGGCGCTCTTCCTTCGAGTGGCCGAACAGGCGGCCGAAAAAGTCGATGTTCTCGAACACCGACAAGGTCGGGTAGAGATTGCGGCCGAGGCCCTGCGGCATGTAGGCGATGCTGGAATAGGCCTCGCGCCGGTGCCGCCGGTCGGCGATATCGCCGCCCAGCACCTCGACCTGTCCCTCCTGAACCACGCGGGCACCCGCGATCAGCGACAGCAGGCTCGATTTGCCCACGCCGTCGGGACCGATCAGGCCGACCATGCACCCGGCCGGAATCTGGATGTTGATCCCGTCCAGTGCCCGTGTCTCGCCATAGCTCTGGCCGACATTCTGCAACCGCGCGACGAATTTGCCATCTGGCTTTTCGTCTGGCGGCGCCACGGCTTCGGCAGCATCCATGGTCACGGCTTGACGACCTCGCGCAGCTGTGCCGGCCATTCGGTCTCAGGGTCCAGCTTGACATAGGCGACACCCGGCAGCCCGGTTTTCACATACTGGATATATTCGCGCAGAAGTTCAGGCGAAATCTGTGCCTTGACACGGAACATCAGTTTCTGGCGCTCTTCTTCCGTTTCCACGGTCTTCGGCGTGAACTGGGCGACGTCGGCGACGAAGCTGACCTTGGCGGGGATGACATACTGTGGAACCGCATCCAGCACGATGCGCACTTCGGTGCCCATTGCCACGCGCCCGGCCTGTGCCGTCGGCAGGAAGAAGGTCATGTAAACATCGCCGACATTGACCAGATTGAGCACACGGCCGCCGCTGGCGATAACTTCTCCGGGCTGCGCCACGCGATACTGGACGCGGCCATCGCGCGGCGAGCGCAGGACGGCATCATTGATGTCGGCGGTAATGCTCTCGATCGCTGCCCTGGCTGCATCCACGGCAGCCTCAGCATCGACGACCTGCGCCTGCGCGGCGCTGATGCCGGCCTCCGTTGCCGCAAGCTGGGCACGGGCCGCGTTGACGGCTGCTGCCGCCTCCAGCGCAGCTGCGCGGTCATTGTCCAGAAGCTGCTGCGAAAGGTTTCCGCTGCGGGCAAGCTGCTCGGAGCGCACCAGTTTCTTGTCGATGACATCCTGCTGCGCCTCGCGCTGAGCGACCACGGCCTGCGCGGCGGCGTTCTCGGCATTGCGCTGCTTGACCAGTGCGCCCGCCGTTTCGATGCCGATCGAAGCCCGCTTGAGCTGGGCTTCGAGCTGGCGCCGCTGCGCTTCCATCTGCTCGGTATCCATGCGGGCCAGAACCTGTCCGGCCTCCACGAACATGCCTTCGTCGGCAAGAATTTCCTTGATGCGGCCCGGCGTGCGGGCGGAGATGTCTATCTCCACAGCCTCTATGCGCCCGTTGCCCGCGACAATGCCGTCAGGCAGTCCGGAACCATCGTAGAACCGCCAGAAATAGTAGCCTCCGGCAACCACTGCGGCGACCACTATGGCCACAATCCAGTTCTTGGCAGATTTCATGATGCTTTAACCTCTGCATTTGCCGCGGCGATGAGCCCGCACTCGAAAGAGGGCGCGAACGGAGAAACCCGCGCCGGACCGGATATATTTCACTTGATCCCCTCGCTGCCTGATCCGCCGCGAACCGGCGGTCATGATACTTAAATTCGGTGTCCCTCGGAGTAAAACGGATGTTTCGATTTACTTCGAGTCGTCAGGTTGCGGATGACGGTATCTTCATACCCGGAGAGTGCAACCTGTTGTTTGCTCTTTCCTTACCTGAATGTTTAACACGCCCCGGATCAGCCGACCTGCCGTGAAGCGGCAATCAGCGCGACATTCCTGTCGAACACCTGCCGCCCTTCAGCGGCGACGCTGCTGACGACCTTCTGCACGAATTCCCTGCTGCTCGTAACCGCATCGGACGGCTGCTCGGCTTCCGAAAGCTTTTTCAGATAATCGGCCTGATACTGGAGCTGTTTGGCCGTGGTGCTCAGCACGCCACCCCAGAGGCCGACGCCGAACCGCACCTGTGCGGCTGTGGCCACAGCAAGCCAGTCGGGTCGAAACAGGGATGGGAAGCGGGCGTAATGCGTCTGCGCTTCAGTCGGTTTCCCCTCGGCCATGATCGTCCACTCCTCGCAATGATGAGAACCTTCGACCCCAGGATTCACCGAAGCGGATGAATCGTCATTGATCTATGTCAACAATGTTGACCTCCATTGCCGATAGAAGCAAGCTGTATTGCGAAGCATGAGGCCACGAAAAAATCCAAGATGACCGTTCCCCAGACAGCGCCAGTCAAAACATCAGCCGCCAACTCTGGCGGAAACACCCGCGAGCGTATTCTCAGGGCTGCCATGGCGCGTTTCGCAACGCAGTCTTACAGCACCACCTCGCTGCGCGATCTGGCTTCAGATGTCGGTGTGGACGTGGCCTATGTCCACCGCTGCTTCGGTTCCAAGGAAAATCTGTTCCGGGCGTCCATCCGTGCGGCGATGCGGCCGGACTGGATGTTTGCCGGCAACATTCAGGAGCTCGCCGCCACCCTTGCACGGCAGACGCTGGGCGACGAGCCGCAAAATGAAGTCCGCATGCTGGACATTGTTTTCCGATCCTTCTCCAGCCCTGATGCCTCGCAGGTGCTTCGCGAGGTGCTGATGGAAGATTTCATTGGTCCTCTGATCACCGCTCATCCGCATGTGTCGAAGCGCCAGGCCGCCCTGGTGGCCGCCTTCTTTGCCGGTGTCAGCATTCTGCACGACGTCATCGGCAGCGAACCGCTTCTCGAAGGTGATGACGGCGAGGCCGAACGTCTCTTCGTGCTGGCACTTGGTCAGCTGTTGGGCAACGGCCCATGTGCCACCCCTTCTTCTTCTCCTTTATGGAAAGGTGAATCCAGTGAGTGCTCAAACATCTCCGCGGAACAAGGCGTCTGCCAGGAGCCAGACGCAGCTTCGGAAGACCAGCAAAAATGCCGTTATGCCGCGGGCGATTGACGAGAGCGTCTCGTCCGAAGCCTACCGTGCCATCGACCAGATGCGCGAGGCGCTGAGTGCGCATCTCACCGGGGGGCTGTCGCCGGCCTCGCTCGCTCTGGCGCTCATCGACTGGAACATCCATCTTGCCGCCGCGCCCGGCAAACGGCTTGAACTCATTGATAAGGCCGTCCGCAAATCTGCCCGGCTTTCCACCTATCTGGCCGCCGCCGCCGTCGATCCCGAAACGCCGCCCTGCATAGAGCCGCTGCCCGGGGATTATCGTTTCAAGGCGCAAGGCTGGTCGCAGCAACCGTTCTCATCCTTCGCCCAGTCATTCCTGCTGGCGCAGCAATGGTGGCACAATGCCACGCATGAGGTGCCGGGCGTTACTCCGCATCATGAGGATGTGGTGTCGTTCATGGCGCGCCAGATGCTCGACGTCTTCTCCCCGTCGAACAACCCGCTGACAAATCCCGAGGTGCTGGCAAGAACGCTGGAGGCGGGTGGAACCAATTTCGTTCAGGGCATGCAGAACTGGATGGAAGATGCCGCGCGCGCCGTATCGGGCCGGCCACCGGTCGGGACGGAGAATTTCACGCCGGGAGAGGAAGTCGCCGCCACGCCGGGCAAGGTGATTTATCGCAACCATCTGATCGAACTGATCCAGTATGAACCCGCGACGGACAAGGTTCTGGCCGAGCCGGTGCTGATCGTGCCTGCGTGGATCATGAAATACTATATTCTCGACCTGTCCCCCCACAATTCGCTGGTGCGCTATCTGGTGGAGAAGGGCCACACGGTTTTCTGCATCTCCTGGCGCAATCCGACCGCCGATGACCGCAACCTGACCATGGACGACTACCGCAAGCTCGGCGTCATGGCCGCACTCGATGCCATCAATGCGATCGTGCCGGACCGGAAGGTCCATGCCACAGGATATTGCCTCGGCGGCACGCTGCTTTCGATCGCAGCCGCGGCGATGGCGCAGCGCAATGATGATCGCCTTGGCTCGCTGACCCTGTTTGCCGCGCAGACCGATTTCGCGGAGCCCGGCGAGCTTGCGTTGTTCATCGACCACAGCCAGCTGCATTTCCTTGAAAGCATGATGTGGAACCGTGGCTATCTGTCTTCCGACCAGATGGCCGGAGCGTTCCAGCTTCTGCGTTCCAACGACCTGATCTGGTCACGCATCGTGCGCGATTACATGCTGGGCGAACGCACGACCATGAACGACCTCATGGCGTGGAATGCGGACCCCACGCGCATGCCCTACAAGATGCATGCCGAATATCTGAAGCGGCTTTATCTCGACAACGAGCTGGCCACGGCGCGCTTCATGGTGGAGGGGCGCCCTGCTGCGATGCAGAACGTGCGCGTTCCGATGTTCGTCGTCGGCACCGAGCGGGACCATGTTGCTCCATGGCAATCCGTCTACAAGATCCACCAGCTCACCGATGGCGATCTCGTCTTCGTGCTGACCAGCGGCGGCCACAATGCCGGCATCGTCAGCGAGCCCGGTCACAAGGGGCGCCGCTACCGCATTGCCGAGCGGCGCCAGCATGATCCCTATCTCGATCCGCAGGAATGGGTCGAGGCAGCTTCGGCGAAAGACGGTTCGTGGTGGCTCGAATGGTCGGACTGGCTGCTTGAGCGCTCGACGAAAGAGAGGGTCGCTCCACCTTCAACCGGCGCCGCCGACAAGGGCTATGCGCCTATTGAAGACGCCCCCGGCACCTATGTGTTTCAGCGATAGGATGATCATGCAGACCCAGCTTCTGACCAACCGCACCTTCGACCAGTTGCAGATCGGCGACAGCGCCTCCATCGTGCGGGTTGTCGGCCGTGACGACATCGAGCTGTTTGCGACGGTTTCAGGCGATGTAAACCCTGCCCATCTCGATGCTGCCTTCGCGTCCACCGATCTCTTCGGCCACATCGTTGCCCATGGCATGTGGACCGGCGCGCTGGTATCGGCCGTGCTCGGCACCAGGCTGCCCGGCCCGGGCACCATATATCTTGGACAGGAGTTCCATTTCCTGAGGCCGGTCGCCCCCGGCGATACGGTCACCGCCACGGTGAAGGTCACGGAGAAGCGAGCCGACAAGAACATTGTTCTGCTCGATACCATATGCACCAATCAGAAAGGCGAGGACGTGCTGTCCGGGGTCGCGACAGTGATTGCTCCCTCCCGTTCGGTGGAATGGCAGGCGACACGGCTGCCCGATGTCTCACTGAGGCGGCACGACCGCTACGAAGCTTTCGTGCGTGAAGCCAGAAGTCTTCCCACGGTGCGTGCGGCCATCGTGCATCCCTGTTCCACGGCCGCCATTCTGGGTGCCGTGGAGGTGCGCGACGAAGGGCTCTTCGAGCCCCTGCTGATCGGCCCGGAGGAAAAGATCAGGGCGGCGGCGGAAGCTGCCGGCGTTGATCTTGCCGGAATTGCCATCGAAGCTGTGGAGCACAGCCATGCCGCTGCCGCGCGCGCTGTCGAACTGGCGGTGGCAGGCAAGGTTTCCGTGCTGGTCAAGGGCAGCCTGCATTCCGACGAATTGCTGGGTGCCGTGGTGGCGAAGGATTCCGGCCTGCGCACCGAGCGGCGTATCAGCCATGCCTATGGCATGGACGTGCCCGCCTATTCCAAGCCGATCATCATCACCGATGCCGCCATCAACATCCAGCCTACGCTGGAGCAGAAGCGCGACATCTGCCAGAACGCGATCGACCTTCTGCGGATACTCGGCGTCGAAACGCCGCGCGTCGCGGTTCTCGCCGCCGTGGAGACGGTGAACCCCAAGATGCAGGTCACGCTCGATGCCGCCGCTCTTACGGTGATGGCCTCACGCGGCCAGATCACCGGCGGCAAGGTCGATGGTCCTCTGGCCTTCGACAATGCGGTAAGCATGGATGCGGCGAAGATGAAGGGCATCGTCTCCGACGTAGCCGGTCAGGCCGACATACTGCTCACACCCGATCTGGAATCGGGCAACATGCTTGCCAAGCAGCTTATCCACTTTGCCGGCGCTACGGCGGCCGGACTGGTGCTTGGCGCGCGCGTGCCGATCGTTCTGACCAGCCGTTCCGATCCGCTCAGCGCGCGGATCGCCTCGGCGGCTCTCGCAAAGCTGGTTGCGGCCAGAAAGTCTCTCGCGGGGAAGCTGCCGGCATGAGCCAGAAGATGCTTGTAACCTTCAATGCCGGTTCCTCGACGGTGAAGATCGGCCTGTTCGCGCTCGATCAGGGCAAAGCCCGGCGTATCGGCAAGGGCATGATCGACTTTCGTCAGACGCCACTTCGTTTTCAGCTCTCGGAGGGGCCGGATCGGTTCGACGTTGAGCTGAAAGCCCAGCCCGGCGAGGAGCTTGATGCCGTTCTCGGCGAGGCCTTCGAGCGCCTGTCGTGGCATTATGATCTCGATGATGTCGCGGCCATCGGCCATCGCGTGGTGCATGGCGGCGACCTGTTCGACGGGCCGGTCGCTATCGATGACGAGAGCCTCACGCAGATCGGGAAACTGGTCGAGCTGGCCCCGCTGCACCAGCCGCAGGCGTTGAGGCTGATCGACGCCATTGCGCGCCTTCGACCGGGCATTCGTCAAACGGCTTCGTTCGACACGGCCTTCCATGGCACAAACGCGGATGTCGTGCGGCGTTTCGCCCTGCCGCGCGCGCTGCATGATGAAGGCATCAAGCGCTACGGCTTCCATGGCCTGTCCTACAAGTTCATTGCCGGTGAACTGGCACGCCGCGATGCCGGAGCTGCCGCTGGCAAGGTGGTGGCTGCCCATCTGGGCTCGGGCGCCAGCCTGTGCGGCATGGAAAACGGCGCCAGCCTCGACACCAGTATGGGCTTTTCCACGCTCGACGGCATACCCATGGCGACGCGCTGCGGTGCGCTGGATGCGGGCGTGCTGCTGCATCTTCTGGGCGCGGGCGGGCGCACGCTGGAGGAAGTCGAGGATCTTCTCTACAACCGTTCCGGTCTGCTCGGCCTTTCCGGCATCAGCGCCGACAGCCGCGTTCTGCTCGAAAGCGACCGGCCTGAGGCCCGCGAAGCCCTCGAGGTATTCACCTTCCGCATCGCCGGCGAGATGGCGAGACTTGCCGCCACGCTTGGCGGGCTGGACGCCATCGTCTTCACCGCCGGCGTTGGCGAGCATCAGCCAGCCGTGCGCGCCGATGTGTGCGAAAGGCTGCAATGGCTTGGCGTCGCGGTCGACCCGGAGGCCAACAAGGCCAATGCCCCGGTGATCAGCAGCGCCGGGAGCCGCGTCTCTGTTTTCGTCATTCCCACGGACGAGGAACAGGTGATCGCCGACGAAGCCTTGTCGGTCGTTAACGGGTAGCACGGGTGCATTTTTCGAAAGCTGGCCCGGAAACAGGAGCGGCTTTCGGATGCTGAAGGCGCCCGGCCTCTTCCGCTGCGGATTTCAGCCGCGCGGCGGCTTCAGCTCGACGAAGCGCTTCCGGAACCAGTCCCGCAGCATGTCCTTTTCATAGGCAAAGCGTTCCGTGGAATTGCGTGCGGAGGCGCGCCACATATAGCTGAGGTCGCTTACCGTTTCCTCGCCGCTGGCGATGATCTTGCCGTTCTGGCGAAGCGTGTAACGGATCACGAAGCGCGGCGGCGTTGTGTCCCTCAAAATGCGGACGTCGTTGAATGTCGGCTGCCACCGCTCGTAGCGCCCGGCCAGCCGTGCATCGAGCACCGCAATTTCCAGCTTCTCGCCCGCGGTGAGATAGCGTTTGTCCAGGCGCTCGAAATGGCGGGTCAGCTCCCTGATCACGCCTTCCCGCTTCGACGCGTTGCGGAAATCGTCGTCCCGATATTTTTCCGGTTTGACGAATGTGACATTGACCGCCGCCGCTGCACTTGCAGTGCCTAGCAGCAGGGCAGCCAGCATGACCGTGGCGATTCTGGAGGCGCGCATGACTTTTCCCTTACGAATGAATGTCGCTCACAACTGACAAATAAGCGCCTGACGAGCCTATTTCATCCCATATTCAAAAGAACGTCTACCGCTCACCAAAAAAATATGACACTAATACTCATCTTTATGGCAGGGCGACGCTTGCTGATCGCCTCACCCTCCGAAGCGCCGGATCATGTCGCGCTGACCATGAACAGTTTTGATGCCAACGGGGATGAATTCAGGGGTCCGGGGAAAAGCTGCCGTCCGGCTGCGTACGCAGAAGCCGGGTCGTTCCCGCATGCCGGAAGCAACCGCGTTTCCGCGTTGGCTTGCATTTCTGATCTCCGTGGTCGTGCACATTGGCGCGGGTACGGCCCTGATTGCCTTTTCCTTTTCGGCAGATCACCCGGTTCCTGAACCCGAACCCATGGCGATCATGGTCGAATTCGTCGCGGATCCGACCGTCGACAATGAGGAACCGCAGGAAGCCCGCAAGGGCGATCCGGAAGCAGATGCGCCGGAAGAAGCCGTTCCGGAAGAAAACGATGTGGAAGAGGTAGAGGAACCCGAACCGGAAGAAGCTGTCGTGCAGCCCGAGCCCCTGCCCGACAGCATTCCCGTGCCGGCGCAGCGCCCGAGCCCTGAAACGCGCAAGACCGAGGAAAGCGCGCCTGACAAATCGAAAGTCGTAAAGGTCAGGGGACTGGAAGACGATCCGCTGCCCGATATTCCGCAGGCGGACGAGCTGAAACTGGCCAATGATGCCGATGCCACCCTTGCCATGGAGGCCATGCGCGGGGTCAACCGCAATGTCCAGGCCGAGCAGAAATGGCTGGGGCGTCTTGCCGCTCATCTCGAACGGCGCAAACGCTATCCGAAGGCGGCCCTGTCACGCCGGCAGGAGGGGCTGGTACAGGTTCGCTTCGTCGTCGCGCCGGACGGAACGATCATGGCGCCCGAGCTGGTCAGCCCGTCCGGCGTGCCGGAACTGGACGAGGAAGTGCTTGGACTGCTGCGGCGGGCTTCGCCGGTTCCGAAGCCTCCGCCAGACGTCAACACTTTCGTCACGGTTCCGATCAGCTTCACGATAGAGCGCTGATCAGGCGTGATCGGAAACGGGCCTGCCGGGCGGGCAGGACGATCGCCCGGCAGGCCCGTTTCGGGGTTCAGCCCTTATAGGTGTAAAAGCCCTCGCCGGTGGCGATGCCGAGCTTGCCCTTGTCGATGTAGTTTTCCTTCAGCCACGCGGCCAGCTTCTGATGATGCTCGTTGCCGTGCGACAGGATGTTGTAGGGCGTGGTGAGGCCGATGATGTCGTAGATCTGGAACGGCCCCATCGGGGCGCCGGTGGCGATGCGCCAGACCTTGTCCACATCGTGCGGTTCCGCGTAGCCGCCGGCGGCGAGTTCGGCAGCAGCGTTCAGGAGCGGGACCAGCAGGGAGTTGAGCACATAGCCCGCCTTCTCCTTGCGCACCGGGATCGGCACCATGCCGATCTTGCCCGCAAATTCGACAAGCGTGTCGAAGACGGCCGGATCGGTGTCGGCCGTGCCCATCACCTCCGCGGTGTTGAACTTCCAGATGCTGTTGGCGAAATGCAGGGCGAGAAAACGGTCGGGACGACCGGTGGAATCCTTCATGGCACTGGGCAGGAGGGTGGAGGAGTTGGTGGCGAAGATGGTCTTCTGCGGGGCCAGTTCGCCAAGCTTCGCATAGGTCTCCTGCTTGAGGCTGAGAACCTCGGGAATGGCCTCGATCACCAGATCCGCATCGGCGACGGCTTCTGCAAGGTCGGCGGACAGCGAAAGGCGCGACAGCGTGGCTTCGGCCTTGCCGCCGGCCGCACCCGGCACTTCTTTCGTGTAGGTCTCGACCAGCCCGGCAAAACGTTTGCGGGCCTTTTCCAGGGCTGCCTCATTGATGTCGTATGCGGTGACATCGACGCCGCTATAGGCTGTCTGGAAAGCGATCTGCGCACCCAGAACGCCCGTGCCGAGCACCGTTACCTTGCGGATATCTGTCATTGCCGAACTCCTTGTCCTCAACAGGCAAGCTCTCCGGCAATCATGGGTGTCGCCGGGGCGATCTTGCAGAAAGGCATTATGTTGCCTTCCTGCAAAGACGTAACCACTTTCCGGTGACATTTCAGCGTTCTGGTATCATTTGCCGCGGCGACGCAGCGTAAGCTTTTCCGGCAAATGGGAGCCGTGTTTCATTCGACGATCTCCGCCGTTTCGATGACGGCATGGAGGAGGACGTCGGCGCCGGCTGCGGCCCATTCCCTGGAGATGTTCTCGGCCTCGTTGTGCGACAGCCCGTCGACGCAGGGGCACATGATCATCGTCGCCGGCGCCACCTTCGCCACCCAGCACGCGTCATGGCCGGCGCCCGAGATGATGTCCATGTGCGAATAGCCCAGCCTGTCGGCCGCGGCGCGCACCCGCGCCACCAGCTCGGGCGCGAAGGTCACCGGGTCGAAATGGCCCACCGCCTCTACCGCGCAGCCGACGCCAAGCTCGTCCGCGATCTTTTTCGCGCCCGCCTCGACCTTCGCCCGCATGGCGTCGAGCTTGGCCCGGTCGGGCGAGCGGATGTCGACCGTGAACACCACCTTGCCCGGCAGCACGTTGCGCGAATTGGGCGCGAACATAACCTGCCCCACCCCGCCAACGGCGCCCGGCTGGTTTTCCATGGCAACAGTCTGCACCAGCTCCAGAATGCGGCCCATGGCAAGGCCGGCATTGACCCGCATCGCCATCGGCGTCGAGCCGGTATGGGCTTCCTTGCCGGTCAGCGTGAATTCCAGCCACCACAGCCCCTGGCCATGGGTGACGACGCCGATCTGCCGGCTTTCCGCCTCGAGGATCGGCCCCTGTTCGATGTGATATTCGAAATAGGCATGCATTTTGCGCGCGCCCACCTCTTCCTCGCCCACCCAGCCGATGCGCTGCAGCTCGTCGCCGAAGCGCTTGCCCTCCATGTCGGTGCGGCCATAGGCATAGTCGAGCTCAAGCTCGCCCGCGAACACGCCCGACGCCAG
>NZ_JCAKKP010000021.1:0-60241 GCF_059509755.1 Aquamicrobium sp. YD-1-mutant5
CCAGTCGACGGACGCGTTGCGCTCCATCAACGCCTTCAGCGGCACCGCGCCGAGATCGTCGGCGCGCACCGACGACAGCGAACCGCCAAAACGCCCGATCGGCGTGCGGATATAATCGCAGATATAGGCTTCACGCATGTCAGAGCTCCGGAACAGAAAGATCGGCAATGGTTTCCTCGACGACCAGTCCGGCTCCGGTGAGCCCCTGCAATTCGTCAAGACTGATGGCTGCCAGCTTTTCGCGCACAACGAAGCGCTGCGCAACGATGTCGATGACGGCAAGGCTGGTGTAGACGCGCGTCACGCAGCCGACGCCGGTGAGCGGCAGGCTACAGGATTTGACCAGTTTCGGGCGTCCGTCCTTTGTGACGTGATCAGTGATGACGGCCACGCGCTTCGCGCCATGCACGAGGTCCATCGCTCCGCCGACAGCCGGCACGCCCTTCGGCCCGGTGCTCCAATTGGCGAGGTCGCCGGTCTCTGCCACTTCGAAAGCGCCGAGGATCGCGACATCGAGATGGCCGCCGCGCACCATGGCGAAGCTGTCGGCATGGTGGAAGAAGGACGCGCCGGGGTTCAGCGTCACCGCCTTCTTGCCGGCATTGATGAGGTCCCAGTCCTCCTCACCCTCGGGCGGGGATTTGCCGAAATTGAGAATGCCGTTTTCGGTATGGAAGATCGCCTGTTTGCCGGGCGGCTGGTATCTGGCGACCATTTCCGGAAAGCCGATGCCGAGATTGACATAGGCCCCGTCCTCGATGTCCTGCGCTGCGCGCCAGGCGATCTGGGCGTTGGTGAGCTTGGTGGTCATGCGTATTCCACTCCCGCGCGGATCAGCGCTTCTTCCTGAGCCGCTTCGCGAACCTCGACGACACGGTCGACGAAAATGCCGGGCGTCACCACATGTTCGGGCTCGATCTGGCCGGCAGCAACAATTTTCGACGCCTGAACGATGGTGGTGGCAGCCGCCATCGCCATCAGCGGTGAGAAGTTGCGCGCCGCCTTGCGGTAGGTGAGGTTGCCGTGAGGATCGGCCAGTTCGGCCTTGATCAGCGCCACATCGGCCTTCAGCCAGCGTTCCTGCACATAGTTTCTGCCCTCGAACTCAGAGACGGGCTTGCCCTTGGCAAGGTCGGTTCCGTAGGTGGTAGGCGTGTAGAAGGCGGGAATGCCCGCACCGCCGGCGCGGATACGCTCGGCCAGCGTGCCCTGCGGCACCAGCTCCAGCCCGATCTCGCCGGCCAGATATTTTTCCGTGAAGGCGCGCGGATCGGACGAGCGCGGGAACGAACACACCATCTTCGCCACCATGCCTTCGTCGATCATGGCAGCGATGCCGATGCGACCATTGCCGGCATTGTTGTTGATCACCGTCAGGTTCTTCGGGCTTCCGGTGGCGCGAAAGCGGTCGATGAGGGCGTGGATCAGTTCAATGGGGGCGCCCGCGCCCCCGAAACCGCCGATCATCACGGCCATGCCATCCTCGATGCCGGCGATCGCTTCTGGAAGGCCGGCGACTGTCTTGTCCATGTCAGCATCCTTTCCGGACGGGCGAAATGAGGCCGGTCCTGCGCGCGCAGACTAGGCAGCGGCAGCCTCTTCCGGCAATGGCATTTGTGCGATATAGTGTATTTGTTGACTTATCGCACAAATGAAAAGGCAGGGCATGACCATTCAGGAGCGCGACATCATGGGCGGGCTGGCCAAGGGGCTGGCGGTGATCGAAACCTTCACAGCCGAACGCCCCCGCCAGTCGATCGCGGAAGTGGCGGTCGCCTCCGGGCTCGACCGGGCGACGGCGCGGCGCTGCCTGCTCACGCTCGCCCATCAGGGCTATGCCGATTACGATGGCAAGTTCTTCACGCTGAAGCCGCGCGTGCTGCGGCTCGGCACCGCCTGCCTCGCCACCATGCCCCTGCCGCAGCTTGTCCAGCCCCTGCTCGACGCGCTTTCCGAACAGCTCGGCGAAAGCTCCTCCGTGTCGATCCTCGACGGGACCGACATCGTCTACGTGGCCCGGGCTGCGCAGAAGAAGGTGATGTCGATTGCCCTGATGCCGGGCTCGCGCCTGCCGGCCTATTGCACCTCGATGGGGCGGGTGCTGCTTGCGGCCCTGCCCGGCGATCAGGCGCGCGCGCTCCTCTCGGCATTGCCTTTGCCCGCCCGCACCTCGCACACGCTGACCGACCCTGAAGCGATACTGAGCGAACTGGGCCGCGTGAAAAATCAGGGCTATGCGCTGATCGATCAGGAGGTGGAACTGGGGCTGCGCTCCATCGCCGTGCCATTGATCAGCGCGCGGGGCGTCACGGTCGCTGCCGTCAATGTCGGCGTCCCGGCCACGCAGGTCGGCGTGGAAGAACTGGTCCCTCTGTATTTCGAGGCTCTGCGCGGCCTTCAGTTCAACCTGCGCGCCGTTCTCAGATGACGACAAGAGCCCGCCACCGGAAACCGGCGGCGGGCTCTTTCACCTCCAGGCGATGCGAAGCGGAGGCTACTTTCCAGCCAGCGTGTGCAGCGCGTTGACGTCGTTCGGATTGATGAGGTCCTTGGCCACCCAGCCCTTGAGGTCGTATTCGGCCATGCAGCGGCGGGCCATGTCCTGCAGCATTTCAAGCTCGCCGGTCGCCTGCGCGGTCAGCAGCGTCTCGATACGCAGATTGTCCTGATTGCCGGCATAATTGCGCTCGTAGAGTTCGTGGCGTCCGCCGAATTCCGAGCCGATGGCGTCCCACAAAAGCTTGAGCAGCTTCACCCGGTCGATGGCCGCATAGCCGTTGGAGCCGCGCACGAAGCGGTCGAGATAGGGCCGGATTGCCGGGCTGGCGAAATCGGCCGCCGAAGACGGCAGGTAGATCAGGCCGGAGGCGACGTTCTGCTCGATCAGTTCCTTGATCTTCGGATAGGCCATGGCCGCCAGCACGCGATAGGCAAGGCCGTAATTCATGTTGGGCAGGTTGTAGCCATCGGTGCCCTGCCACGGGATCGGCGATTTCACCATCGCATCGGCAAGGCCGTGGAAGGTGTTGCGCCAAGCCAAAGCCTCGCCGACGGCCGCCTGAACCCCGCGGAAGGTGGACGAGCCGGTGGCCTCGACCGCCATGGAGAACAGGCCGGCGATGAAGTCGAGCTTCACCGCGAAGCGCGAGATGCCGTGCAGCGTGAAGCGCGGCACGAAGCCGGAGGCGGGGAAGAAGGCATTCACCTTCTCGGTGTCGCCATAGATGAAGATATTCTCCCATGGCACCAGAACCTTGTCGAAGACGAGGATGGAATCGTTCTCGTCGAGGCGTGACGACAGCGGATAGTCGAAGGGGCTGCCCATGACCGCCGCCTGCGCCTCATAGGACTGGCGGGCGATGAGCTTGACGCCGTCGGCATCCATCGGGACGGTGAAGATCAGCGCGAACTTCTTATCCTTGATGGGAATGCCGTAGTGGGCGATGAAATTGTAGTGCGTGAGCGCCGAGCCGGTGGCCACCACCTTGGCGCCTGATACGACCACGCCGGCATCGGTTTCGCGCTCCACATGCATGAACACGTCCGCCACTTCCTCGATCGGGCGGTCGCGGTCGATCGGCGGGTTGACGATGGCATGGTTCCAGTAGTCCAGCTTCTGCTGGGTGCGGCTGTACCAGCTGCGGGCATTGGCGGCATAGTCGCCATAAAAAGCCGAGTTCGCGCCCAGCGTGCCGAGAAAACTCGCCTTGTAATCCGGTGAACGGCCCATCCAGCCGAAAGCCGGCTGCTGCAGGTCCATAATGGCGTTCTTCGACCTCACCAGATCTTCCGAGGTTTTTGAACCGAGGAAGAAGGGATGAGTGAGCTTGTCCGACCCATTGTCGCAGGTCACGCCGATATCGGCCTTGTTGGCGTGGAAGCGGTCATACCAGCGCGCCACCATGCGCGCCGAATTGCGGAATGCCGGATGCGTCGTCACATCCCTGACGCGCTCGCCATAGATGTAGATCTCGCGGCCGTCGCGGATGCTTTCGAGGAATTCGCTGCCCGTATAGGCGTCTGTCTGGCCGGCGGTGATGTCAGGATTGATCTGGTCCAAGGTTTCCTCCCGTGCTGGATCGGGAAGAACTCTCTCATCACCCTCGCGCTTCCATAAGGTATCGTGCCTTACCTGTGCGGGCATTGCCGCAAGCTGCCTCCTCCGCCAGCCTGAAACCATCGGTGATCATGCCGCCAGCGTCGGGAAGGAGGAGTCCGGATGCCAGCATCGCTATCGCACACCCCGGTTTCAGCACGCCGCGCCAGAGGTGCATACCCCTCGGGTGCATCCATTGCCATCGGCGCCTTTGATGGCGTCCATCTCGGTCATCAGGCGGTGATCAGCGCCATGCTGCGCCGGGCGCGCTCACAGGGGCTGGCAGCTCTCGTTCAGACCTTCGACCCGCTGCCCAAGGTGGCATTCGGGCGGGGCCGGCCGATCTGCCCGCTCTCCGAACGGCTGGCACGCCTTTATGCCCTCGGCGTCGACCGGGTGCATGTGGCGGACTTCACGCCGGACTACGCCGCGCGCCCGGCCGAAGCCTTCCTCGACGATCTGAGCGAAATGGGCGTGCGGGAAGTCTATGTCGGCGAGGATTTCCGCTTCGGTTGCGGCCGCACCGGCGATCTTGCACTGCTGGCCACCCGCTTCTGCGTGACGACGGCCGAGAGCGTCACCTGCCCGCTGGGCGAGCGCATTTCCTCCACCCGCATCCGTGGCCTGCGCGCCAGCGGCCAGCCCGGCGCGGCCCGCGCCCTGCTCGGCCTTCTGCCCGGCGCCTTCGCCCTTGTGCAGGAAGCTGCGGCCCAAAATCTTTCTCCCCTCGATCTGGAGATGTTGTCGTGACCACACTGGCCCCAGCACCTGACGCCCCCGTTCTGGACGCCCCCGTTCTGGACGCCCGCGAATTCCGCAATGCCTGCGGCGGGTTCAGCACCGGCGTGACGGTGATCTCCACCCGCTGCGGCGAAGGCGACCATGCCATGACCGCCAACGCCTTCATGTCGATCTCACTCGATCCGCCGCTGATCGCCATTTCGCTGGCCGATACGGCGCGCATGTTGCCGAGGCTGCGCGCCGCAGGGGCTTTCGCCGTCAGCGTGCTGCGCGAAGGCATGGAGGATATCGCCTGGCATTTCGCCGGCAAGCCGCGCATCGAAGGTGCCGCCCCGTTCTCGGAACTCGGCGGACTGCCCGTCATCGATGAGGCGGCCACGGTGTTCGTTGCCGATGTCCACAGCGAGATGACGGCGGGCGACCATGTCATCGTCGTCGGACATGTGCATTCCATGCGCAGCGATCCGCAGGCGCGCCCCCTGCTTTTCCACGGCGGGCGCTTCGCCTGCCTGCCGGAGGTTGCATAACGATGCCTGGGACGAGATGAGCGCCGAGGATGGTGCCAACACGGCGCAGCCCTTCGACATAAGGCGGCTGCGCTACTTCCTCGCCGTAGCGCGCGAACTGCATTTCGGCCGCGCCGCCGACCGGCTCGGCATCGCCCAGCCGCCGCTGTCGCGCATGATCGCGCAGCTCGAACGCGATCTCGACGTGCAGCTCTTCGACCGCAGCCGCAGCCAGATCGGGCTCACACAGGCGGGCGAACTCCTGAAGACGCGGGCAAGCTACATTACCGAGGAAATCGAGCGTGCCGTGCGCGATGTGCGCCTTGTCGGAAAGGGCGGCTCGGGCGTCTTGCGCGTCTCCTTCGTCGGCTCGGCTACCCACGGCCCCTTCCCCACGCTGATCAGGCGCTTTCGTTGCGCCTTCCCGGAAGTGGATCTGCGGCTCAGCGCCATGAACAATGCCGAGTCCCACGAACAGCTCATCACCCGTGCCATCGACGTGGCCGTGGTGCGGCCCTGCCTCGACGACGCCACCCTGCGCCAGCAGCTTTTCGCGGAAGAGCCACTGGTGGCGGCCCTGCATGAAAACGCCGCCAAGGAGCTTGGCGGTTCTATCCGCCTCGCCGCGCTGAAGGACCAGCCTTTCGTGCTGTTTCCGCGCAAGCCGCGTCCCTGTTTCGCCGACATGGTGCTCGGCCTGTGCGGCGAGGCCGGCTTCCAGCCGCCGCACATCGTGTGGGCCCCGGATTACCAGACCGCCATCAGCCTCGTGGCCGTGGGCGAAGGCATCTCCATCGTGCCGGCCTGTTGCGAGGCCGCGCATCGGCCCGGCGTCAGCTTCTGCCATCTCAGCGACGCGCAGGCCCGCACCCGGCTGTCGATCTGCGCCCGCACCGACAACCAGAGCCCGCAGGTGTTCAAGTTCCTCGACTTCGCCCGTTCCTTCGCGCGCTCCCTCGCCAGCGGGCAGGCAGCGGCATGAGGTGGGCGGTATCGCGTCAGACCTGCCGAGTATTGGACAATCGACCGCACCAGCCCGAAACTCACGGCATTGATTGCACTGAAGAACTGGACGTGACGTGACCACCATTGATCATATCGAAAGCATCATCATCGACGTGCCGACCGTGCGCGGTCATGTCCTGTCGATGACGACGATGATGACCCAGTCGGTCGTTCTCGTGCATGTCCGCTTTTCGGACGGATCGGAAGGCTGGGGCGAAGGCGCATCGATCGGCGGCCTCTCCTACGGCCCCGAAAGCGTGGAAAGCATCAAGCTCGCCGTCGACAGCTACATTGCGCCGGTGCTGCTTGGAAAGGACGCCGACCGCATCGCGGCGGCTTGCGGGCTGATGGCGCGCGCGGTGAAGGGCAATCATGCCGCCCGCGCGGCCGTGGAAACGGCGTTGTGGGACGGGCTAGCGCACCGGCTCGGCACATCGGTGGCGCAGCTTTTCGGCGGCCGCATCCATGAGCGGCTGCCGGTGGCGTGGACGCTTGCTTCCGGCAACAGCGAGACCGACATTGTCGAAGCCGGGCAGATGCTTTCCGAACGCCGGCATCGCGATTTCAAGCTGAAGATCGGCAAGCGCAAGGTGAAGGACGATCTCGCCCATGTCGCGGCCATCGCCCGCGCCGTCGGAGATCGCGGCACCATCCGCGTCGACGTCAATCAGGCGTGGAGCCTGACCGAGGCCCGCTACGGAGTGAAGGGGTTGCAGGAGATCGGCTGCGTGCTGGTCGAACAGCCGGTGCCGCGCGAACGTCTCGACGGCCTGCGCGCCCTTACACAGGGCTACGAGATCGCCATCATGGCCGATGAGGTGCTGCAGGGCCCGGCGGATGCCATGCACGTCGCCTGCGAGCGCGCCGCCGATGTGTTTGCGGTCAAGGTGTGCCAGTCCGGCGGGCTGCTTCCGGCCGCCGAGGTCATCGCCATTGCGCGCGCCGCCGGCATCGGCCTCTATGGCGGTACCATGCTGGAAAGCGGGCTTGGAACTGCCGCTGCCGTGCAGCTCTTCTCCACCGTGCCGGAGCTGGCATGGGGCACGGAGCTGTTCGGCCCGCTGCTTCTGACCGAGGAAATTCTGGCCGAACCGCTGGACTATCGCGACTTTTCCGTCGCGGTTCCCACGGGCCCCGGCATCGGCACCATGCCCGACCCGGACAAGGTGAAATTCTATCGCCGCGACCGCAGCGACAGCCTGCGCGCCGTCGGCGCGCCCTGATCAGACCACCTTGCGCGCCACCTTCTGCGCCAGCGTCACGAAATTGTGGACGTGGATGCCCTGCTCGTCGATGCGGTGATTGACGGAAATGCCGGTGCGAACCGTCAGGCCCGCGATCTCGTGATAGCGCACGCCATGACGCTGCGCCGTGCCGACGGATGCCGGCACCAGCGCCACCCCCTCGCCCACAGAGACCAGTGCGATCGCCGTCTGGAAATCCATGGTGAAGACCCGGCGTGAAATGTCGGCGCCTACGCTTTCGCAGGCTTCGATCACCACATCGGCAAACGAGGGGCGCGGATATTCCGGGTAGAGAATGTAGGAAACAGCCCCAAGCCCGGGCAGAGAAACGGGTCCGGGCGCGGTGATCAGCGCATCGGGTGCGGCCAGCACCAGCGGCTCGTCGATGAGCTTGCGGGTGACAATCTCGCTGTCATTCAGCGCCGGGCGCGCGATGGCGAGGTCGATGTCGCGCCTGATCAGCGAGCGCTGGAGCTGGGCGTTGTTCATCGGCACCAGCGACAGGTTCACTTCCGGCCAGGAGGCGCGGAACGACTTCAGGATCGTCGGCAGCATGCCGTAGGTGGCCGAGCCGACGAAGCCGATGCGCAGGCGCCCCTCCGCGCCCTGTCCGATGCGCCGGATCTCCAGCCTTATGTCGCCAAGCTCTCCCAGCAGGGCCGAGCCGCGCTCATAGAAGCGCTCGCCGGCCTGCGTCAGCGAAATGGCGTTGCGGCCACGGTTGATGAGCTGGGCACCGAGATCGGCCTCGATCTGCTGGATCTGGCGCGACAGCGGAGGTTGCGCCATGCCCAGCCGTTCGGCGGCACGGCCAAAATGCAGCTCCTCGGCAAGGGCGATGAAATATTCGATCTGCTTCAGGTTCATGCATCTGCTCCCTGTGCTCCAAGCTGACGAAATGCCGTGTTGATGGCAAGCCGCGCGTCCGGGCCGGTCCCAACGCAAAATGCCGCGCCCTTCCGGGGCGCGGCATTCATATATGCTTGGGAAGGTGAAGCTTATTCGGCCGCCAGCCTCTGCGCTTCGGCGTGCGGCCGCAGCGTGAAATCGAAGCGGACGTAGAGGTCGGTGTCATCGCCCGGCCGGCCCTTCTCGAACTTCGCGACGAGGCTGTTCTTGACCGCGAACACGGAGTCTTCGTCCAGCCATGGGCTGTCGGCGTCGAAGACCTGACTGACCAGCGTGCGATAACCATCCTTGGCGAGGATGAAGTGGAGGTGGCCCGGCCGGTTCGGGTGATGGCCCATATAGCGGATGAGTTCGCCGGCGGTCTCGTTGTCCGGGATCGGATAGGGCACCGGCCGCACGGCGCGCAGAATGAAATGACCATCCTCATCGGTCTCGAAACGGCCGCGCAGATTGTATTCGGGCTGGTCCGGGTCGTGGTTCTCGTAGAGGCCGTTCGGCGCGTCTTCCCAGATGTCGAGCGTCACGCCGGCCAGCGGCTTGCCTTCCGTGTCGGTGACATAGCCTTCGACGAGTACGGTTTCCTCATCTTCGAAATGCTTCTGCACGGTCGACGCGCCCTTGGGCAGCACCGGCGGATTCTCGCGGTAGAACGGGCCGAGCACGGTGGATTCGCTCTCGCTGCCATCGATCGGATTCGACAGCATGTCGACCAGAACCTCAACGCCCAGAATGTCGCCGAGCAGGATGAATTCCTGACGCTTGTCGTCGCACACCTGGCCGGCCCGGGCGAGGTAATCGCAGGCCTGAAGGAACTCGTGGTGCTGGAGTTTCACATCGCGGCAAAAGCCATGCAGATGCTTAAGAAGCGACGTCATGATCTCGCGCTGGCGCGGCGGGATTTCGCCATGCCTGCCAAGCGAGTCGATGACGGCGTCGGTGACTGTGTCGATGGTTACGTTGCGCATGCCTATCCTCCCGGGTCTGCGATGACGGGCCCTGCCTGCCCGCTGTACCGTCCCAACTATTCACGCCTCCCCCGGCGCCGCCAATGCACCGGCCGGTATCGCCCGATACCCCGTCCTTCCCTGCCCTCCGGCGCCTGCGGCGCGCCGGTATCGGGACATACCCCGACCGGCATTGCCTCGGGGGTGCTGCTGCTCTTGATGGAATGATGCCGCATTGCTTCGGGCAGGTCGATGCGACTCGGAGGACAAACACATCATGCTTGAAACCCTGTTGACGATGCAGAAGCGCCACAACGCCTCGCCGCATATTCTGCGCCTCGGACGGCTGTTTTGCGAAACCGTGCTGATCGAGGTCGAAGACCAGTCGTTCTATCTTCAATTCCGCGACGGGCAACTCATATCGGTCACGCCCGGTCCTTCGGCAAAGACACCGTGGCGCTTCGCTCTGCGCACCGACAGGCAGGCGCTCGAAGCCTTCTGGGAGCCTCTGCCCGCACCCGGTTTTCATGACATCTTCGGCCTGGTGAAGATCGGCCGCGGCCGTATCGACGGCGACATTCTGGCGCTGGTGAAAAACCTGCGCTTCTTCAAGGAGTTCATGGTGCTCGGCCGCCCTGCAGCGAACGGGGAGCAGCCCGCATGAGTTTCGAGCCAATCACCGGACGCTACATAAACATCACCGTCGCCGGGCTCGCGCAGCGCATCTATGTCGAGATGGCCGGCGAAGGCCGTCCGGTCCTGTGCCTGCACACCGCGGGTGCCGACACGCGCCAGTGGCGGTATATTCTCAACGATGCGGAGCTTGCCGCCGGGCACCGCTTCTTCGCCTTCGACATGCCGTGGCACGGCAAATCCCTGCCGCCGCACGGCTTCGAGACTGACGAATATCTGCTCACCACGGAAGCCTATATGGAGACGGTTCTGGCGGTTGCGGATGCGCTTTCGCTGGAGAAGCCCATTCTCGCCGGCTGCTCGATGGGCGGGCGCATCGCGCTCCAGTTCGCTGCACTGCATCCAGAACGCTTTTCGGGCTTCATCGCCATCGAAGCCTCGGATTTCCAGCCGGCCTGGTACGACATCGACTGGTTCCACCGGCCCGACGCGCATGGTGGGGAAATGGGGGCAGCTCTTGTCTCGACCAACATTTCACCTCACGCGCCGCCGGCAGACCGCTGGGCGACGCTGTGGATGTTCATGCAATCCGGCCCCGGCGTGTTCCGTGGCGATCTCTCCTTCTACACGAAGGATGCGAGCCTCATCGAACGGCTGCCCCTCATCGATACCAGCCGAACACCGGTGCATCTGCTGGTGGGCGGTTATGACCTGACTTGCACGCCCGACGATGCGAAACGCACCGCCGACGCCATTGCCGGCGCGACGTTGACGGTCATGCCTGAGCTTGGACATTTCCCGATGTCGGAGCACCCGCAGGCATTCCGGCCCTATTTCATGGATGCACTGAAGCGGATGGGTTAAGCGGCGATCCCGCTTCACCGCCTCTCACTTCACAGGGCAAAAATATCCGCATCGGTATCCTCAGCCCCGGCAAGGCTGGTGCGGATCAGTTCGGCGCCGATGCGGGAGAAGGTGATGCCGTTGCCGCCATAGCCCATCAGGGCAAACAGGCGCGGCTTGCCGGGAACCGGGCCGATCAGAGGCAGGCCGGTCGAAGTGTTGCCGAAGCTGCCCGCCCATGCGAATTCCGGTGTCGGATCGAGGTCGGGAAGCAGCTTTCCAAGCTTTCGGGAAATGCGCTGCGTCTTCTCCTTCAAAAGCGCGTCGCGCTTGTCCTCATCCTCGAATTCCGCATCCTCGCCGCCGCAGATGACGCGACCGTCATGGGTGGTGCGCATGTAGAGATAGGGATCGGAAGCCTCCCAGATCAGTGCTTCACCCGGCCACAATTTCGACTTCGGCTGGCGTCTGGTGGCGATCGCCCAGGTGGAAATGATCTGGTGACGGTCATCGCTGACGACGTCCATCAGCTCATAGCCGGTGGCCAGCACCACATGGTTTGCGGAGATTTCATGGCCCGAGCGCGTCGTGACCTTCACGCCATCACGCCTGTGCACGATCTTCACCGCTTCCTCCGGCGCATGAAGGCGCGCGCCGCGCCGTTGCGCGGAAAGAAGCAGGCCGCCGGTCAGCTTGACCGGATCGAGCGCCAGATTGCCCTGCGACAGGATCGCGCCTGCACGATCGATGCCGAATCCGGAACGGAGCTGCGAGGCGGTAAGATAGCGCGCTGAAAGCCCGGCGGCGGCACGCATTTCAGCTTCCTCGCGCAAGGCCGAGCCCGTCAGCACATTGCCGGCGAGGTAGAGCGTGGGACGCGGCACCATGTGGCAATCGATGCCAAGCTCGGCAATGCGCTCGCGCAGATTGCCGACAGCCAGCCGCGCGCGCCGCCATGCCCGCAGCGCCTTGTCGGCGCCGATCTTTTCCTTCAGCTCGCCCAATGGCGTGTCGACCTCATACTGGATGAGTGCCGTCGTTGCCGGCGTCGATCCGAGCGAGACGCCGCGCCTGTCGATCATCACCACATCATGACCGGCCTCGGTCAGCAGGTCGGCCACCATGGCGGCCGAGATGCCCATGCCGACGATCAGCACATCGGTCGAAACATCCCCGGTCAGTTTCGACTCGACCGGTCTGCGGCTGCGGTAGGACATCCACACGGGAGTGCCGCTTCTGAGGTCAAGCTTGCGCATGAGCCGTCTTCCAATGCTGCGATGACAAATGGAATTCGGGCGCGGGTTCCCTCGGGAAACCCGCGCCCGTCGCCCGATCAGGCGAAGTGGTAGCGGTCGCGGCTGCGCATGCCGAACAGGCCTGCGAAGGACGCGACGGCAGCGCCCACAAGCGAGGCCAGGAAGCCCCACAGTGCCGCGCTGGAGGCGGCGGAGCCGGCGGCATCGGCCTGACGACGGGCTTCCGCTTCCATCTCGTCAAGACGCTGTCGGGCATTGGCGAGCGTCTGTTCGGCCTGATCGATGCGGGTGGTGATTGCATCGCGAGCCTTGGTGTAGGTTTCGACGGCCTTGTCGGCAGCCTGTTCGGCTTCCTCGCGGGTCATGCCGTTGTTGACCAGCCCGGTCACCACGTCGTCACGGTTGATGTCGCCGGCAACGGAATCGACCCGCGCCTTCAGCTTCTTGCCGAGATCTTCGGCGATACGGCCAAAATCACCGGGGTTGAAGGCAAGCTCGCGGCCGGCGCTGGTCACATCCTCGCGTGCCCCTTCAAGAACCGGTTCGAGGTTCTCCGGCTGCAGGGCTTCGATCTGCGTGTTGCGAAGCTGGCTGCGCAGGTCGCGGCGGGTCTGATCGAGATCGAATTCGCCGATCAGCTTGTCATCGACCGCGCCGGCAAGGGTGGACGCCGCACCGCCGGCAGCGTTACCAGCGGCACCCGCCACGCTGCCAGCCGCCGAAGCAACCGAGCCGACGGCCGAAGCCGTGGTGCGCGCGGCACCCGAGATCGCCATGACGCTGAGCACGATCGCCACCAGCATGGCGACCGCCCATGTCAGGAACCCATGGGTGAAACCGGCGTTCCCGGCCAGCCGCCCGGCGACAAAACCGCCGGCCGCAAGGCTGATCAGAACGGCCACCGCCGAGGAAAAGCCGACAGCCATGCCCACGCCTTCAAGAGGATTGCGCGCCTGCGCATCGACCATGCCGAGCCCGAGCGAGGTGGTGAGCATAGAAAGCAGGATGGATACGGCCAGCACGGTGACCGCACCGGCAATGATCGCCCCCCACGAAGCCACGCGCGCATGTTCGTGGGTCGTCGTTACTTCTATCATGTCTGAACTCCACCAGATGTTGCCTTGAGCTGGCTGAACAACCATCACGTGGAAAAGTTCCGTTACGGAGGGTTTACGTTGCGGCAAAACCGTTCAGGAGGGCGGAATTCCAAACGCGGCAAGCAGGCGCGCACCTTCGGGCCCGGGTTCGTAGAAAGTCCGCATCGTGCGGGCATCGCGTCTCGTGACGCTGAGCAGTTCACCGGTTTCTTCGAGCGCCGTGATCTCGCGCAGCACCAGCGCATGCTCGATGTCGAGCAGACGCGAAAAGCTGCGGCTGTCGCGGGCGATACCGAGATGATGTGCGGCCAGAATCCCCGCCTGCAGGGGACTGAGGCGCGCTTCCAGCCGCATCAGCCGTTCGGTGGTATCGACGAAGGCTTCGGCGTCCGGCTCCGTGCGCGTCACGCCGCCTCTGGAAGACGGAATGTCACCATGACGGATTTCGAGGTCGGCGTGTCGCTTTCCTCGCCGGCGCTGCCCAGCGGCACAAGAACGTTGAGCTCGGGATAGTAGCCGGCGATGCTGCCGCGTGGAATGTCATAAGGCACGAAGCGGAAGCTCGGCGCCACGCGCTCGATGCCGTCGTCATGCACGCCGACCACGTCGACCCGGTCACCCGCCTCCGCACCCATCTCGCTCAGATCCTGCGGGTTGATGAAGATCACCTGGCGCTCGCCATAGACGCCGCGATAGCGGTCGTCGAGCCCGTAGACGGTGGTGTTGTACTGGTCGTGCGAGCGGAATGTCTGCAAGGCAAAGCGATTGTTTTCACGCCGAGCCCGCTGGTGCACGGTCTCCAGCGGCAGCGGCCCGGCGAAGAAGGTGGCCTTGCCGGCCGGCGTGTTCCATTCCCGATGGGCGGCACTGTTGCGCAGATGGAAGCCGCGCGGCTTGCGCAGGCGCTTGTTGTAGTCCTCGAAGCCGGGAATGGTGGCGGCGATATGGTCGCGGATGCGGTCATAGTCCTCAGCCAGCGCCATCCAGTCCACCTTGGCGGAACCGACGGTGGCGGCGGCAATGCCGGCGATGATCGCCACTTCGGAGCGCAGATGGCGCGAAGCGGGGCGGTTGATGCCGCCCGATCCGTGCACCATGCTCATGGAATCCTCGACGCTGACGAGCTGGGACTGTCCCTGCGCGTTGACGTCCATCTCGGTGCGGCCGAGGCAGGGCAGGATGAAGCTGACCTCGCCCGGCATGAGATGCGAATGATTAGGCTTGGTGGCGATGTGGACGGTGAGCTTCTGCTTCGCCAGTGCCTTGGAAACCAGCGCGCTGTCCGGCGTTGCGCGGGCGAAGTTGCCGCCGAGGCCGATGAAGGCCTGCGCAGAGCCGTCGAGCATGGCGCCGATGGCCGCCAGAACATTATGCCCGTCCTTGCGCGGGGCGGTGAAGCCGAACTCCTTTTCCAGCGCATCGAGGAAAGCCGCCGGCGGCTTCTCGTTGATGCCGACGGTGCGGTCGCCCTGCACGTTGGAATGGCCGCGCACCGGGCACAGCCCCGCTCCCGGCCGGCCGACATTACCGCGCAGAAACATGAAATTGGAAATCTCGCGGATGGTGGCCACCGAATGCAGATGCTGGGTCACGCCCATGGCCCAGGTGCAGATGACCCGATCGGCGCTCATGTAGACTTCCGCCGCCCGCTCGATCTCGGCGCGCGTCAGGCCGGACTGGTCCTCGATCTCGTCCCAGCCGGTGGCCTCGACCGCGCGGCGATAATCCCCGAAGCCCGCGCAATGTTCGGCAAGGAAGGCATGGTCGAGAATGGAAGGTCGGCCGGCCGCCACGGCCGCATCCTCGGCCGCCAGAACCACCTTGGCCATGCCGCGCACGGCAGCCATGTCGCCGCCCAGCGCGGGCTGGAAATAGTGGCTGGCAATGTCGGTGGAGCCGCCGCGGATCATCTCGATCTTGTCCTGCGGATCGGAGAACCGCTCCAGACCGCGCTCGCGGATCGGGTTGAAGACGACGATGCGCGCACCGCGCATGGCCGCACGCCGCAGGTCGCCCAGCATGCGCGGGTGGTTGGTGCCGGGGTTCTGGCCGATGACGAAGATGGCGTCGGCCTCCTCGAAATCCTCAAGCAGAACCGTGCCCTTGCCGACGCCTATCGACTGCCTGAGGCCAACGCCGCTCGCCTCGTGGCACATGTTCGAGCAATCGGGGAAATTGTTCGTGCCATACATGCGCACGAAGAGCTGGTAGAGATAGGCCGCCTCGTTGCTGGCCCGGCCCGAGGTGTAGAACTCGGCGCGGTCGGGAGTGTCCAGCCCGCGCAGGATGGTGCCGATCTCGGCGAAAGCCTGTTCCCAGTCGATCGGCAGGTAACGGTCGCTGGCCGCGTCGTAGCGCATGGGATGGGTGAGCCGGCCGTTGAGCTCCAGCTCATAGTCGGTCAGCGCACGCAGATCCGTCACCGTATGGGCGGCGAAGAATTCCGGCGTGGCACGCTTTTCCGTCGCCTCCCAGGCAACAGCCTTGACGCCGTTCTCGCAGAACTCGAAGGAGGAGCCGTGCTCCGGATCGCCCCACGCGCAGCCGGGGCAGTCGAAGCCGTCCGGCTGATTGGCCTTGAGCATGGTGCGCGCGCCGGTCAGCGGCGAACCGCTGGCCAGCAGCTTCTTGCCGCAGCTTTTCAGAGCACCCCAGCCGCCGGCGGCAGCCGATTTCTTGCCGATGAATGTCGTAACCATGCCTTATAGATCGTGCATCCGGACGATGCGTCAAGGCGGCTGACCTAATGGTACGATAGGAGTTTTCTATTGAAAATAGGCTGGAGAAACAACCAGCTACCGCAAAAACGATGCTTTTGGCGGCATGGTGCGAACGAGCATCAGCCGCCTGATTGCGCGCTCACGCTCCCGCCGGCCTTCCACTGCGCAGGGGTACGAACTCGAGGTGCTCGTCGGAAATCGCGCCATCCGGACCGACGATGGCCTGCCACCTACGGTTGCCGCAGCGCACGGTGAGCCGCCATTTGCCTTCATCGTCGCCCTCGCCGCGCTCGACGGTGCTGGCCACCATGCCGCGCCGCATGAAATCGCGCAGGGTTTCGGCCGGCCAGCCGAAATGCTTCGCCAGCAGATCGGCGTCGAGGGTAAATGCGCCGGCTGCGTCGCGCGCCACGAGACGATGTCGGACTAAGGCGGTCATGCAGGTCTTCCCGGCGGTTGCGAGGCCTGCCTGGGTTTCAGTTTCGGCTGCAGCAACATGCCTCCATAGCGCAGGCAAAAGCCGAAAAAAGCAAGTGCCCACAAGCCGGCCGACAAGTGCAGAAGACCGATCTCGTCCGGCATGAAAGCGGCAATGATGCGCGCCAGCGCGGCAAGCACGATCGCCGCATAGATCAGTCGGGTCGGCACATCGGCCCGGAGGTCACGCCCGGTATGACCGAGCGTCGCGCGGGTCATCACGGCCAGCGTCATGGTGCCGATGGCGCCGACGCCAAACGCGTGAAGGGCGGCAACCGCCGGAACGCTGGCCGGGTCGAGCGCCGAGATTCCGGCCAGCAGCAACCCGGCAGGCACGAAGAGGTAGCCGAGGTGCAGGATCAGCACCAGCGGATCGCGCAGGGTGCGGTCTCCCGCCCAGCGGGCAAGGCGGGCGAGATGAAGAACCCCGGCCAGGCACAGGATAAGGCCCGCCATCATGCCATCTGGAGCAACCGTCCACAAAAGCAGGGCAATGGCGCAGATCAGCAGCGTGATCTTGTCGAAGCCGTTGAAAGGAACCGGCAGCCGGCCGGGATTCTCACGCACCATCCAGTTGCGGGTGAAGCTGGGGATGATGCGTCCCCCTATGATGACGATCAGCATCACGGCAGCGCCGATCGCCAATCTGCGCGCGTAGTCGCTGGAGCCGCCAAGGCCCGCTTCGACGTGGAACAGCACGTTGGCCAGCAGGAACACGGTGACGGGAACCAGCACCATGAGGTTGCGCCAGTTGCGCCCGGCGACGATCTCCTTCGCCGCGGAAGCGGCAACGGAGACGAGGAACGCGCAGTCGATGATCGCAGCGGCGATCCAGCCGATCTCGGCGGAGAAGAAGACGGCGAAGCGACCTGCCAGCCACAAAAGCACCAGCGCCAGCAGCGGTGCGCCCCGCACCGGCAGGCGGCCGGTCCAGTTGGGAATGGCGGTGAGCAGGAAGCCGGTGATGATGGCCGCCAGATAGCCAAACATGGTTTCGTGAACATGCCAGTCCACCGGCGTAAATGTGCTGGAGGTCTCGATGGTGCCGCTGAAGATCGGCAACCATGCCAGAACGACCAGACCCGCATAAAGCGCACCGAGCAGGAAGAACGGCCGGAACCCGTAGGATAGCAGGGCGGGCCACTCGCCTCCGCGTCTCTCTCCTACGCCGAGTGGCAGATGCTTCGCGCGGGCCGTCATGACAGCGTGTCCTCAAGGATGGGCCGGATTTTCAGCGAATCCTCCCCATGGTGGAAAGCAATGGCCAGCCGAAAGGAATGCGCGACGCGCATGGCCCTGTCCATGAACAGCGCCGCCACCTCCGGCGGGCAAAGCTTGCGAACGGTCGCCCTGAACAGGGTGAGCCAGCGCCGGAAATGCGCCTCACCAAGTCCCGGGAGCCTTAGATGAGGCGCCAGAGGGCGGCCATCGTAGCGGCCGGTGCGCAAAAGGGTTGCCGACCAGAAGTCACACATCTTGTCCAGATGGTGAGGCCACTCCTCCGGCGCGATTGCGCCCATGAAAATCGGCCCCAGCAATACGTCCTTGCGGATTTCATCGTAGAATCCGTGAACGACCGCGACGATCATCTTCTCGTCCAGAACCTCGGGCAGCGGCTTGCCATCCACGACGATGGTGCGTTGCGGGGCGGGGCGTCCCTTCATACCGAATTCTCCATGCCCGCTCCTGCGGCTTCACCTGCGGCATCGGCGCCGGCAATGTTTTCGCTCCCGCAAGGCCTGCGGGTGCACGGACCCGGTCATCCGTCTCACCGCTTTCCTATTAATGGCGCCTGATGTGGCCGAATACAACAAGTGCAACGCGTGTGGGACTTTGTGTCTCGCCGGTCGTGAACTGGCAAAAACTTCAACACAGCAGCCTGCCGGCCATTTCATACTATAGTCGAAGGTCTCATCCTGATCGATCGCCCGACAGCCCTTGGCGCTGGACTCGATATTGACCGCGTGTAATGTCTTGCCGAAAGCTGGCCTGACAAATCAAATACTTCCTTTCGGAGGTATTCGTTGCAGGCTGGTGCAGCATCAGGAAAGGGAGGAGAATTTATGGATCGCCGTTCATTCATCAGGAAGGCCGGCACGACCGGCGTGGGAGCCGTTGCCGCCGGTGCGGCACTTGCCACCCCGGCCATTGCCCAGAGCAACCCGAAGATCACATGGCGGCTCGCCTCCTCCTTCCCGAAATCGCTGGAAACCGTTTATGGCGGCGGCGAGGTGATGGCGAAGATGCTGTCGGAAGCAACCGACGGCAATTTCCAGATTCAGGTCTTCGCCGCCGGCGAGCTGGTGCCCGGCCTGCAGGCCGCAGACGCTGCCAGCACCGGCACCGTCGAGGTGGCGCACACGGTGGGCTACTATTACTGGGGCAAGGACCCGGCATGGGCGCTGGGTTCCGACGTGCCGTTCTCGCTCAACGCGCGCGGCCGCAATGCCTGGCACTATCATGGCGGAGGCATCGAGCTTTACAACGAATTCCTCGCCAAGCAGAACCTGTTCGGCCTGCCCGGCGGCAATACCGGAACCCAGATGGGCGGCTGGTTCCGCAAGGAAATCAACACGCTCGACGACCTCAAGGGCCTCAAGATGCGCATTGCCGGCTTTGCCGGAGCGGTGGTGGAGAAGCTCGGCGTCGTGCCGCAGCAGCTTGCCGGCGGCGATGTCTATCCGTCGCTTGAAAAGGGCACCATCGACGCCGCCGAATGGGTCGGCCCCTATGACGACGAGAAGCTCGGCTTCCACAAGGTCGCGCCCTATTACTACTATGCCGGCTGGTGGGAAGGCGGCCCGACCGTCCACTTCATGTTCAACAAGGACAAGTACGAGGAACTGCCGGCCGCCTACAAGGCGATGCTGCACACCGCCTGCCGCGCGGCGGATGCCGACATGCTGCAGAGATACGATTACCTGAACCCGAAGGCGCTGCGCTCGCTGGTCGCCAATGGCGCGCAGCTTCGCCCCTTCAATCAGGAAATCCTTTCGGCCTGCTTCGATGCCGCCAGCGAGATTTACACGGAGATGAGCGCCAAGAACGAGGAATTCAGGAAGATCTGGGAGTCGATGGCCGCATTCCGCAAGGATCACTATTTGTGGGCGCAGGTGGCCGAATACAATTTCGACACCTTCATGATGGTGCAGCAGCGCGCCAACAAGCTCTGACGGCAACCAGCCAAAGGCAAAAAAACCCGGGGCAAGGCCCCGGTTTTTTGTTTGCGGCTTGCCTCGCGAACCGATCCGAGCCTTTTGCGATCCAACCGGATGGTAATAACCCGCGGCAGCAGCACGCAATGGAACGCGCCCCCGATACCGGCCAAGTTGCCACAAGAGCACTGAATTTGGGGAAGCTCCTACAGAGCCCGTTATTAGGGCCGAAGTCATTCCACCTACACCCGCCTGCCGCCCCGAGATATCCTGTGCATTTGCGCGCTGCTCACCGTAAATGGCGGGCGAGGCGAAGCTCGCTTGCTGGCTAAACCGCAGACCAGATGCAACTTTGAAAACCTTCCAGTGAAAAACGCCCGAAGGCAGACACCGAAGCAAACCGGTATCTTATGTCGATTGTTGACAGATGACTGAGTTACTGGTCTTTTGCGCACATGTTTCGATGACTGATCACAGGTCGGGCAATCAGCTGCCTTACCTCCTGGCCTGAAGGCTTCGAGGCAGAGTGTCGGCCTGCGTTTGACATTGTTCGGCAAACCTCGGCCATGAAATCGTACGCAGCTCACAGCACGGAGCTGCATTTGCTGGATGTGCAGTGGAGGAACCGCGCAAAATGCCTGAATTCAACACAATGGATCTGTCCATCAAAGGCGGCGTGGCGGAAGTCACATTCAATCGTCCGGAGCAGATGAACACATTCAGCGCAGCGATGGCGGATGACTTCTATCGTTTACTGGATTTCACCGATGCCGATGACGAGGTGCGTGCAATCATCGTAACCGGTTCCGGCCGTGCCTTCTGTGCGGGCGCGGATCTTGGCAACAAGGGCGCCACCTTCGATTACGAAAAGCGCGGAGAGAAACTCGAAGGACACCGCGACCGCGGCGGGCAGGTCACGTTACGCATTTTCGAGAGCCTCAAGCCGATCATCTGCGCGGTCAACGGTGCGGCTGTCGGAATCGGCGCGACGATGCAACTGGCGATGGATGTTCGTCTCGCCTCGTCGGCGGCAAAGTTCGGATTTGTTTTCGCCCGTCGCGGTATTACGCCTGAAGCCTGTTCGTCATGGTTTCTACCCCGGATTGTCGGCATCTCCACCGCGCTGGAATGGTCGTATACCGGGCGCGTCTTCGGCGCTGCCGAAGCGCTGGACAGAGGGCTTGTCAGATCCCTCTACGAGCCGGATGAGTTGCTGTCGGCAGCGCGCGCTCTCGCTGCCGAAATTGCCAGCAACTCGGCTCCCGTATCCGTTGCCATGATCAGGCAGATGATGTGGCGTCTGGCCGCGACCGATCACCCCATGGAAGCGCATAAGATTGACAGTCGAGCCATCGCTCAACGTGGCAAGTCCGAAGATGCGCGGGAGGGTATCGCGGCGTTTCTGGAAAAGAGACCAGCAGTATTCCCCAACAGAGTATCGTCCGATATGCCGGACGTCTTCCCGTGGTGGCCCGAACGGACCTTCAGCTGAGGAGGATTTCATGAATTGCTGGTTTGAAACTCCTTTGCAGGAAGACGATGGGGAGATTTCGGGGCCGCTGCGAACACCTCTTCAGATGCTCGGCGCCCAGAGCTATGACGCTCATGCCTCCATTCACGATGACAGCACGGCGCAAAAGCTGGGCTTCAAGGCCGGGACCATCGAAGGTCCGACGCATTTCAGTCAGTTCGACCCGATCGGCGTGAAATTTTTTGGCGATGCGTGGTTCACTCATGGCTGTGTTTCAGCCCATTTCCGGCATCCCGCCTTTGAAGGTGACAGGCTCCGCGCTTTCGCCCGGCGTGATCCGCAGGAACCGGCGCGCGCCTCTATCCGGCTGATGCATGAAGACGGGCGCGAGATGCTGACAGGGTCTCTTTCCGTTGGTCCCCGACACCCGCAAACCGCACTGGACACGCGTCTGGCCAATCTCTCACCACTTAAAAATCCAATCATACTGGCGGATGTCCGCCCCGGTATGACACGGCCCCGTCAGCCTGTGATGATGGCGCGCGACCAGCATATGGGACATCTGTATCCGTTTTCGCTTGCACAGAAACTGGAGCGCATCACCGAACCTTCACCGGCTTATGCGGATGGCAATACATGGGGAGGAGCCATCATCCCCTTCGAGATGCTGAGCGTGTTGTTTTGCTATACGAACAAGGACGATCCGTTCCCGGTCAGGGGACCGGCGGTCGGCCTTTTTGTGGATGAGGAAATCAGACTGCTGGACGGGCCTGTCTACGCCGGTAAACCCTATGAAGTAGAGAGGGAAGTCGTCGCACTTTCCGGCAGCCGACGCACGGAAAGCATGTGGGTCCGTTCCACGCTATATCCAGTCGGGAAGACAAAGCCGGTGGCCACGATGCTCCTGAACCTCGCCAGCCTGAAATCATCCTATCACGGCTATGAGGAGTCGGTCGCATGACATCGTTGGAAAATCGTTTCACCCGCATGTTCGGAATCCAGCATCCCATCGTTCAGGGTGGCATGCAGTGGGTGGGACGAGCCGAACTGGTTTCGGCCGTCGCCAATGCCGGCGCGCTGGGTTTCATCACCGCCCTTACCCAGCCGACACCGGAAGCGCTGGCACAGGAAATCCGCCGCTGCCGCGACATGACGGATCGTCCCTTTGGCGTCAATCTGACGACGCTTCCCACCATCAACCCGCCTCCTTATGCAGAATACCGCGACGCATTGATCTCCGAAGGGGTGAAGATCGTCGAAACCGCCGGGAACCGGCCGACCGAACATCTTGAATCCTTCCGGGCGGCGGGGGTGAAGGTCATCCATAAATGCACATCGGTCAGACATGCCCTTTCGGCCGAGCGAATGGGCGTCGACGCCATTTCGATCGACGGTTTCGAATGTGCCGGCCATCCGGGTGAAGACGACATTCCCGGCCTGATCCTCATTCCGGCAGCGACGCGGAAACTGTCGATCCCGGTGATCGCATCGGGCGGCTTCGCAGATGGCAAGGGGCTCGTTGCGGCACTAGCGCTGGGCGCCGAAGGCATAAACATGGGCACGCGCTTTCTTTGCACGCAGGAAGCCCCGGTTCACGAAGCGGTAAAGGCTCGGATCGTGGAGGCTGACGAGCGTGCCACCGATCTGATTTTCCGGACCTTGCGCAATACGTCGCGCGTGCAGCGCAATGCCGTGAGCATGGAAGTGGTCGAGCGGGAAAAGCAGGGCGCGACCTTCGAGCAGATCAGGGAGCTAGTCGCGGGCCAGCGCGGCAGGAAGGTCTACGAGACCGGCGATCTCGAGTATGGTGTCTGGTCTGTCGGCCTTGTGCAGGGCCTCATCCACGACGTGCCCACGGTCGGGGAGCTTGTCGAGCGCATCATGTCCGAAGCGCGGGAGATCGTGGCGAACCGTTTGCCCGGACTGCTTGCGTCATCGGCGCAACCGGTTACCGCAGCCGCTGAGTAAGCCACCCGAAACAAAAAAAGGACCGCCAGTCGGCGGTCCTTTTTGTTCATGGCAAATGCAAAGCATGTCTGACGGGCGCACGTTCTTTGCGATTGCGTTTCTTGCCCCTGCGTTGCCTGGAGCCTGCGGAGTGGGCCTGCCCCGTCAGGAATGCGCGTCCGCAACGGGGTTTTCGAGCAGGGCCGGAAGCTCCGTCTTCCGGACTTTGCCGGTGGGGGTGAGCGGCAATGCGTCGATCACAATGATTTCCGGCACTTTGTAGGCGGCAATACGCTGGCGCAGCCAGTTCGCGATATCGGTTGCGGACACACTATCCTTTTGACCGGGCTTCAGCTCGACAAAGGCGACGGGGATCTGCCCCTTCTCATCATCGGGCCGTGCAATCACGCCAGAACCAACGACTACAGGATGCTTGCCGAGCAGAGCCTCGATCTCCGCCGGAAAGATGCTCATGCCCTTGACCTTGATCATCTCCTTGCGGCGGCCGAGATAATGGAGATAACCGTGGCTGTCGATGAGGCCGATGTCTCCCGAATAAAACCAGCCATTTCGCAAGGCCGATGCGCTTTCGTCGGGACGGTTCCAATACCCCTTCAACAGCGAGGGTGAGCGAATGACAATCTCGCCTTCCGCGTCCAGAGGCACGATGGCCCCGGTCTCGAAATCGCAAATCTTGAACTCATTGCCCGGAACGGGAAGGCCGACGAAAATCGGCTGAGTCTTCAGATCGTAATCGTCATCCTGCATCCCCGTGGTGAAGGTATTGGACGTGTGGGTCTCCGTCATGCCCCAGGCGGACTCCGACAGGATGGTTCCCGTCAGTTCAAACCATCTCTGGCGATACTCGATGTTCAGCTTCTTGACAAAGGACGTCACACGCACGGAGCGCAACGAAGACAGATCGAACTCTCTGAACCGTGGGTGATCCATCAGTTCGACGGCGCCATCAACCATGAGCGCCATGTTGGTCGCCCTGTAGCGCGACACAGCCTGCAATATCCCGACGGGATCCCAACGCGTCATCAGGACAAGGGGGCAGCCCGTAATCGTCGGATAGATCAATGCCGCGTTTTCCCCGGCGATCCAGAACTCGGGAAAATAGCTGAGCCAGACAATGTCTTCGGCCGCTCCCATGGCCACGGACCAGTTGGCGGCCCCGGTGAAAACCATGTCGCGCTGGGTGTGAATGCAGCCCTTGGGCAACCCGGTTGTGCCGCCGGTGTAATTCAGGGCCGCCGGCGAATCCAAATCCGCACCCTCGACCCGGTTCGCAGAAGCGCTGCGGACCGCGGAGAGAAAATCGACGGCATCGGGGCATTCGACCGACGCGGCCCGAACGAAATCCGGCACCTGAATTGTCGGATCGGCGGGCAACATATGCGACAGGCTGGTGGAAAAGACATGTTCCGGAGCGACTTCCCCGCGCACCGCCCGCACAAGCGGCATCAGCGTATCGAGCGTGACCAGCACCTTCGCCGAGGAGTCCGTCAGGTGATAGGACAGCTCAAACTCCTTGGAGAGTGGACTGATAGGCACATGGATGGCGCCGAGCTTCAAAATACCGAAGAATGCAATGTGAAATTGCGGACAGTTCGGCATGAAAATCGCGACACGATCGCCTTTTTGCACCCCGCAATCCAGCAAAACATTGGCAAAGCTTTCGCTCAGCCGGTCCAGCTCGGCAAAGGTGAACTCAGTGCCATAATAGACCAGCGCCGTCTCATCGCCTTTCACCTCACCCCAATGGCGCAGATAATCTGTCAGGGGACGCTCTCCGAGCGGATAGGTGACGTCTATGGGAACCAGCTTTGGCCATGAGGCCGCACGGATACGATCGAGTTCGTCCAGATAGCTTTGTTCGTCAATCATGGTTTATCTCCCCAGCTCCCAGATCATGCGCGCGAAGTCGGATCGAGTGCCTGTCGCAGGGACTCGCCCAGCGCGTTGAAGGCCATTGCCGTAATGAGGATTGCGATTCCGGGCGCGTACATCTGTGTCGGTTCGATTTCTATGTAGAGATAAGCGCGGGCGATCATCGAGCCCCAGCTCGAATCCGGCGCCTGCATTCCAAGGCCAAGAAAACTCAGGCTCGCCTCGGCCAGCAAGGCTACCGCCATCAGCATCGTCAGCTGCACGATAACCGGCTGGATCGCGTTGGGCAGGATATGCCGCCGCAGTATTCGCATCGTGGACGCCCCGAAGCAGCGCGCGGCATCGACATAAAGCTCCTGCCTCAGCACCAGCGTGCGGGCACGAACAAGGCGCGCCAGTTGCGGGGCAAACACGATGCCGACCGATATCATCGCATTGGTAAGCCCGATCCCCAGAGCTCCGGTCACGGCTATGGCCAGAACGATCGACGGGAACGACAGGAAGGTGTCGATCACGCGACTGATGATCGTATCCGTCCAACCACCTGCATAACCTGCGATCAGGCCGATGGGGATGCCGAGAAGTGCAGCAACGCCGACAGCGATGAAAGCGGCATAGATCGAAGCGGAAGCGCCATAAACGAGCCGACTGAAAATATCGCGCCCCAGGTCGTCGGTACCAAGCCAGTGGGTGCCCGAAGGTGGCTCAAGCATGGCTACATAATCTTGTGCCGTGGGATCGAATGGAGCAACCAGCGGGGCGAAAATCGCGCAGCCGATGATGACGGTAAGCGCAATTGTGCTGAGCAGGGTGCGCATGTCGCTGACAATGAACCGCGCCACAGGCCCAAGACGCCATGAGGATGATGGCGGCGAAAGACTCACATCGGTCATTTCTGGCTAATCCTTGGATCGAGGACGCTGTAGAGCATATCGGTCAGAAGATTGACGATAATGACCGTCAGAACCATCACAAGAACGATGCCCTGCACGACCGGGAAGTCCCTCTGCAAAGCAGCGTTGACGATGGAATTCCCCATTCCCGGAATGGCGAAGACCACTTCAACGACCACCGTGGCGGCAAGGGTGCGATTGATCAGCAGGCTGATTACGGTGAGAAGATTCACACTCACATTTCGCAGTCCGTGCTTCCAGAGAATGACCGCCGGCGACAGCCCCTTGGCATGAAGGGTCCGTACATATTGCGATGACAGGATCTCGGTCAGGGAACTGCGCAACTGCCGCGCCACCTCGGAGATCCCGCTGGACGAGAGTGCAACTGCCGGCAGGGTCGAGTACCAGATCGCACTTCCTATATCTTCGAAGGGTGAGACGAATCCGGTTGCGGGGAACCACATCCGGTTGAGCGCGAAGGAAGCCACGAAGATCATGGCGATCCAGAAATTCGGCAAAGCAATGCCGATCGAAGATATGGTCATGACGAAGCTGTCCAGCCGCGAACGCGGGCGGCTGGCGGCAAGAATACCCAGAGGCACACCTATGCCGACAGAAAGCAGGATGGCGTAGAAAACGATGAAGAGCGTGTTGGGAAACACGCGCATCACCGTATCAAGCACGGCCTCCCCGGACAGCAGAGAAAGAGAAAGATCTCCCTGTACTGCCTTGCCAAGCCAGGACAGGTACTGGACGAGAAAGGGACGATCGAGACCGTATAGCTGGCGAATCTCGGCGATCCGCTGCTCGCTGGCGCTTTCGCCCGCCAATGTGATCGCCACATCGCCCGGCAGCAACTTCATCAGGGTGAACACCATGAAAGTTGCCAGCAGCACCACGGGAATAGCCTGCAGCAACCGGCTGGCAACAATCCTGCCTTGGCTCTTGCTTAACATATTGTCCTCAAGCGTATGCGCCGATCTCAGTTCGACAGCGTGACCTGGCTGAATTTCGGCTTGCCGGGCAGATTGCTGTAGAAATTCTCGACGTTTGCGGTGGTGACATCCACTTCATAACGAACCGAAAGCGGGATACAGATCGCCGATTCATGAGCCAGTTTCTGGGCTACTGTGAGAGCCTTGGTCCGCTCGCCCTGATCGCCCGTGGCGCGGCTTTGCGTGATTGCTTCATCGAAGCCCTCGGGAGGAGCAACCTTGCCGGTGTTGAAGTACGACTCCCTGGAAAACAGCAGATCGTAGCTCATGCTGGGATCAGGCCGGCCCGTCCATGCCGAAAAGAGGACGTCGCCCACCTTCTCCTGTCCGAAGTAGCGGCCTGAAGCTTCTGCAATCGGTGCATTGGTGAAGCGCCCCCGGATGCCGAGCCGCGAAAGCTGGTCCATGATCAGTTCCTGCCTCTGGACAGAGGCCTGATCCGCATAGCCCCGGAAATCGAGTTGCAGGCCGTCAGCAAAACCGGCTTCCTTCAAAAGCGCTCTGGCCCGATCCGGATCATAAGCGGACAATTCGGCCGCTTCCTTTGAATAGGCCCAATGCGACTCTGGCAAAAAGGTTGGCGCAGGCTCGCCCACGCCCGCCTGGGTCGCAAGTACGAAGGCATTGCGATCGATACCGATATTGAGGGCCTTCCGAACCCGCTGGTCCCGCAAAGGGCCGCGCGAGGCGTTCAGGTAGAGAGTATAGATATACAGCGTCGGGCTCTGGATCAGCTTCAGCCGCTTGTCACGCTTGATGATGGGAAGCTGGCGCTCGGACAGCTGATAGCAGATATGCGCCTGTCCGGACTGAACAGCCCGCAAACGGGTTGCCGCTTCGGGGATGATCAACAGATCGATCGCCTTTACACCCGGGGCATCATCGCGCCAGTACCCTTCATAAGCTTCGCCTGACACACGCTCGCCATCCGTCCAGCTTACAAATTTCCACGGACCGGCACCGACGGGCACCCGGTCGACACGGCCATCTTCACTTTCCTGAAGGGCTTTGGCCGAAACCATCATGCCCGCACGATCGGAAAGAATGAGAGGCAACGCGCTGTCGGGATATTTCAGATGCAGCGTCACCTGAAGCGGGCCCGTCACCTCCACGCTTTCCACGCTTTCGAGGTCAGCCCGGATATTGGACACCTCCGCGCTTCTGTTGCGGTCGAGATTGACCTTCACCGCCTCCGCATCGAACGGAGTTCCGTCATGGAAAGTAACGTTCTCCTGCAGGTCGAGAACGAGCGTCTTTGGATCGGAGAACTCAAAAGTGCGGGCAAGTCCCGGGCGCGGCGCCAGTGTTTCCGGCTCCCAGTCGATGAGCGTATCGAAAAAGTTGAAGAGCAGAACGTGATCCGAACCGGCTCCGCCGGTTGCAGGGTCGAGGCTTGAAGGATTTGCGGATGCAGCAACGATCAGCTTGTCCAACGCCTGCGCTTTTGCCCGGTCAGGAAAGCCAATGGCGCCGATGGCAGCGGTGCTGGCCAGGCCTATGAGAAAATGGCGACGACGCAGGTTGGGCAGAAACTTGCCGATCGCACGCTTTTCATTATCAGAGATCGTCATTCGAAATCCTCCCTTATGAACTTAGGTCCCAATCCTCTAAGCCGCGGCAGTGAGATTCAGAGTTTCGGCAAAGTGACAGGATACGAACTGGCCGGGCCGCAACTCGCGCCAATCCGGAACCTCCACTTCGCAACGCTTTTCGGCAAACGGACACCGTGTGCGGAAACGGCACCCCGCTGGTGGCGAGATCGGGCTCGGTATTTCGCCGGTAAGCGCGATCCGCTGGTTCTTGCGCAGATGAGACGGGAGCGGCTCGGGCTCGGCTGAAAGAAGCGCTGCCGTATAGGGATGCAATGGACGATGCATCACATCTTCCGTCGTCCCAAGTTCCATGAAGCGGCCAAGATAGGTCACCGCCACCCGGTCGCTGGCATGTGCGACCACCGAGATGTCATGAGCGATAAAGGCGAAAGCTATCCCGTAATCTTTTTGTATCTTATTGAAGAGATTAAGAATTTCTCCGCGAATGGAGACATCGAGCGCAGCGACCACTTCGTCGCAGACAACAAATCTCGGCTCAAGCGGCAGGATGCGCGCAATATTGGCGCGCTGCTTCTGGCCGCCTGAAAGCTGATGCGGATAGCGTGTCGCAAGATCCGGGCGTAGGCCGACGCTTTCCAGCGACTCCAGCGCTTTGCGGTGCATTTCGCTCCTGCTCAAACCTCCCTGAATGATCATCGGCTCAAGGAGGCTCTCCAGAATGGTCATGCGGGGATTGAGAGAGGCATTCGGATCCTGAAAAATGATCTGATAGCGACGGCGACGCTCGCGATATACCTTGCGCGGCAAGTTGCTGAGCGGTGCGCCTTCATAGAGGATCGTACCCTCCGTAGGCTCGAGCAGAGCAGCCAGCGCACGTCCTATGGTCGTCTTGCCCGATCCGGACTCTCCGATAATTCCAAAGGTTTCGGCCGGCATGATCTGGAAGTCGACACCGTCCACCGCTTTCACGGTCTCCGAACTGCCAGTAACCGGAAATCTGATCCGGAGCCCCCTGACGTCAACGACAGGCGCGCGCTCCACTCCATCCGAAACCGCCGTCATGCCGAGGCTCCTTCCAGATTGATTTGGTCGTTTCGCCAGCACCGGACAAGGCGATCGGCATCCACCGAATCAAGCGATTGCGGTCTGGCGCAGCCCTGTGTTTCAAAAGCGCACCGCGCGCGAAACCGGCAACCGACAGGCATGTTGTCCGGTGCGGGCACACGGCCCGGAATGAATGCCAGCTCGCCGCGCTTCTGATTGAGCTTCGGGAGAGAGCGCAAGAGGCCCGATGTGTAGGGATGACGGGGCTTCATAAGAACGTCATCGACAGGAGCGTCCTCCACCACCTGCCCCGCATACATTGTCAGCATGCGCGTGCAGGTTTCCGCCACCACCCCAAGATCATGGGTGATGAACAACAAGGCCGTTCCGGCTTCCTCGCTCAGGCGATAGAGGAGATCCATGATCTGAGCCTGAATGGTGACATCGAGAGCGGTGGTGGGCTCGTCGGCGATGAGAAGCTGGGGCCGGCAGATAAGGGCCATCGCAATCATGGCGCGCTGGCGCATTCCGCCCGACAACTGATGCGGATATTCGCTATAGCGCCGCTCCGGCGCCGGAATGCCCACATCGCGAAGCGACTGGATAACCGCCTCCCGCCGCTCTGTGCGGCCAACCTTCTTGTGCACGCACAAGGCTTCGCCGATCTGATCGCCAATGGTGAAAACCGGATCGAGCGCGCTCATCGGCTCCTGAAAAATCATGGCGATTTGATTGCCACGAACCTGACGCAGCCGACGCGGCGACATTTTCAGGATGTCCTCGCCATCGAAAATGATCTCGCCTTCCGTCCGCGCCGTATGCGGCAGAAGCCGCAGCAGGGACAGACCCGTCAGCGACTTGCCGCAACCGCTTTCGCCAACGAGCCCCACACGCTCGCCACGGCGGATGGTGAAAGAAACATCTCTCGTCATCTGCAGCGGGCCGAAGCCGATGCCCAGGCCACGAACCTCGAGAAGATTCTCGTTACCGGCGGTCACGTCAGCAACTGCGCGCGCTTTCTCCGTGGCACTCATCGCGAACCGTCGAGCTCAGCGCCACACGCAATGGCATTTGGCCGAGCTGCCAGCGGCGGAAAGGTAGAGGCGGGTCGATACGCAGAAAAAGTCGCGCACTCATTTCGCGCTGATTTTCGGCCCATTTCTCTCCTCCCATTATGCTCGTCTTTCCTCCGACCACGCCCGCCTCCCGCGAACGTCCGAGGAGCGCATTGAAACGCTCATACGGTCAATTGTCAACCGAAGACAATTATCAAAGAGTGCAAGAATTCCTCTTATGCTCCAATGGCGTTGCAGAGGTCAGGGTTGGCTTCGGAAAGTTAGACGGACGGCTGGCTATTCCGCCACGAGATAGCGTTTTGTCTCGGACAGGATGGCCAGAGCTCCGTCACGGCTTTCCTCAAGCATCGTGCGCAGCTTGTTTTCGGCCGCAGTGCCATCGCGCTTTTCGATATCGTGAAAGATCGATTCGAACTGCTCGGCGCGAAGCTTGCGGGCCGGCTTGGTTGCATAATCCAGTGGTTTCGCCCAGATCGTTGTCCAGAGAGTCTGGTCGTTCAGCTCGCTCATCAGTTGGACCACCAGTTGGTTGCCGCTGGCGCGGGAAACGGCATGAACCGCCCGGGTCATGCCAAGGCCAAACGCCCCATGATCAGCGCGGCTATCGTTCGCAATACGGATCAGATCGTCAACGCGCTGGCGCAACTTGTCCATCGAAACGGCATCGACTTCGCGTTCGCACATCGTGCGAACTGCAAGACACGCCAGAGCAATACGCACATCGAAGAGGTCAGCGATCGATGCAAGCGAGATCGACAGGACATAAGCCCCCTTGCGCGGCGTTATATCCAGCAGGCGACGTTTCTGGAGTAACCGGAAAGCCTCGCGCACGGGCCCCCTGCTGACACCGAACTGCTCGGCTATCTGCTGCTCAATCATCCGTTGTCCGGCGGTGAAGCGCCCGTCAAGGATCATGACACCACAGGCGTCTGCAATCTGTTCGGGAATGGTCTTGGGGCCTGCGAGTTTTGTCACCGGGATATCCGTCCGCTTTCATGAGAGCCACACGCACGCATGTGTCCATTCTCTCAGTCATACGACACAGAAATCCGTAAGATCAAGATGAAGTGTCAATTGCCTACAATTGACACTTCATCAAAAGCCTCACCCGATACGGGAGAAAGTCCGGAAGGTTTTCCTGCCGATTCTTCACCACGTATCCACGAACGGACGCTTCCTGCCTGACAGGGGTGGACGCAAGCGAACCGACCGGAGTCCGGACAAAATCCATTTGCGGGTTTCCACAGGGTCAATGACCGCATCGATCTCGAATGTCGATGCAACCGAAACGGCCTTGCCCTGATCCCGGTATTCTTCAAGCAGTCGCTCGTAGAGGGCCTGACATTCTGCGGGATCGCTCACCTCTTCCAGTTCGCGGCGGAAGCCGAGCCTCACGGCACCTTCAAGGCCCATAGGACCGAACTCCCCTGTCGGCCAGGAGACGGTGAAGAAATTGTCGAAGGTGCCACCGCCCGCCATCGCCATCGCGCCAAGACCGTAGAACTTGCGCAGCACCACCGAGAAAAGCGGAACGCTGATTGACCGCCCGGCGACGAACATCCGGCAGACGTGGCGGACCAGGCCCGTTTTCTCCGCCTCAGGCCCCACCATGAAGCCGGGCGAGTCGCACAGGGAGATGATCGGGAGGTCGAACGCATCGCACAGTTGCAGGAAGCGAGACGCCTTGTCCGCCGCCGGCCCGTCGATGGCCCCACCGAGATGCCGAGGATTGTTGGCAATGACACCGAAAGGCTTTCCTTCGATGCGAATGAGCGCCGTGACGATTCCAACGCCGAATTCGCGACGCAGTTCGAGAACGGAATCCACGTCCGCAATCGTTTCGATCGCGTCGCGGATCTCGTAGACCCGCAAACGGTTTTCAGGGACGACATGGCGCAACCGGCGCTGATCATGGGCCTCCCAGTCCGATGTCGCGCCCTGGAAATAACCCAGATATTTGCGCGCCACCCGGCAGGCTTCGGCTTCGTTTGCCACCCGAATGTCCACAACGCCATTTGCCGTCTGCACATCGATAGGACCAATCGCCTCCGGCGGAAATATACCGAGTCCCCCGCCTTCGATCATCGCGGGACCGGCCATGCCGATATTGCTGCTTTCATCGGCGATAATGACATCGCAGCATCCCAGCAGGGCAGCATTTCCGGCAAAACAGCGGCCGGACGCGATGCCGACAAGCGGGACCTGACCGCTGAGGCGCGCAAAACTGGAAAAGGTAGGGTTCGATATGCCGGCATAGGTGGCGCGCTCGGTATCTCCCGGACGACCGCCGCCGCCTTCCGCGAACAGGATCAGGGGTATTCCCCAGTCGCCGGCCGCATGGAAGATGCGATCCAGCTTGCGGTGATGGCGCTGCCCTTGCGTGCCGGCGAGCACCATGTAGTCGCCTACTGCAAAAGCGCACCGTGCCTGGTTCTCGCCGAACTCGGCGGCATTCACCGTGCCGAGCCCGGTCAGCATGCCGTCGCCGCTTGTGTTCTGAAGCAGATCATCGAGTGTCCGGCGCTGACGTTGGGCGGCGATCGCGAGTTCGCCGAATTCCGTGAAGCTGCCTTCATCGCAAACGGCCGCAAGATTTTCCCGGGCCGTCTGTTGGCCCCGCTTATGACGTTTGGCAACCGCATCGGGACGGTTTTCGTCCTTTCCATAACCATGGAAGACCTGCACTTCGCGCAGATCATCACGAATGTGGTCGAGATCGATGACATCTTCCGCCGCAGCCGAAGCTGCCTGTTCGCCGTCGCGTTCGATGGCAAGCACGGGCGCCCCGCTTACCAGCGTCTGACCGCCAGCGGTATAGATGGCCACGATCCGACCGCTCGCGGGAGCGGCTATCACATGCTCCATCTTCATGGCTTCGAGCACAGCGAGCTGCTGGCCGGCCACCACGTCCATGCCTTGTTCGACATCGACCGACACGACCGTCGCCGGCATCGGGGCGCGGATCGTTTCCGCTCCGGGAATCTCGACATGGACTGCCGCTTCACCGACCGCCGTATCAGTCGACCAGGACGCCTTCTCCGGCAAGAACTCCATGGCGGCCTGTGCAAGATCTGCTGCATGGGCCTCAATGAAACGCGTCGTCAGATCGTTACCCTGCACTTCCGGTCGCGCGATCAGGGCGCGCAGCCATGGAATGTTCGTCTCAAGGCCATCGATCCTGAAATCGCGCAAGGCACGATCGACCTTGCGCAAAGCGGCAGGCCACATATGCGACCGTGAATGGATGATGACCTTGGCCAGCAGGCTGTCGTAGCTGGCCGACGTGCAATAGCCGGCATGTGCAAAACCATCGACACGAACGCCAATGCCGCCTGGCTGCTCATATCGCTGCAAAGTGCCGCTGGTGGGCACCGCATTCCCCTGCCCGTCCATCTGCTCCATGTTGACGCGAGCCTGAACCGCGTAGCCCGCAGACGGTTGCGGGGCATCTTCCAGCCCCAGTTCGCTCAACGTCCTGCCGCTTCCGATGCCCAGTTGCAGCGCAACGAGGTCCTGCCCATAAGCTTCCTCGGTAATCGTGTGCTCGACCTGAATCCGGGGATTGGCCTCAATGAAGAAAAAGCGCTCCTGTCCGCCGTCCACATCCATGAGGAACTCGAAGGTCCCGAGAGAACGATAGTCCACGCTTTGCGCCATCTGGAGGGCGCGGTTGGTCAGAAGGTCGCGCTCGGCGGGACTGAGCGAGGGGCTGGGCGCAATCTCAAGCACCTTCTGATGTCGCCGCTGGAGCGTGCATTCGCGCTCGCCGAAGGCAATGCATTTGCCTGTGCCATCACCCAGAACCTGAACCTCGATATGCCGCGCGCGTGGCAGGAAATGCTCGACATAGACATTTGGATCGCCAAAAGCGGCTTCCGCTTCGGATCTGCAGCGCCGCCAAGCATCCTCGACATCTTTGGCCTTGCTGACGATACGCATGCCGCGCCCGCCGCCACCTGAAATGGCCTTGATCAGCATGGTCGCGCCCGCCGGCAGGGCTTCGAAAAACGCTTTTGCCTCGCTCAGGTCGGTTGATCCAAGCGTACCGTCTATGACCGGAATGCCGAGTTCGCGGGCGCGCGCTTTCGCTGCGATCTTGTCTCCCAGCAAGGCGAGAGCTTCCGGACGCGGACCTATAAAGGTCATTCCCGCAGCCTCGACCCTGCGGGCGAATTCAGCGTTCTCCGAAAGGAAGCCGTATCCGGGGTGAACAGCATCGGCACCGGCCTTTTGGGCAACATCGAGCACCGTATCGATATCGAGATAGCCCTTTGCGCCCGTAGCCTTCAGCTCAAAAGCCTCATCGGCGCCGGCGACATGCGGAGAACCGGCTTCGTCGGACGTAAAAACCGCGATTGTTTCAATGCCAAGTTCTTCAGCCGTACGGAAGATCCGAAGAGCTATCTCTCCGCGATTGGCCACAAGCAGCCTTTGGACAGAACGGTCCGCACCGAAATCCGCCCCAAGATCTCCAGACAATGATGACATCCGGTCTTTCCCTCTTCCAGAAAGCAATACAATCCATGCGTCTCGCTGGGTCCGGGCCGCAAGACATCAGGAATTTCGGAACCCACAACCGTCGGTTCCAGTATAATCAGATGGGAATGTCACCCCATCGCACAGGCGCGCCATTTTTCACGCAGCATAGGACTGCATGACCTCCTCAAGGCAATGGTCCGTGTCGCCCAACTGGTGATCGATCATGACAAGACGTTTGGAGTAATGCGAACCGGCATATTCCCAGGTCATGCCGATGCCGCCACTCATCTGGATCGTCTCCTCCGCAACCAGACGCGCAGCCCGGCCGATGAGGTTCTTTGCCATGGCCGCCTTCAGGTCTCCGTCAGGTCCATCCAGAGCATCGGCAGCCGCAATCGTGATCGAACGGGCCTGTTCGATTTCGGTCAGCAGATCGACGGTTCGGTGCTGAAGGGCCTGGAAGCTTCCGATGGCAACGCCGAATTGGCGGCGGGTTTTGAGGTAGTCCAGAAGAAGCTCATAGGCAAACTGCATCGCGCCAACCGCTTCCGCACACAGGGCCAGCCGCCCGGCTCTGATCACGCTGTTCAGCAGCGCCCCGGCGTCCCTGGCGAGCAACACGGCCGGAGTTTCGTCCATCAGAACCTCGGCCGCGCCACCTCCGTCAATCATGCCGTAAGGCGCGATGCCAGCTGCACGGGGATCGACCTCGAAGACGGCCGGCTTGCCATCCAGCAGTGCGGCAATGAGGAGCCTATCCGCCACCTGCGCGCCATATACCGCGGTCTTGCGGCCCGAAAGAGTAAAGCCCACCCCATTTGCGCGCGCACAGGTGGCAATGCCGGCAAGGTCATAGGGGGCATCAATTTCGGAAATGCCCACCGCGTAACGGATTGACCCGTCGACAAGGCCGGCCTGATCCTTACCCACCGCGCCCAAAACACGGCTGGCAAGAAGGGCTGGCAGAAAAGGTTCTGGACACAGGGCGCGGCCCAGCGCTTCGAACACGACCGAGATATCGAAACCCGTCCCGCCAAAGCCGCCCTGCTCTTCCGGAACCAGAGCCCCCGGAATACCCATCTCGGCCAGTTCCAGCCACAGCCCCGCATCGGTGTAAGGCGCGGTATAAGCGACGCGGTTGCGCGTTTCCCAATCATACCGGCCGGCAAGGAAGCGACTGAGCGTTTCAGACAGCATCTGCCGGTCTTCAGTCATATCGAAATTCATGGCTTACAATCCCAGCATCGCTTTGGTCAGGATATTTCGCTGGATCTCGTTCGATCCGCCGAAGATCGATGTCTTGCGGTTGTTGAAATAGGTGGCGGCATTGGCCTCCGAGTTCAGCGGACCGAACATGAGATCTGCTTCGGTTATCGTTCCCGGGAATGGAGCGGCCACAGGGCCGAGCGCGCGACGGGCCAGATCACGCAGTTCCTGACTGACCTGCGTTCCCTTGATCTTGAGGATGGAAGTTTCCGGCCCGGGATGACCCTGTTTCTGCGCCTGATACAGCATGCGCAGATTCGTGATCTTCATCGCTTCCAGATCGATTTCCACGCGGGCGATGCGCGCTGCGAACAGCGGGTCCTCTATAAGAGGTTTGCCTTTGCGGATCATCCTGCGTGCAAGTGATTTCACCTCTTCCAGTGCCTGCATCGAGATGCCGACGCCCGCAATATTCGTGCGCTCGTGGCTCAGGAGGAATTTGGCGATCGTCCAGCCCTTGTTTTCCTCTCCGACGAGATTGGAGACGGGCACACGCACATTGTCGAGAAAGACTTCGTTGACCTCATAGCCACCCTCGATCAGACGGATGGGGCGCACCTCAAGCCCCGGCGAGGGGATGTCCATCATAAGAAAGCTAATGCCCTCCTGAGGCTTGCCTTCCTTTTTTGTCCGCACGAGGCAGAAGATTTTGTTGGCGTGCTGCCCAAGGGTCGTCCATGTCTTCTGCCCGTTGACGATATAGTGGTCGCCATCGCGTTCGGCGCGCGTTTTCAAACTCGCAAGATCCGACCCTGCACCGGGTTCCGAATAGCCCTGCGCCCACCAGTCTTCGCCTGAAAGAATCCGTGGCAGGATGCTGCCTTTCTGCTCCTGCGTGCCGAAATTCTGGATCACGGGCCCCAGCATGCTCGGGCCAAACGGCACGATGCGTGGTGCGCAGGCCCGATTGCATTCCACATCGAAGAGATAGCGCTCCACCGGCGTCCAGCCGGGTCCGCCATATTCTTTCGGCCACGTCGTTCCCAGCCACCCCTTGCGGCCGAGAATTTCATGCCACTCCTGTAGGACAGCGCGCGGCAATTCGGCGCCTGAACGGACGGCCGCGCAAATATGCTCTGGGAGGCTGGCGTTCAAAAAGTCCCGGACTTCCTGCTGAAAGTCCAGTTCCTGTTGCGTAAACCTCAAGTCCATTCAGGTGTCCTTTCCTGCGCGACAGAGCACGTCAAAGAGGCTGCGATCCGCTTGCCAACGCCACCGCGCATCATGCATTTTCCTGCGGGGTTTCGACTGATGCGGTCTCTCCGAACTGCCTGTTCAGCTTGCGCATGCCGCCAATCCAGCGATCGTAATCGTCGGCCTTGCGGCGCATGTAGGTTTCGACTTCGGGGTGCGGCAGCGCCAGAAACCGGCCTTCGCGGACAGCTGCGAGCCCAGTCTCGGCGACAACATCCGGCTCGATCATGCCATTGATACTCGCAACGCCTTTTTCGCGCCCCTCCGTCATGGCCGTGCGCACGGCCTGCGGACACAGAACCGTAACGCCGATGCCGTCATCGCCATAGGTCAGCGCCAGCCATTCCGCGAGCCCCACAGCCGCGTGTTTGGTGACGCCATAAGGGGCCGATCCCACCTGATTAAGCAGTCCGGCGGCCGAAGCGGTGATCAGGAAATATCCACCCCCGCGCGCCTTCATCAAAGGCACCAGCAAGCGCGCGGCGCGCACATGCGCCATGACATTGATGTCCCAAATCTTCAGCCACCGCTCATCGGCGATGTCGAAGCCACCGCGCATGATGATCCCGGCATTACCGCAGAAAAGGCCGATCGGCCCGATTTCGGCTTCCGTGCGGTCAATCAGGTTGCGAACGCCATTCTCGCTGGAGATGTCTCCCACGATGGCGGTGCCATTCACCGCGTCCGCAGTGGCTTGCGCGCCCTCAGCGTCGAGGTCGGCGCACACGATGTGCGCGGCTCCCGACTTTGCCAGTGCCAGTGCAAGCGCGCGACCAATGCCGCCCGCCGCACCCGTCACCACCGCAATCTTGCCGGCGATCTCCATGATCAGGCCCACATGTTGGAGCCGCCGCACAGCGTCAGCGCCTGTCCCGTCATGAAGCTGCTTTCATCCGACGCAAGGAAGACCGCGACGCCCGCGAAATCCTCCGGCTCGCCAAAGCGGCGCAGCGGAACCTGGGTGCGCGCCCGCTCCTCGGCTTCCGGCGAATCCCACAGCGCACGGGCAAAATCGGTTTTCACCACACCGGGGCAGATCGCATTGGCCCGAATGCCCTGCGGCCCATATTCCAGCGCAAGGTTGCGGACGAGGCCGATCAGCGTCAGCTTCGACATGCCATAGACACCGAGCATCGAAGAAGGCTTCAAAGCCCCCACGCTCGCGGTAAAGATCAGCGAACCACGCTTCTTCTCAGCCATGTCCGGAACGACCAGCCGGGTCAGCCACAGATTGGCCTGCACATTGGTTTTCATGATCTTCTCATAGGCGTCGTCGGGTATTTCCGAGATCGGCCCGTAATGCGGGTTCACGCCCGCATTGCCGATGAGAATGTCAATCTTCCCGGCGACCTCATGTGTTTTGGCGACCAGTGCCCTGAGATCCTCCTCACGACCGGCGTTAGCCGCCACCGCATAGGCGCGCCTGGCCCCGCAATGATCGTTGATTTCATCGGCGGCGAGATCGAGCTGGTCCTGCTTTCGGGAAGAAATCACGACCGTGGCACCGTGCCTGGCAAGGCCCAGCGCCATCTGCTTGCCCATGCCCCGCGACGCGCCGGTCAACAGCGCCACGCGACCTGTGAGATCGAACAATCCGGTCATGCTCATGGTCCCTCGAAAATGCCGCTGCTGCGTTGCTGGGCGACTGCGGCCTGCCGCGAATTCGAAGCCTCGAAGGCGGCACGTTCGGCACGTGCGACCACAGCGTGGTGCACCTCATCCGGGCCGTCGGCGAGACGCAACGTACGCTGTTTCATGTACATCTCAGGCAGATCGGTCCACTGGCTGACGCCAGTCGCGCCATGAACCTGCATCGCATCGTCGATGATCTTGCAGCAGCGCTCCGGCACCATCGCCTTGGCCATCGAAACCCAGATACGGGCCTCCTTGTTGCCGAGAACATCCATGGCACGCGCGGCTTTCAGCACCATCAGACGCATCGCCTCGATCTCTATCCGCGAGCGGCTGATCGTCTCCATGTTCTTGCCAAGATCAATGATCCGCTTGCCGAAAGCCTTCCGGCTGAGCCCGCGTGCAATCATCAGATCGAGCGCCTTTTCCGCTGCCCCGATGGAGCGCATACAGTGGTGAATACGGCCGGGTCCCAGACGTAGTTGGCTGATCTCGAAACCACGTCCCTCGCCCCACAGGATATTGGCCTGCGGCACGCGCACATTGGTGAAGCGCAGATGCATATGCCCGTGCGGCGAATGATCGTGTCCGAACACCTTCATTGGCCCGAGGATCTCGACACCGGGCGTATCCATGGGCACCAGAATCTGGCTCTGTTGGCGGAAGGTGTCAGCGTCGGGTGACGTCTTGACCATGACGATCATGATCTTGCAGCGCGGATCACCGGCACCCGAAATGTAATATTTCTCGCCGTTGATGACCCATTCGCCATTTTCCAGAACCGCCGTGGTCGAGACGTTGCGCGCATCGGACGAGGCGACGTCCGGCTCGGTCATGGCAAAAGCAGAACGGATTTCCCCGGTCAGCAGCGGCTCGAGCCAGCGCTGTTTCTGCTCAGCGGTGCCAACGCGCTCAAGCACCTCCATATTTCCGGTATCGGGGGCCGAGCAGTTCAGCGACTGAGCCGCCAGCGGGTTCTTGCCCAGTTCGAAGGCGATATAGGCATAATCGAGATTGGAAAGCCCCTCACCGGTCTCGGCATTCGGCAGGAAGAAATTCCAGAGACCGGCCGCCTTTGCCTGGCGCTTCAGGTCCTCGATGATTTCCAGCTGGCCGGGAGCGAAGGTGAATTTTTCGGGATGGTTCTGACCAAGCCGCTCATATTCCTCATAAGCGGGATCGCAATTCACCCGGATATGTTCCACCACCCGTTCCAGCAATGGCTGTGCCTTTGCCGACATACCGAGATCGTTCAAAGTTTTCGCGCTATCTGCCAGCTGCCCGCTCATGGCCTGGTGCTCCATCTTATTCATCAGTGCTTCCAATTCGGCTTACGTTTATCGGTCAATGCAGTGACACCTTTCCGGTCGCTCTCAGGCCGGCACAGATCGTTCAGAATTTCGCAGAAGGAAGAGGGGCAGGCGTAAAAGGTGATGCTGTCCACCCATCGCGTGGCGGATGCGCAGCACCTCCCCCGACAGCGCGAAGCCTTTCCGCAATTGCTGCGATGCAGAACCGTTCCCGTTTATGAACTCCACCACCTGACGCCCCCCCAGAACTGGCCGTGCAGATGGGCCAGAGCCGGTTTCAGGTTGAATTCACCGTGCCCGGTGCAGAGCGTTGAACCTCTCCGCCCGACCTCATATCGATGCAGGATGTGCGCATTTAATGCCTGAGCACCGGCCCGAGCTGTGGCCATTCAATCCTCCCGATTTAAAGCCCGGCGCGAATTTCGCTTCGCCTGCCGGCCCGCGCACCCACCTCCGACCGGGCGCTCATCCAAGGCAAAAATCAAAGCCTGACAAATGTCAGGATACAATGGCGCAAAGGCCAGTGACAAGCGTCATTTTCGCCTTCCAATTGATTTTGTCAACAGTTGACTATATTGCTGCAATGCGATTGACGGGTTAAACAAGCGCACCTACAAAATGCCCTGACAATTGTCAGCCGTCCGGCCATCGATGGATGATCGGGACGTTTTCCAGAGGGAGTAATGGAAGTGAGAGGGACAGCGGATTTGCTAGTGGACACGCGTGACGGCGTGGCGACCCTGACACTGAACAGACCGGAGCGTCTCAATTCCTGGACACCGGATCTCGCCGATGCTCTGCGACATGCGGTCGCCGCGGCCGCGGCTGACAAGTCCATTCGCGTGATCGTCATTACCGGAGCCGGCCGTGGTTTTTGCGCGGGCGCTGATATGGAAGCGCTCGACAAGACAGCAGACCGGGGACAAAGCACGGGCCGCGAAATACTCTATCCGGAGGACGTGTCCTTTCCCGATGCACCCGGCCCCGATCTCGGAAATCTGTATCCCGGCCGCTTTGGCTATCTCTACAATTGTCCGAAGCCGGTGATTGCCGCGATCAATGGTCCCTGCGCCGGCATAGGGCTGGTTCTCACACTGTATTGCGACCTTCGCTTTGCCGCTGAAGACGCCAAATTCACCACAGCCTTTGCGGCACGCGGCCTCGTTGCCGAACATGGAATAGCCTGGCTGTTGCCTCGCCTCGTCGGTGAAGCACACGCGCTCGATCTGCTGTTCTCTGCGCGCAAGTTCGACGGGGCGTATGCGGCCGGGATCGGATTGGTCAACGCGGCCCTTCCACAGGACAAGCTGATGGAGCATGTGCGTGAGGTTGCCGCCCAACTGGCAACGACCTCGTCGCCGCGATCCATGGCCATCATGAAGCGACAGGTTCGGCTGGCCTGCACACAAAGCTTTGCAGAAGGGCTGACGCTCGCCGATCGCGAAATGCAGGAAAGCTTCAAATCAGATGACTTCCGTGAGGGTGTGAAAAGCTTTGTTGAGCGCCGCGCACCAGACTTCACCGGTATCTGACCTTTCAAACAGCATGACGAACTGCATCGCGGGCACGGGCTCCGCGAAGAGGCAAATATGACGAAATTGTATTCACGTTCAGCGCTTCAGCTCGTTGAGCCGCTCGAAAAGCACCGCTTCAACGAAGAGGCCTTCTCACGCTGGATGGCGGCGGCGCTCAACGAAGGCCAACAAGCGATCACGATAAGCCAGTTTCAGGGCGGGATGTCGAACCCCACTTTTCTGGTCACCCGCACGGATGGCAAACGCTACGTTCTGCGCAAACAGCCGCCGGGGGAACTTCTTCCGAAAGCCCACGCTGTCGACCGCGAACATCGCATCATGGAAGCGCTGGGACCGACGCCGGTGCCGACCCCGAAAATGATCGCCTACTGCAATGACACAGGCATCATCGGCGTGGAATTCTACCTGATGGAGTTCGTGGAAGGACGTATTCTACCCAATCCCGCAATGGTTGACCTTCCCCGCGCAGAGCGTCCGATGCTGGCGCACGCGCTGATCGAAACTCTTGCCGCCCTGCACCGGGTTGATTACGCAGCCTGCGGCCTGCTGGATTTTGGACGTCCCGCCAACTATCTGGAAAGGCAGACATTGAGATGGGCAGGCCAGTATGAAGCGGCCAAATCAGCCCTACCCGCGGATTTCGATTACAGCGACATGGACTGGCTGCGGGACTGGCTCACACAGCATTGCCATGTGCAGGACGAATCCGCCATCACGCATGGCGATTTCCGCATCGGCAACATGATCATCCATCCAACTCAGCCCCGGATCATCGCGGTTCTGGACTGGGAGTTGTCGACACTTGGCCACCCGATCTCCGATCTTGCCTATCTCTGTCTGCCGTATCACATGCACGGCATTCTGCCGTATGCGCCTGACCTCGTGGCGGAAGGTTTGCCGGAAGAAGCCGAAATGCTGCAGAACTACGCCATGCTGACCGGTCGCGACCGCATTCCGGACTGGCAAATCTTCGTGGCATTCAACTGCTTCCGCTGGGCGGCCATCGTTCAGGGCGTCGCTGCGCGCGCAGCGCAGGGCACGGCCAGCAGCGCCAGTGCCGATCCTGCACGCGACGGCGAGCGCGCACGGCGTGTTGCGCAGGCCGGCGCGATGATTGCACGGCGCTACGAACAGGAAGGGCCGGCAGCCGCGTTGTGACCGGATGCGGCCTCCCCGTTCTTTCCCCTACGGTCACCCGGGGATTATCAACGGCTCCGCAAATCCGGCCCGACCGGACTTTCGAGAATACGCAAGATCATCGCCGCGGCTCCGACCGAGACGAGTTGCACCAGCAGCTCCGAGCCCGCTCCCCGCGGGTAGAGCCAATCCCGCATCGGCGCGAAAGCCGCGAGAAAGACCGTTAGATTTGCCGCGACCTGTGCCCGGATGTCATCGGTCGCCAGTCCGGCCCTGGTCGCCAGCAGCGCCGCGCTGTCTTCCAGCAGCCTTTCCTCACGATTGCGCATGGCAGCGCGGTCTTCCTTACGCATATCCGGCACCGAACGATAAATCAGCAGCGTTCCTTTGCGCTTCTTATCCCAGGTCTCGCGAAAATATTCCGCAAGCACATCTTCGAGTCCGCGATCGGCCTGCTTCAGCAGATCGGGCAGCATCGGCACATCGGTTCTGAACCAGAGCTGGTTCAGCAACCTGCGCAAGGCGTCATTCTTGTTCGCCACATAATCGTAGATGCTGGCATGATTAACGCCCGAACGCCCGCAAATGTCGCGAATGGTGGTGGAAGCGAAGCCCTTCTCCAGAAACAGATCAAGCGCCGCATCGCAAATCTGCTCGCGCCGCCGCCGCACGAGCTCTTCATTGCGCACGACATCCACTGACGCTTCGGCCAGAACATTGCCCGTCTCGCCGGTGGGCTCGTCAGGCAGCGTGTTTCGGGTCATCTGCAACTCCAGGGCATACGGAATCTGACATCATTACCGCGCGTTTTTCAGCGCCTCAACCCGAAGGCCATCTTGCCCCAGCCGGCCCCAGTGCGTAAACAGAAAACTGACAAACGTCAGGAATGAGTGGAGGAGCAAAATGCCGGAGCAGATTCTGCTGAAACGGGAGGGTGGTTTACTGACCATCTGCCTGAACCGTCGGGAACGCCGGAATGCCATGACACCTGATATGACGCAGGCGCTGACGCAAGGGCTGGCAGAAGCTGCCGAAGATGACGAAATCCGCGCGGTCATTCTGACCGGAGCGGGCGGCCATTTCTGTGTCGGCGGTGATGTCAAGGCGATGAATGAGCGGGCCGGAGCCGGCCTTGCAGCCGGCCGCCGCATTCACAATCTGCGCGAGCGCATGAGTGCGGCCAGCTATCTTCATCTGATGCCCAAGCCGACGATCGCTGCGATTGAAGGCTCTGCTGCAGGCGCCGGCCTGTCGCTGGCACTCGCCTGCGACCTGCGCATATGCGCCGAAGATGCAAAACTCACCACGGCATTCGCAAAAGTCGCTCTGTCAGGCGATTTCGGCGGAAGCTATTTTCTCACACAGATGGTCGGTGCCGCGAAGGCCCGCGAGCTATATCTGCTTTCTGCAATTCTCTCCGGCAAGGAGGCTTTCGATCTGGGAATCGTTACCCGCTCGGTTCCCACCGATCAGGTTCAGAGTGTGGCCAGTGAACTCGGCCAGTCTCTAGCCAACGGCCCGACGCTGACTTATGGCCGGATGAAATCCAACCTTGCCCTTGCAGCCAGCGGTGCTGGCCTCGCCGTCTGCCTCGATCAGGAAGCACGCAACCATACTTTGTCCATGCTGACCGCGGATCATCGTGAGGCGGCGCAGGCTTTTGTCGAAAAACGCCTAGCAAAATTCCAGGGTAAATAGGCAACCGGTCCACGAGAGTTTCGCGGATCAGCCTTCGGGCTATTGGCAAAGCATTTCTTTGTTTCAGCTGCATTTGTGCGACGCCAGATTTTTCCATCTATGCAAAATGCTCTATCCTGCAAAGTCCTGTCCTGCCCGTGCCTGCAATTCCATCCACTGAATCTTCCCGCTGTCCGACTTCGGCAGCGCGTCTACGAAGACGATTTTCCGGGGAACCTTGTAGGTCGCCATTTCCTGACGACACCACACGATGATCTCATACCCAGCTCATTGCCAGCATCGCCGATGATAGGGGCATCGACGCCGAAAACCGGGATGCCCAACACTGACGGCGCGGCGCATCGAGCGGGTTGATTATTACTGCCGTCATCGTCCCGGTCATTCCATAGCCTTCAATATAGTCGATGCCGGTCAGCGCCTTCAGCTTCTCCGCAACCTTTGCCGGCATCATCGTACCGCCGCCGCCCACGGTTCTCAGACTTGTCAGATCCTCCCGACGAATGTCCGGATCGGCGAGAAGGTCGATAACCATGGGGGCGATATTGCGCTAGCGCCCCCCATACCGACGGATCAGTTCCCCGGCAACGCGTCGATCCCAGCGAGACATCAGCACAATGGTTTCTCCGCTGAAGATCGAGCTATTCATTGAGCTCTGCATGCGCGTGACATGAAACGGCGGAAGGACGGCAAGCGTGGACACGCTGAAATCACCGGCGTTCCAGATCACACCGCCAACCAGAGTGGTCATCAGCGTATGGTGGGTATAATATAGCTTTTCTGTCGTCCGGTCGTTCCGGACGTGTAGCGAATAACCGCCATGTCGTCGGCATCGGTGGTGAGTGGGGCGGGAGCAAGACCGACAGCTTCTATGGAAGGCCAGCTGCTTATCCCTGATATTCCGCCCCCCGTTCCGGCTCTTCCAGTCGGGTGGGCAGCGCAATATCCGGCATAAGGTCAGCCATGTCGGCACAGGCTGCGGCCAGCACATGATGAAGCCCTGCGGCCCCATCGACCATGGTTCATATGCCCCAGAAGCTCCTGTCCGACCAGCGCAACGTCCGCGCGGCTGTCTGCAATCAGGTGCTTCAGCTCGAAGTTTCGATTCATCGGATTGACCGGCACGACCGGCATCCGCTCGCATGATGCCATAAAAACCGATCAGGAACTGAGGGCTGTTTTGCATGTAGAGGAGAACCCGGTCTCCTCGCTTTACACCGGCAACCTGCCGAAGCCAACCGGCAGCGCTTCAACCCGGCTCTGGCAATCCCGACAGGTGAATACGCGGCCATAACAGAGGATCGCCGGCCTACCCGGCGTGGCCTCAGCGGAAAGCCGCAAACTCTCGCAGACATTACGACGTGGCACATCGGATTATGCGGGGAACCCCTGCGGGCCACTGCCGCGGTCTGGTGATTTGCATGACGGCCTCCCGACTGGGGCTCAGACCCAGCCGTCGCGAAGCTCGCGTTTCAGCACCTTGCCGATCGGGCTGCGTGGCAATTCATCGAAAAGCCTTACCTCGGCGAGACGCTGCATGCGTCCAAGCCGGGCATTGACAAAGGAAAGCAGATCATCGGGGGTCGTGGTTGCCCCGGACTGCATCACAACGCAGGCAACCGGCGTTTCGCCCCATCTGTCGCTCGGCACACCGATGACTGCGACATCTCTCACATCGGGATGCACATCCACAACCGCTTCGAGATCCGCAGCAAAAATGTTGAACCCGCCGGAGATGATCATGTCCTTGCGACGATCGAGCAGCGTCAGAAAGCCGTCTTCGTCCAGCCGTCCCATATCGCCCGACCGGATGAACACCTCGCCTTGCGGGCTTGTCCATATTGCCTCGCTGGTGGCCTCAGGCGCCTTGCGATAACCTCTCATCATGGTCGTGGAGCGTCCGACAGCTTCGCCGATCTCTCCCTGCGGAAGAACATGTCCTTCCGCATCGATGATCCGGATGGTCGCGCCGCCGCCAGCTTTGCCGACGGTATGCCATTTGTCCGGGAAAGCCGAGCAATCCAGAACAGCGCTCATCCCGCCTTCCGTCATGCCATAGACATTGATCATTCTGCCCGGCCACTTCTCAAGTACCCTGCTGACTATGGCAGGCGGTAGTGGAGCGCTGGTCGACAGCTTTGCGATATAAGCAGACAGATCATAGCGATCGAATTCCGGGAACTCGATCAGACGCCGGATCTGTGCAGGAACCATAATGCTGTGCGTGACCCTGTGGCATTCGGAAAGTTCCAGAAATCCTTTCTCTTCGAACTTGCGCATCAGAATGGCCGTGCCGCCACGCGCCAGCACCGGGATAAGCGTCGCCAGCGTGGTGTTGGAATAGAGTGGCGTCGAAAAAAGCGTGACGGAGTTCTCATCCAGGGCGAAATTGCGGAAACGGTTTACCTGCATGTCACGGAACCGGACATCGTGCTCGATGCCCTTGGGTGCACCCGTGGTGCCGGAGCTGTAAATGATGTCGAAAAGCTGGTCGGGCACGATTTCGCGCGGCGCGGCGGGGGGATAGGAGTGCGCTGCCCGAACGAACGCCGAAAGTTCCTTCGCCTGACCGATAGCGGCCGGCATTGCCGAGGTTTCATCCACAAAAAGAACATCCGCCGCGCTGTTTTCCACCATCCGTACCAGCGCATCCGGATGCGCCGAGGTTGGCAGGGGTGCAACCGCGACGCCAAGCGCCGCGGCTCCCATATAAAGCAGAACATGATCGGCGGTCGCCCCGGCAAGGGTGGCTATCACATTCCCGGTGCGCAAACCCGCATCCTCGAGCGCCGCTGCTATACGATCCATTCGCTCCGAGAATTCAGCTGCTGTCAGGGTTGTTTCCCCCTCGATCAGCGCAACATGCGCTGGGCGGAGCGCCGCCCAGGTACGAATGCGCCGCGGAATGTCGAGAACCGCTTCCGCTTGAGGTATAACAGGCGCGAGCACAGGTGAGATCGTCATGTTCATGCCGCGTATTCCTCCGGACAATCAGCGCGCTGCAAGTTCACCGCCATTCGCGTGCGATGGGGGGGGTGCGAATGGCCACTTGCCGGCCGCCCTGCGTTTCAGGGTTCGCCGCATCAATTCCGCCGGCATAATCCCTTGATGTTTAGTTGCCAACGCCAGTGTAGCGAAAGACCCCCGTGCCGCTGGCGATCAGCGTGCCGGTGGAATCGGTGATCCGGCCTTCTGCGAAAAAGGTCGACTTACCGCCTCCTGTCCGACGGCCCTCCGCGATCAGAACCTCGCCCGATGGGCGGGAAACGAAATGCGTCGTCAACGACAAGGTCATGGCTTTTCGTCGAACCGCGAGATCGCCTGTGTAGCTGCCGCTGTAGCCCATCACCGTATCGAGGAGCACCGCGTAGACGCCGCCGTGGGGAATGCCATAACGATTGTTCAGATAATCCTGCAGAGGCAGTTCGAACACAGCCCGGTCGGCAGACCAGGCCTTCATCACAAACCCCATGTGGCGTTGAAAAGGATAGGCTGGCTCCGTCAGCACCACACCCTCATCGCCGGAAGCCGCATCGGGCTGTGTCATTTCATGCATAGGTCATCAGCCTTTCATCTTCTCTACTTCCCAAATAGGGGAGCTCGTTGAAGGCATGCAGAAACAGGCCATTCGCAGACCCGACGAGCGTAGAAACCGCGCAGTTGCGCATCTGAAGCTGCAAGAAGATCATCTGCGCCGCGGGCGCATCCAGGACGCTGATGATTATCCGGCTGATCGCACCGCCACTGCTGACGGCCATCACCCGCCCCTTTTCCGCAAGCATCGCTTCCCGCGCGCTCAGCACGCGCGAAGAGAAATCGCGCCAGCTTTCCGGCGGATTGTCGATTTCATCCCGCTGCCAGGCAAGCACGATTTCCCGCAACGCACGGAAGTACAGGCGACGGTCGCCCCGCACATCCAACGGCAATCCTTCCGGACCGTACCGGGCGGCGATAAGCCCGCCGGCGCTGAACTCGTTCAGTCCTTCATGAACGATGGCAGAGGAGGGATCAAGGCCAAATCCGGCCGCCAGGCCTTCCAGAGTTTCGCGATGGCGGCGCTGGGCGCCGATGTAGATCTTATCTGGCCGCGCTGTTGCGCGCTGGGCAAGACTTTTCCCGAGCGCCAGTGCCTGCTCATGACCAAGCTCTGAAAGCACGTCATAATCGGATTTACCGAACGAAGCCTGGGCGTGTCGGACCAGCATAATCTCAGGCATGAACTAATCTTCTTTCTGCTGACCATTCCCGGGTGGATGAGGTGTGGCCGCCAGTTTCAGCCACCACCAGAGAGGTGTCATGCGGCAATCTTTTCGAGATTGCGCAGCCCAAGCCAATTCGCCACCAGTGCCGGCCGTTCGGAGCCGTCGATCTCGACTGTGATTTGCCAGTCGATCAGAACGGCGTCGGCACCCCGGGGTTCGATCGAGCGGACAGCAAAGCGGGCACGCACCCTTTGCCCAACCTTTACAGGCGCGACGAAGCGGACATAGTCAAACCCGTAATTCACGCTGGAGCGAACATTCTTGAGCGGGGGTAACGCCTCCTTCGCCATGGCTGGGAACAGGGACAGCGTCAGCAAGCCGTGAGCGACCGTTCCGCCAAAAAGTCCCTCGCGCCAGGCACGCTCCGGATCGATGTGAATGAACTGCCGATCGCCTGTCAGCTCAGCAAAGGAATTGACCAATGCCTGGGAAATCGAAATCCATTCCGACACCGCCGGAAAGCGGTGCAGATGCGCCTCGAGTTCCCCGATGGAAATCTCCTCCACACCCACCTCCCTATTCCTGACAAATGTAAGGAATAACTAGCGCCAAATCACCAGATGCACAATGGGTTTTCACTTTTAGGAGCTGGGACGCTCGACAAGATTTGAGTTATCAACTTGATTATAATGAATATTTATAGAAACATCCTCACTAGCTTACCATATAATTTAGTCGACTGTTGACGAAAAAAGCCCTCTTGCGGATATTGTGAAAACCTCGAAATCATCGGAATAACGGAATCGTTAATGCCGAGTTCAAACTGCGAAGCCCTACCTCGAAAGGAAACCATTCCGTCCGTCCGGATGGACTGCGCGACATTCATGTGAGAACAGCGGGTTCAAACCGGGAAGTGTTTATGGGCAAACGGCACGAAACCGCACCAGTTTTGCTGTGGTGAGCGGACGACAGCAAATGATTTGCCACAGTCGCGATGGCTGACCCTGAGGCCAGTCACAGGCCGATTAATCCCGCTACCGCCTCCGGGTCGACATCACCGGGCAACGTTCGCAATCCGGCACGCTTGACACTCTTCGAAACAGCAGGACGCCTTACCTCGCCTAATTGAAGCTTGGTGGCTGGGAAAGGTCGGGAGCCGCAGGTGCTGAAGGTGCGCCAGGCGGAGACAGCCCAAACCCGTCGCCGCCGAGCGTCGGCAGGTCCGGCATCCGGATCTCGATGGTGCTGGGATCGACCACCTTGCCCTTGTAGTGCATGACCATTGCGGGAACAGCGATGGTGAGCGCGACCATGAAGATCTGGATGCCGACGAACGGCACCGCGCCCCAATAGATCTGCCCCGATGTTACAGGCGCTATCTTCTGGCGCGTGATCTTGTCGATATAAGACGAGCGCGGCGCGACGGAGCGCAGGAAGAACAGCGCAAAGCCGAAAGGCGGGTGCATGAAGCTGGTCTGCATGTTGACGCCGAGGATCACGCCGAACCAGATCAGGTCGATGCCCAGGCTTTCTGCAGCGGGGGCCAGCAGAGGCACGATGATGAAGGCGAGCTCGAAGAAATCGAGGAAGAAAGCCAGAAAGAATACGAGGATGCTGACCACGATGAGGAAGCCGAGCTCGCCGCCCGGCAGCGAGGTGAGCAGATGCTCGACCCACACATGCCCGTTCACGCCATAGAAGGTGAGCGAGAAGACGCGGGCGCCAATGAGGATGAACAGCACGAAGGACGACAGCCGCGTGGTGGAGGCAAGCGCCTGCCTGACCAGATCGAGCGAGAGCCTGCCCTTGACCGCCGCCATGACCAGAGCGCCAACCGCGCCCATCGCTCCGCCTTCGGTCGGCGTCGCTATGCCGAGGAAGATGGTGCCGAGCACCAGGAAGATGAGAGCCAGCGGCGGGATCAGCACGATCACCACCTGCTGCGCCAGCCGCGACATCAGGTTGATGTTGAGGCCCTTGTCGGCGATGGCCACGAGATAGATCACGACGACGCCGACCGAGCCGCCAAGTATGTCGGCATTGGCGCCATGCGTGGGTTCCAGATAGTGATAGGCGGCCCATCCGATCGCGCCGGCAAACAGCAGCGCGGCAAACAGCGAGGTCGCGCCATGGCCAAGGGTGCGCGCTTCGGCCGGCAGTGCCGGCATGGAATTCGGCCGCACGAACGACATCACCAGCACGTAGAGCATGTAGAGGCCCGTCAGCACCAGACCGGGGATGAGCGCGCCCTTGTACATGTCGCCGACGGAGCGGCCGAGCTGGTCGGCCAGCACGATCAGCACCAGCGAAGGCGGGATGATCTGGGCCAGCGTGCCGGACGCCGCGATCACGCCGGAGGCAAGCCGGCGATCATAGCCGTAGCGCAGCATGATCGGCAGCGAGATCAGGCCCATGGCAATGACCGATGCGGCCACCACGCCGGTGGTCGCCGCCAGCAGCGCACCGACCAGAATGACGGCGTAGGCCAGACCGCCCCGGATCGGCCCGAAGAGCTGCCCGATCGTGTCGAGCAGGTCCTCCGCCATGCCGGAACGTTCCAGCACGATGCCCATGAAGGTGAAGAAAGGTATGGCCAGAAGCGTCTCATTGGCCATGACGCCGCCATAGAAGCGGTCCGGCAGGGCCGTGAGCAATGGCCAGGACAGGTTGATCGACCCTCCCGACAGTGGCGCCAGCTCGACGCCGATGAAGAAGAACAGCAGTCCGTTCGCGGCGAGCGCAAAGGCAACCGGATAGCCGAACAGCAAAAACACGATCAGCGACAGGAACATGATCGGCGCCATGTTCTGGGCAATGAATTCGATCATGAGCGAACCTCGTCAGCCAGTGCCTTGGCGTCGAGCTCGGCCTGTTCATGTGCGGCTATGAAGGGGTGGGGATCGTCCATCCGACCGCGCATGACGGCAATCTTCTTGATGATCTCCGATATCCCCTGGAACGTCAGCAGGACGAAACCTGCCAGAAGCAGCGCCTTGGCAGGCCAGATGATGAGCCCGCTGGCGTTGGTCGACATCTCGCCGCTGCGCACCGACCGCAGCGTATAGGGCACGAGGTAGTAGACCATCAGCAGGCAGAACGGCATCAGGAAGAAGAGATGGCCGATGAGGTCGATCCAGTGCTGCACGCGGCGCGACCAGAGGCCGTAGACGATGTCGATGCGGATGTGCTCGTTCTGCTTGAGCGTGTAGGCGGCAGCGAGCAGGAAAGCCGCGCCAAACAGATACCATTGCAGCTCAAGCCAGGCGTTCGAAGACATGTTGAACGTCTTGCGCACCACGGCATTGACGGAACTGACGAGAATGGAGGCGAGGATCAGCCAGGAGACCCATTTGCCGATGAATTCGTTGACGCGGTCGATAGCCCGGGACAGAGCGAGAAGCCCTTCCATGCAGTCCTCCCTGATGCGCACGCGCGTTGTCTCCCCCGGATCCTGAGCGCGGCCTGAGGCAGAAACCTATGACTTGCATGGCAGTAACGGTCAACAGCAGGCACGCAAGGGTCTTCGCGTTACTCACCGGAACACGCAACGTCATGCGACGAAAGTCGCATGACGTTGCCGATTTTCAGGGCCTTGTGGCGCGCAGCGTCGCCCCCGCCTCCCTCAGGCTCAGATCCAGCCTGTCGAGCAGCATGTCGATGTCATCCGCACCGATGGTCAGCGGCGGCCGGATCTTGAGAATGTTGTCGGCCGGACCTTCGCGGCCGACAAGGATGCGCATGTCGCGCAGGCGGTTCATCACATAGTAAGCGAGGTCGGTGCCGGGCGCACGGCTCTCCCGGTCGGTGACCAGATCGAGGCCGGTGAACAGGCCGATGCCGCGCACATCGCCGACGATCTCGTGCTGTTCGCCCAGCTCCCGCATGCCGGAAAGCAGGCGATCCCCCATCAGCCGCGCATTCTCCTGCAACCCCTCGTCGTCAACGATGTCGAGCACTTCGGACGCGATGCGGCAGGACAGGTTGGAACCGCCGAAGGTGGAGAAATATTCCGGCCCTTCGGCGAAGCGGGCGGCGATTTCGCGCGTGGTGATGACCGCGCCCACCGGGTGACCGTTGCCCAGCGGCTTGCCGAGAACCACGATATCGGGCCGCACCTTCTGCTGCTCGAAACCGAAATAACAGTCGCCCAGACGGCCAAGTCCGGTCTGCACCTCATCGGCGATGCAGATGCCGCCCGCTGCCCGGACGCGCCGATACACTTCCGCCAGATAGCCTTCCGGGAGAATGATCTGGCCGCCGACGCTGGGAAAGGTTTCGGCTATGAAACCGGCCAGCCTGCCGCCGTTGCGCCCGATTTCGGCCAGCGCCTCGTCCACCTGCGCGGCATAGCGTGCGGCCCGGTCCGGATCATCGCGGCGGAAACGGCCGCGATAATCATCCGCCACCTCGACAAGATGCACCCATGGCCGCCTGCCGTGCATGCCGGGCTTGTTGAACTTGTACGCGGAAATGTCGATCGCGCCCGTGGTGTTGCCATGATAGCCATGATCCGGCGTCACGATGTCGTAGCCGCCGCTGGCGGCGCGGGCCAGCCGCAGCGCCAGCTCATTGGCTTCCGAGCCGGAATTCACGAAGAAGCAGATCTCCAGTTCATTCGGCAGCCGTGCCGTCAGGCGCTCGGCCAGCGCCGTCTGGGCGGGATGCAGATAACGGGTGTTGGAGTTCATGCGCGCAAGCTGGTCGCAGGCCACGGCGCGGATGCGCGGATGCGCGTGGCCGACATGCGGCACATTGTTGTAGGCGTCGAGATAGGGCCTGCCCCACTGGTCGAAAAGGTGATGGCGCCAGCCGCGCAGCAGCGTAACCGGCTGGCGATAGCTCAGCTTCAGATTGCTGCCGAACCGTGCCTTGCGCCCGGCCAGAAGCGCATCCGTGTTGATCACCGTGCAGGCCACACGGTCGTCGGGCAGGTTCAGCAGGGCGGCCGGGTTCGGGCAGATCGCCTGCCACAGCGTCCAGTCGTCCGGATCGGCAACGCCCGGCCAGTCATGGCCCATGCCGTCCAGCGTCAGCGCAAGCTGGAAGTGCAGATGCGGCTCCCAGCCGCCATTGCCCTCCGGCGCGCCCAGTGCGGCGAAGGCCGCTCCGGCCGCAATTTCGTCACCAACCCTGAGGCTTTCGCATAGGGCAGGATCGAGATGGCCATAGAGCGCATAGAAGATGTCGCCCTCGTCCGTGCGGTGTTCGAGAATGGCAACCCCGCCATAATCGAGCGGGCTGGCGCGATATTCCACCATCGCCACCCTGCCGGCCAGCGGCGCATGCACGGCCTGTCCGGCCGGCGCGAAAATATCGACCGCCATATGGATGGTGCGGCGGTTAGATGCCTTCCACGGCCCCTTGCGGAAGGCATGGTCGGTGTAGATCAAACGCGGTTCGGCATAGCGGCCAAGGCGGATGCGATCATCCGCATGGCCGGTCAGGCAGCGCGCCTCATCGGGGCGGAGGCTGAATGGGTTTTCCGGAACAATGACATCCTCGACCGAGAGGCTCGCAACCTCCGCCTCATTGAGGCCTGCTCCCATGACCGGCGCGAAGCTGCCGCGCCGGGCATCGAGCCACGCCATGACCCGTTCGCTGCCTTCCGTTACCGGCAGGCCGCATGCCGCGCGCAATCGCGCTCCCATGAGGGAACCGTCAATCGCCGCATTTTCAAGCAGCCGCCACGCCGGAGCCTGTGAGATCGTGACATAGGGATCGTCTGGCTTGCCAGCCGATTCGATAGCCGAGTTGACGACGCTGACGGCCAGCCGCATGCGCAGCAGCGGCCAGATCAGGTCGATCTCGCCGGCGGCAAGCGGCACAACGCCATGATAACCGGCGACAAGGGCTGCAAGCGCCTCTTCCGGCTTTTCGTGATCGAGGATCGCGTAGGCACCGGCAATGGCGAGCCCGCAGACACGAGGTGCCACGGTCATGTCCCCGAAATCGATCAGCCCGCTGATCTTCGCCGGCTTCGTCAGGCTCGGTTCAATGAGGATGTTGTAATCATTGAGATCGTTGTGCAGAGGCTGTACGGGCAGCGCCGCGAGCCGGGGAAACACGCGCTCGTAATCAGCCAGAATGGCCTCCACCAGCGCCCGGCGCGGACCGTCGCCCAGCACATCCGGATGGGACGCGATCCATCCGGCTTTCATAAGATCCCACTTCGCCGCTTCCTGCGCGGGCCCGAGCGCGAACCCCGCAAGCGCGCGGTCCAGCCGCGCCGCTATCTCGCCGAGTTCCGACAGCAGAGCAGGACTTTGCGGTCCCAGTTCGCCCATGGCGATGCCCGGCAGCGCGCGCTGCACCCAGACCAGCCTCGGCTGTCCCCGGTCATCGTCGACCATCTGCCAGAGCCGGCCATCCGGGAACGGCAGGATTTGCGGCAGGGGCAGACCGGGATCGGCGGCACGAGCAAATGCGATGGCCGCGCACTGTCGCTCCACCAATGACGCATCCGCCTGCGGGCGCATCGCCTTCACGATAATGTCGCCATCAGCGGTGGGGCCACGAAAATTGAGGTCGTGCTCTCCGCCGAGCCGTCTCAACGGCCCCGTAAGCGCGAACTGCCCCGTCGCGCCGGGAAGCCACTCATGCCCAATAGCCTGATCGTTCATAAGCCGTCTCCTGAACCTGCTGAGCGGGTGGTATCAAAGCCTCATACCTGCCTGTTATCCACCCAAAGGAGGAACCGCTGGATAGCTACCTTCGCTCTCCCGCCAGCACATCCTTCTCCTGAAGCGAGCGGATGAACAGCGAGAACAGTTCCTGCTGCGTGGCAAGGCCGAGCTTGGCATAGAGGTTCTGGCGATGGGTCTTCACCGTGGTGATGGAAATGCCGAGGTTGCGGGCGATGGAGTCGCCCGAATGACCCTTGAGGATCATGTGGGCCACCTCGCACTCACGCGGGCTGAGCGTGCCCTTGCCGAAGTCGACAAGCAGATGATCGAGCGGCGAGATGCGACGCTCATTCCGGGCCGGGCGTGGGCGATGCTGCCAGATGGCGCGAAAGACGGAACCGACAAGCGGCTCCACGGCACTGAGGACTGCACAATCCTGATCGCTGAAACCGCCCCGGCTGGCGAGCCGGTACAGGCTGATCTCCCCCAGTTCGGCCTCGGGAAGCTCAATGGCGATCACCACTTCCTCCCGGCCCGCAGGCCAGCCCCAGGTGCGGTAGCCAAGCTCCTCGTCGGAATATTGGCGCACCTTGAAACGGCTGTAGTGGTCGGAAGAGAAATAGTTGTCAGGGGCCAGATCACGCAGGCGGTAGACGCCGGCCTTCAACCCGGCCAGATAGGCATTGTAGACCGGGTTGAGGATATAGGTTCCGTCGAGATAGAGATCCATCGCCCGCCTGGCGGTCGGGTCGTCGAACGTATCTCCGATGTGATCGGGCGGCCCCTCACGCCTGTAGGCGACCGACATCACAAACTCGAACGGCACGATGCTTCTGATGGCATCGAACAGGAGATGCGGGGCGTCGGCACGGTCGCAACGGTCGAGCGCCCGCGCGAGGCGGGCGCTGAATACGGCTACCGTGCCGCTGTCACTGTGCAAATCCAACCGATCCAATTCCCTGCCCGGATCGCCATCAGGCGATTGCCGGTCAGGCTAGCACGTCGGCCTTCTACGCAACAAGCTCGGCAATGGCGGCCAGCGTGCGCTCCACCTCTTCAAGCGTGTTGTAATGGGCGAGCCCAAGCCGCACGACGCCTTCATTCTCGGCCAGCCCCAGGAGCCGCGACGGTTCGAGCGCATAATTGTGCCCCGACCATGCCCAGATGCCCTTCCCCGCCAGTCCCTCAGCTATCGTGTGGGTGGACAGGCTTGCATGGGTGAAGGACACGGTGGGCACACGGTGCTTCAGCGCTGCCGGATCGGTGATGCCCTGCACGGTTACGCCCGGCAGCGCCACCAGCCCTTCGATGAGCCTGCGGGTGAGACCATCCTCATAGGCGGCAAAGCTGCGATAGGCGCCAAGCAGCTTTTCCCGGCGCGACCCGGCATGGCCCGTGGCCTCGCCAAGCCATTCGACATAGGAAACGGTGGCGGCAAGGCCGGCAAGCAGTTCCGTCTGCGGCGTGCCGGCCTCGTAACGCTCCGGCAGGTCGTCGCTGGCGCAGCGCACCTTGTAGGGCTCCAGCTTGGCCAGAAGCTCCTCCCGGCCCCACAGCACGCCAAGATGCGGCCCGAAGAACTTGTAGGACGAGCAGACGAGGAAATCGCAGCCCAGCGCATGCACGTCGGGCAGGCGGTGCGGCACAAGCTGGACGGCATCGACATAGACCAGCGCTCCAGCCTTCTTCGCCACAGCGGTGAGAGCCGCCACGTCGTTGACCGAGCCGGTCATGTTGCTGGAGAAGTTGAGCGCCAGAAGCCGTGTGCGCTCGCTCAGAAGCGGTTCCAGATCGGCCGGTTCGATACGCCAGCTCTCGCGGTTGAACGGCAGCCATTTCACCGTCAGGCCAAGATCGCGGGCCAGCAGCAGCCACGGCGACACGTTGCCCTCATGGTCCATCTGCGTGAGGATGATTTCATCGCCCGGCCGGAACAACCGGCCGATCGAGCGCGACAGATGCAGCGTCAGGGCCGTCATGCTCTGGGCGATGACGATCTCGCGATGAGAGGTCGCCCCCAGCATGTCGGCCATCGCCTCATGCGCATCCTGCCAGATGGCTTCGGCCCGCTTCGAACCCTCGAAGAAACCGCCGAGATTGTGGGTGGCGCTGGCCATGGCGGCGGCAACCGCATCGATCACCTGCTGCGGAACCAGCGTGCCTGCGGGATTGTCGAAATAGACCGGCGGATTGTCCAGCTTCGATATGGCCGGAAAACGGCTGCGCACCTGGTCTATAGGAAAAGCGGGAAGTGTGTGAACGGTCATGGTTCGCCTCGGGATGAAAAAAGAGCGCAGCTTGCGCTGCGGTCTTTCTGTCTACTTCAGCGCACCATGACCTGACATCATACCGAAGGGGGAGGTGCGCCATGCAATCCGGCACCTCAGCATCAGGCAGGCGTTTGCCGCGCTGCCTTCTTTGCCGGTCAGATCCGCTCACCAAGTCTGGCGACAGCCATGGCCAGCACCTCACCACCCAGCGCCAGATCGTCTCTGTCGGTGTCTTCGGAGAAATTGTGGCTGATGCCGCCCCTTGAAGGCACAAACAGCATGGCCATAGGCATCACGTTCGACACACAGGCTGAATCGTGCAGGGCACCGGAAGGCATCCGGCGCCATTTCCCCGGCGCAAGTTGCGCTGGCCTTCCCCCTGAAAGCGGGTCCATTTTGAGAGTTAGGATTTCGGCTATTTTGAGCTTTGAAAGGAGCACGGAATGGCACGGAAGAATTACACGGCCGAGCAGATCATCGGGATGTTGCGGGAGGCGGAGGTCCGGCTTTCGCAAGGCGAGAAGACCGGTTCGATCTGCCGAGGTCTGGGAATATCGGAGCAGAGCTACTATCGCTGGCGTCGTGAATATGGCGGCCTGAAGGTGACGCAGGCAGCACGCCTGAAAGCTCTGGAGAAGGAGAATGCCCGGCTCAGGAAGGCGGTCTCCAACCTGACGCTGGATGCATTGATCCTGAAAGAGGTTGTCGAGGGAAAGTATTAAGCCCTTCACGACGCCGTGCTGGCGCTGCCCATGCGCGTGCGGTGTTCGGTGTCACCGAGCGCCGTGCATGCCGGGTGATTGGCCAGCACCGTTCGACCCAGCGCCGGCGGTTGCTGCCACGATCTGATGAGAAGCGCCTGACGGCGGATATTGTCAGACTGGCCTCGGACTATGGTCGCTATGGCTATCGTCGCATCACTGCCATGCTTCGACAGGAGGGATGGAGGGTGAATGCCAAGCGGGTGGAGCGGATCTGGCGTCGCGAAGGGCTGAAAATACCACATAGACAGCCGAAGCGCGGCCGTCTGTGGCTGAACGACGGATCCTGCATCCGGCTTCGACCAACCCACCGCGCCCATGTCTGGAGCTACGACTTCGTTGCCGATCGCACCCATGACGGCAAGGCCTTCCGCATGCTGACGGTGATCGATGAGTTCAGCCGCGAGTGCCTGGCCATTCATGTTCAGCGTCAGATCAAAAGCGACGATGTTCTGGCGGTCCTTGCTGAGTTGTTCACCAGGCATGGTCCGCCGGAACATATACGTTCCGACAATGGCGCCGAATTTACCGCCACTGCCGTTCGCGAATGGCTTAGCCGCATCGGCGTGAAGACGCTCTACATCGAGCCCGGTTCACCCTGGGAGAACGGCTATTGCGAAAGCTTCAACGGCAAACTGCGTGATGAACTGCTCAACGGCGAAATCTTCTACACGCTGAAGGAGGCCCAGATCCTGACCGAAAGCTGGCGTCAGCACTACAACACCGTCAGGCCACACAGCTCGCTCGGCTATGTCCCACCAACACCCGAAAGCATATTGCCTTGCGCCGCAGGTCTGCTTTACCCTTCATCCAGGTCGACCAATCTTGGCGACCTAAACCGCCGGAACTCTTCTTTAACTGTTTCTGTGGGTGTGAAGCACGCGCCCAGTGCCACCCGCGATCATCTTGCCAATGATCCTGGGCGTTCGCAACAAGTAGCGAAAGAGTCATCCCGATCTGTCCGTCTTCCGTGGGTCCCAGGCATCAAGCCGGAGGACACGCCATGAGCGGATCATCGACATCACCCCGAGCGGCTCACGCTTCTTTCCGTGGTCGATATCAAGATCGCCACAAGCAGGGATCGGAAGGTCGGGCGGCCAAGCTAACTCGCGTCTTCGCAGTCGCAGATGGCGATGCGGACAAGATTTTCCACGTACTCACCCGAACCCTCGTCCCCTCGGGGGACATCTCTCCGCCGCAGCGGATCTCTCAGCCTATTTCAGCCTCCCACGATGCGGATGACCGACAGGCAATCTCATGCTCCGGCAACGGGGCCGCGACCTGGCCATCGCCCATCTTCCAGATGAAGACGGTTCCCTCGACCCAGATACGATGCATCAGCACGGACATGCGTCGAGCAAGAGCGGTGACAGCGCGCTTGTGTCCCCGGTTCTTCACCAGCCGCATGCCCCATGCCCTGAGCGACGACCAGCGCTTCACGCGGGTCAGCAGGATGTGTGCGGCCTCGTAGAGCGCCGCCCGGGCCATCACGTCGCCGCTCTTGGACACGCGTCCGTTCCGGTCGACCTCTCCGGACTGCCAGGTGCGCGGTGTCAGTCCCAGATGCGCGCCGACAGACTTGGAGCGCCGGAACCGGGATGGCACGTCGATCGTCGCGCGATAGGTCAGCGCAACGATC
>NZ_JCAKKP010000022.1:0-49401 GCF_059509755.1 Aquamicrobium sp. YD-1-mutant5
AGTTCGCCTCTCGGCCGGCGCGGGCTTCGTCGTGGCCATCTGCGGCGAGATCATGACCATGCCCGGCCTCCCCTCAAAGCCATCATCCGAGAACATCTATCTCAACGACAATGGCGATATCGAAGGGCTCAGCTGAGAGCAGAGAAAGGTGCTTGCCCGACAGGGCCGCGCCTCTCCGATTCCACCCTCGCAGGTTCATGTTCCGGACAACATCAAAACAGCTTGCCGGCCTTGCCGAAGGCGGCTATTGAAGTGCCCATGAATATGCGTTCCTCGAGCTTTGCGTGGTGGTGGGCCTGCTGACAGCGGCCTTCTGAACGCGTGCGCGCGAAAATGAATGGTGGCCGCAACGGATGTCCGGGCGGCCATTTTACATTTCAGCCTCCAGGTCCGTTGCCAGAAGTCAAAAACGGAGACGGCAATGACGGTGGAAATTCTCGATAACGGAGCGGAACGCTTTATCACCTCGGGGGGGATTGAGATCACCCGCCAGCGCCATGACCGGCCCTATGCCGGGGCGATCGAAACTTACATCGACGGACTGGATTCACGTCGCGGCGCCGTCTTCTCCTCCAACTATGAATATCCCGGTCGCTACACACGCTGGGACACTGCCATCATCGATCCGCCGCTGGTCATTTCCGCCCGCGACCGCTCCATGCGCATCGAGGCGCTCAACGAACGTGGCACAGCCCTGCTGCCGACATTTCACGCCGCTCTTGCCGATCTGGCGGAAGTTCACATCACGCAAGTGACCGATGCACTCATCCTGCTTGAGGTAAACAAGCCGGACCGCATATTCACCGAGGAAGAGCGCAGCCGCGCGCCCTCGGTTTTCACCGTTCTGCGCGCCATCACCGCCCTCTTCCACACCACGGACGACAGCAATCTCGGCCTTTATGGCGCCTTCGGCTACGATCTCGCCTTCCAGTTCGATCCGGTGGACTACAAGCTGAAGCGCGCGGACAGCCAGCGCGACCTCGTGCTGTTCCTGCCCGACGAGATTCTCGTCGTCGACCACTATTCAGCGAAGGCGTGGACCGACCGCTATGACTATGCGGGCAAGGATTTTTCCACAGAGGGCATGCCGCGTGAGACTCCGGCCGCTCCCTTCACTCCGTCGGACCACACACCGCCGCGCGGCGACCATGAGCCCGGCGAATATGCGGCGCTGGTGCGCAGCGCCATGGCCAGCTTCAAGCGCGGCGACCTGTTCGAGGTGGTGCCCGGCCAGACTTTTTATGAACGCTGCCAGAGCGCGCCTTCCGATATCGCCCGCCGCCTCAAGACCACCAACCCCTCTCCCTATTCCTTCTTCATCAATCTGGGCGAAGGCGAGTATCTGGTCGGCGCCTCGCCCGAAATGTTCGTGCGGGTGAATGGCCGCCGCGTCGAGACATGCCCGATCTCCGGCACCATCAAACGTGGCGCCGACGCCATTGAGGATGCCGAGCAGATCATCCGTCTGCTCAACTCCAAGAAGGACGAGAGCGAGCTGACCATGTGCTCGGATGTCGACCGCAACGACAAGAGCCGGGTGTGCGAGCCGGGCTCGGTACGCGTGATCGGACGGCGCCAGATCGAGATGTATTCGCGCCTCATCCACACCGTCGACCATATCGAGGGCCGCCTGCGCGAGGGTATGGATGCCTTTGACGCCTTTCTCAGCCATGCCTGGGCTGTCACTGTCACCGGGGCGCCGAAATTGTGGGCTATGCGTTTCATCGAGAACAACGAGAAAAGCCCCCGCGCCTGGTATGGCGGGGCTATCGGCATGGTGCATTTCAACGGCGATCTCAATACCGGCTTGACGCTGCGCACCATCCGCATCAATGACGGCATTGCCGAAGTGCGCGCCGGCGCGACACTTCTGTTCGATTCCATCCCTGAGGACGAAGAAGCCGAAACCGAATTGAAGGCCTCCGCCATGCTTTCCGCCATCCGCGACGCCAAGGCCGGCAACAACGCCGCTGTCGAACGGGCCACCGCCCGCGTCGGTGAGGGGCTGAACATATTGCTGGTCGACCATGAAGACAGCTTCGTCCACACGCTGGCGAACTACTTCCGCCAGACCGGCGCGAACGTCTCCACCGTGCGCACGCCGGTAGCCGATTCGGTGTTCGACGAGCTGAAGCCGGATCTGGTGGTGCTGTCGCCCGGTCCGGGCACGCCTAAGGACTTCGACTGCGCAGCCACCATCGGCAAGGCGCGCCGGCGCAAGCTGCCGATCTTCGGTGTCTGCCTCGGGCTGCAGGCGCTTGCCGAAGCCTATGGCGGAGAATTGCGCCAGCTTGCCGTTCCGATGCACGGCAAACCGTCGCGCATTCGCGTGTCGAAGCAAGGCATCATCTTCTCCGGCCTGCCAAAGGAAGTCACAGTCGGCCGGTACCATTCCATCTTTGCCGATCCCGCCCGCCTTCCCCGCGAATTCGAAGTGACGGCCACCAGCGAGGACGGCACCATCATGGCTTTCGAGCATCAGAAGGAACCGGTGGCGGCCGTCCAGTTCCATCCCGAATCGATCATGACGCTGGGCGGCGACGCCGGCATGCGCATTATCGAGAACATCGTCGTTCACCTGCCTCGCAAGGCGCGGGAAAAGCTGGCCTGACTTTGATGGAAATGGACCAGGTGCATCAGGATCGGAATTCGTCGAAGCGCAGGGTGCAGATCCTTGCCGTCTGGTCGATCCTGATCGCCCTCGGTGTCATGGGGCTGAAATTCCTCGCCTGGCGCATGACCGGCTCCGTGGCGCTCTATTCTGATGCGCTGGAATCCATCGTCAATCTCATCACCGCAGGCGCGGCCCTGTGGGCCATCCGCGTCAGCCACAAGCCGGCAGACAGCGACCATCCCTTCGGGCATCACAAGGCCGAATATTTCTCGGCCGTGCTCGAAGGTGTACTGATCGTGGTGGCGGCGCTGCTGATCATGGCTCAGGTCTGGGACACGATCCAGGCTCCGCAGGCCATGGAACAGCCATGGGAAGGCATGGCCATCAATGGCTTTGCCGCTCTCATCAACTGCATATGGGCGACGGTTCTGATCCGTTCGGGCCGCCGCGCGAGATCGCCCGCTCTGGTTGCCGATGGCCAGCACATCATGACCGACGTCGTAACTTCGGCGGGCGTCATCATCGGCCTTGTCGCCGCCGTGTTTACCGGCTGGCATGTGCTGGACCCGCTGCTGGCGCTGATCGTCGCCGTGAACATCCTCTATCAGGGCTGGAAGGTGATGGGCGAATCCCTGAACGGCCTCATGGACCGCAGCGTCGACATCGAAGATCAGATGCGCATCCGGGATATCATCTCGGTCAACTCCAGGGGCGCGCTGGAAGTCCACGATCTGAAGACCCGGATTGCCGGACGCGCCACCTTCATCGAGTTTCACATGGTGGTGGACTCCGACATGCCTGTCGGCGAAGCGCATGTAATCTGCGACCGCATCGAGGACGCGCTGAAAGCTGACAATCCGTCCGTGCGCGTGACGATCCACGTCGAACCGGATGATGAAGCCAAGCTCCCGAAGGGCAGCGTGGCGGTTCCCTTCGCCTGAATCACTTCCTCAGCCGGAACCCGCAGACCCTTGTAAAGATTCATGGTTGCGCATTCGCGCGATCTGAATCACCCTGCATATGTGGCGGCGGCTTGTAAGCAGGCAGACAGGGAGGTTGCTCATGTATGGGCTGATCGGAAAATTGCGCGCAGCGCCGGGTAAGCGCGACGAGCTTCTGGAACTCATCCTGAAAGCCGCCAGCGCTCTGCCGGGCTGCCTCAGCTATGTGGTTTCCCGCGACCCGGCCGACTCTTCGGCTCTTTGGGTGACAGAGGTGTGGGCCGACGCCGAGAGCCATCAGGCTTCGCTGCAGCTTCCCCATGTTCAGGAAACCATTGCCAGGGCCCGCCCTCTGGTTTCAGGCTTTGAGTTTCAGGTCGAGACAGAACCGGCCGGAGGCATTGGCCTTCCCTGATCAGCCTTCGTGCCTTCGCGGCGTTTCGTGTTTTGCAGGTTCGCTTTCGCTGAATTTGATTCTATCAGGGATGCGCTGATCCGATCGGATCGGCGATTTGCGCAGGCACCGGCCGATGGCTGCGCCCTCAATCCTTTCTGCAAAGCCAGTCCATGGATCAGACAAGCCAAAAGCCTCAGGAGCAACAGACCGGATCGCGCCTGTCGCATGCTTCGCCGCCTCTCCAGTGGGCTCTGCTCTTCGCCCTTTCTGCCTCGGTGGTGGTGCTGCTCGAACTCGCCAGTGTTCCCGCCCCCCTGCTGATCGGACCGATGCTGGCCGGCATCGTGATCGGCGTGAGCGGCGCCACGGTGCGCGTACCAACACCTGCCTTCGGCCTCGCGCAGGGTGTGATTGGCTGTCTCATCGCCAACTCCGTGTCCGCTGACATTCTTGGCCTTTTCTACGCAAGCTGGCCTCCAATCCTCGGCGCGGTTATGGCCACGCTTGCCGCATCAGGCTTTCTCGGATGGCTGATCAGCCGCCTGCGCATACTGCCGGGAACCACGGCACTGTGGGGATCGGCCCCCGGTGCGGCAGCGGTGATGGTGCTGATGGCGGGCTCCTTCGGTGCTGATCAGCGTCTTGTCGCCGTCATGCAGTATTTGCGGGTCATCATCATTTCCATATCCGCTTCTCTGATTGCCGGGCTGTGGATCGATACGACCCGGATCGACGTGCCGGACATCATCTGGTTTCCGCCGCTGCAAACCGGCTTGCTGGTCACTCTGGCCGTGGCGATCGGTGGAGCCAGCCTTGGCAAGGTGCTGCGGCTGCCCTCGCCGTTTTTTCTTGGGGCGATGTTCATCGGCATGGCGCTGCATCTCGGCACGGGTATGGAATTCGATCTGCCGCCATGGCTGCTGGGCATGAGCTACGCGATGATCGGCTGGCACATCGGGCTTGGCTTCACCCGACCTGCCCTTCACCATGCCATGCGCGCCCTGCCCCAGATCCTCGGCTCGATCGCTGCCTTGCTGATATTCTGCGCCGGGCTTGGCTGGCTCATGAGCCGGATGCTGGGCATCGACCCGATGACGGCCTATCTCGCAACCAGCCCCGGCGCCATGGAAACGATTGCCATCATCGCAGCTGCCACCGACAAGGTTGATCTGTCATTCGTGATGGCCATGCAAACATCCCGCTTCATGATCGTGCTGCTGATCGGGCCGCCCATAGCGAGGCTGTTTGCACGCAGGATGGTCAGCTGAAGCCTCGGCTCATGTTACCCCGATCAGGCGCTCAGCCATTGCATGGCAGGCTGGAATGGACGGAAAGTTCTGCCCGTGTCTTGCCTCTGAGGGACGGCTCCTGTAAGAGAGCCTCCATGACCAAGCGCCCTGCATCCGCTTCCAACCGCTCGACCGGCTTCTCCGGCGAGACGTTGCGCGCGCTTGCCTCCACTCTCCTTCTTCTCGGCCTTATCGGCGATCGCCGGGTTCGCTGAAGGAGCGCCCGGCGGTCGATACCGCCGCCCGGCATGATGCTCCTTGGCAAACCTGTACCCTACGACCGATTTTTATTAAGGCACCGCCGATCCGATGACAGCCATTCCTGTGGCAGGTCGGTGGAAACCGGAGAAGATGACGATGAACGCAAAGCAACCCGTTGCCACCAGTTCCAGCCGCAAGGGCATGCCGGACGCGGCACAGAAGTACCATCCTTTCCCCGCACCGGACATGTCAGCCCGAACCTGGCCCTCGAAGCGCATCGAGAAGGCGCCGATCTGGTGCTCGGTGGATTTGCGCGATGGCAATCAGGCGCTGGTCGACCCGATGGGTCAGGACCGCAAGGCCCGCATGTTCCAGCTGCTGCTCGACATGGGCTTCCCGGAAATCGAGATCGGCTTCCCTTCCGCCTCGCAGACCGATTTCGACTTCTGCCGCTGGGCGATCGAAGAAGGCAATGTGCCGGATGATGTCGATCTGCAGGTGCTGGTGCAGTGCCGGCCGGAACTGATCACCCGCACGTTCGAGGCATTGGAAGGCGCCAATACGCCGATCATCCATTTTTACAATTCAACCAGCGAATTGCAGCGCCGGGTCGTCTTCGCGAAGGATGTCGGCGGCATCAAGCAGATCGCCACCGATGCCGCGAAGATGATCATGGACATGGCCACGAAGGCCGGTGGCGGCTATCGTTTCCAGTATTCGCCGGAGAGCTTCACCGGCACCGAGCTCGAAGTGGCGCTGGAGATCTGCAATGCGGTCACGGAAATCGTCAACCCGACCCCGGACAACAGGCTGATCCTCAACCTGCCTTCAACCGTTGAGATGAACACGCCCAATGTCTACGCGGACCAGATCGAATGGATGTGCCGCAACCTCGACCGGCGCGACAGCCTGATCATATCGCTGCATCCGCACAATGACCGTGGCACCGGTATCGCCGCCACCGAGCTCGGCCTGATGGCAGGCGCGGACCGCGTGGAAGGCACCTTGTTCGGCAATGGCGAGCGCACCGGCAATGTCGATGTGGTGACGCTGGCGCTCAATATGTACACGCAGGGCGTGGACCCGCAGCTCGACTGCACCGACATCAACCGCATGAAGGACGTCTACGAATACTCCAACCAGCTCAGGATCGCCGAGCGCCACCCCTATGTTGGCGAGCTGGTTTACACGGCCTTCTCCGGCTCGCATCAGGACGCCATCAACAAGGGCATGATTGCCCTGAAGAAGGCGAATTCGCCTGTGTGGGAAGTGCCCTATCTGCCGATCGACCCGCAGGATGTCGGCCGCTCCTACGAGGCGATCATCCGCATCAACTCGCAGTCGGGCAAGGGCGGCATCGCCTACATCATGCAGACCGACTACGGCATCAATCTGCCGCGCAACCTGCAGGTGGAATTCCGCGAGGTCATTCAGGAAATCACCGACGAGGAAGGCAAGGAGCTGCCCTCACGCCGCATCCACGATGAATTCCAGCGCATCTATGTCGAGCAGCCGGCAGGTCGGATGAAGTTTGTCGACCATCACACGTTCCCCGACAGCACCGTGAAGGGCCGCCGTATTCTCGAAGCCACGATCATCGATAACGGCAGGGAGATGAAGATCGAAGGCGTCGGCACCGGTCCGATCGACGGCTTTGTCGATGCCCTCTCGCGCCATATCGGCGTGCCGATGTCGGTGCTCGACTATTCAGAGCACTCGCTCCAGAGTGGTTCCAATGCTTCCGCCATCTCCTATGTAGAGATCGAGCATCCGGGCGGACGGCTGTTCGGCGTCGGCATCAACACCAATATCGTTGCCGCGTCACTCGAAGCGATCGTATCGGCAGCAAATCGAATCGTAGCCGGTAAGTAATTGTTAACCACCGGGCCGGTTGCCTCACGCAACCGGCCCTTCAGCCTGTTGGCTTTCCGCGCCGGCGCTTGTCCCCCGGGAGCGGAACTCTATATGATCGACCTTCCTGCCGATCCGAGGAGAGGTTCGACATTTGCAGCCCATCACGCCTGCTGCCCCCGCAGTGCGCACGACACTGGAACGCGTTCTCGCCAGCAACACGTTCAGCCGGTCGGAGCGCGCCCGCGACCTCCTCAGATATCTTGTTGAACGCGAACAGGCGGGTCAGGCCGACCGCCTGAAGGGCTACGCGATTGCCGTTGATGTCTTCGGCAAGGATACGGAATTCGACCCTTCCACCGATGCGGTGGTGCGTGTGCAGGCCGGACGGCTTCGCGATCTTCTCCAGCAATACTTCGCCACCGAAGGAGCATCCGATCCGCTTCAGATAGTTATTCCGCGCGGAAGCTACATTCCCAGCTACGTCGAAAATCAATCGGGGGAAGGCTCCGGAGACGCGCCCAGTGTATCGGAACCATCACATGAGGTGAAATCTCCAGCGGTTGCTGCAACCCGTTCCTTCTCCCTGCATATCGCATTGATGTGGGCCGCCATCGGCGTCGTGACGCTCATGATGGCAATGCTGTTTCTGCGCCAGACCGATCTGTCGGGCTTTATCGAAAACTCCCGCACGGGCAGCATCGCGGGACAGGGCCCGGACGCTCTGCCCGTGATTTACATTGAAGCCAGCGCGGACACTCCCGAGCAGGTTTCCATGTTGGCGACACTTCGCAGCGGTCTTTCAGGTTTCGATACGCTCGATTTCATCGGCCGCGACTTTCAGGGGACGCCGGACCCCGTCGCCAATGCTACGAGTTTTGCTTTCAAGATAACCTCGGGGCACCAGCAGGGCAGCGTGACGGTTGAGCTGCAGAACATCGGCAACGGCCGCGTGCTTCACTCGCGCACTTTCTCTCCGCAGGAACTGTCGCCCGAACGCATCGAAGACAGCGTTGCCGCGTTGCTCAGCACCACCAACACCGCCTCAGGAATCATATACGCCTATATCGAACAGGCCGGCGTTCAGGCAGGCCTCACCAAATGCCTGCTTCTCAATGACGACTATTACCAGGATCCGAGAGAGCAGACGCACAGGGCCGCCTACAGCTGCTTTGAGAAACTCCTCGAGCAGGGAGGCAAGTCGCCGCTGATCTATTCGGAAATGGCGGTTCTTGATCTCCAGACAGTTACGAGCGGATACAGCTACCCCGCAGATGCATCGCGGGAACGGGCTTTGTCCATGGGTCGAAAAGCGGTGCAGATGGGCGCCACCAGCTCCTATGCACACCGCGCCTATGGCTATCTCAACTCGCGCCTCGGAAACACCGAGGAATCCATACACTGGATGCGGAAAGCCTATGAGCTGAACACCTATGATCTGTCGATGGCGGCTGCCTATGCCTACGTCCTGATCTTCGCAGGCGAATATGCGGCCGCGACCCCGATCATGGCGCGCGCCGTCGACGGGTCGAGCGCCCGGCCGGCCTGGTGGGACTTTGGACTGTTCCTCTCCTATTTCATGCAGGGCGACATGGATAAGGCGGCCAATGCCGCCGCGGGGCTGAACCCGGCGTCCGAACGTTCGCATTATCTCGTGGCACGACTGATCGCCGCCGATCACACAGGAGATGTGAGGACACGCGATCAGTTGCTGACCACACTGAAGGACAGATTCCCCTACTTCTCCGCCAAACCGAGGCGGGTTCTGGAAGAGAGGAAATATCCGCCGGATATGGTGGACAAGCTGCTTGGCGCGCTGCAGGCAGCCGGTTTCGGCGACGCCCACTGATGCTCATCTGAAAAGACGCATTCCGCTCTTTCGCCACAATTGATATTGCTGATACGCTGATCGGGTACTGGATGTCCGGAAACAGCTTCGGTTTCCAGTGCTGCAACCGGATGCGGGCGGGCAGACGATGGCGGGCAACAGCGAAGAAATCGCGTCATCACGGGATGGCGCCCCCTCGGCGCTGGCATCTGCCATCCGCGAGGTGAAGAACAATCTTGCCGACCGCGATGACGTGGTGATCGACATGCGCGATGCACAGCATGCGCGCCTCGAACTCCTCGCCACCGAACTGGCTCCAATATTCGCTGAAGTTCCGAACGACATCGAAATTTTCGATTTCGCCCTTTCGTCCGGCTTGCAGCCCCGGCTGTGGATCGACGCCGTGGCCCACATCGCCATGGGTCGCGACCGGCGCACCTATCGTTTCCTGCGCGACACCCGCCTCGGACGGGTCGTTCTGGCTGAATCCACCGAGATAAAACCGGTCGCCGATCAGGTGACGCGCTATATCGCCGAACGCATCGTCGAGCGGCAGCGCATGCTGGACGCTGGCGGTCAGCTGTACGCCACCCCTTCCCAGCCCGAAACCCCGGCAGATGAACCGCAGGCAAAGGCCGGACACCGAAGCCAGCGCCGGGAAGCCTTCCGTTCCGCCCTCGCCTTCATTGCCGCCGGCGCGCTCACCGGTGTGCTTTTATCGCTGGTGCTGTTCTGGGATCACCTCAGGCAGATCGCTCTGCGCTTTTAACCGAGATAACCTTTTCACCCGGCCTGGCCACAAGATCACGAACTTCGAGATCGGCAGGAGGCAAAGTCGCCCCTTCCAGACCGCGTCGCGTCAGCTTCAGGTTCCATCCGGTTCCATCAGCGGCGATGTCGATCAGATTATACTGCGCGGGCGCATGCTTGCCGCCGGGCGCCTGTCCCGCCGCTGCCACGCCCACAACGGGAACCGGACCATTGGCGCCATCGAGGAAGTTCAGCGACGGGTCGTGGGAGTGACCGTGCAGGACGAGTTCTGCCCCATGACGCTTCATGATCCTGCCAAATCGCCTGATGCCGAACAGCCGTTTATGCTGAGGCACGGCGTTGCGCACTGGCGGATGGTGGATCATCACCACCCGGCACAGACCTCTGGCCGCCGTTTCGTCCAGAAGAGCGGCCAGACGCCGCCCCTGCCCTTCCCGCAGATAGCCGTTGGCCATGAAGGGCGCTGTGGCACGGGCAGAAGACACACCGATCAGCGCGATATCTCCACGTATCCGCAAATAGGGAAAGTCGCGGTGATCTCGCGGCCCGGCATGATGATCCCCGCTGATCTCATCCCCGCTCATCCATGGCGCCCATTCGCGGCAGACCTTGGCGAAGGCTCCCGGCACATAGGCGTCATGGTTGCCGGGCACCACCGAGACGTCGCGGGGTTCGCCCAGCGTTTCAAGCCATTGACGGGCCATCCTGATTTCGCCGTCCAGCGCCAGATTGACCAGATCACCGGTGACTGCGATGTGATCGGCTCCGCTCGCCCTGACATCTGCGACAATCGTGTCGATAACCGAGTCATGCATGTGACGCCGGCGATTTCTCTGCCAGTTGATGTAGCCGACCGCCCGCTTGGAGGCGAGTTCGCGATAGGTTACATCGGGGAGCGGACCGAGATGAGCGTCGGACAGATGCGCAAGCCTGAACATGGCCGTCTTCATAAGCGAGGCGAGCGGCTCTTTCCACTCGCCACCCGTCAAAAAAACTCACAGGAAACGGAAAGTGAAATGAACAGTTCCGATCCGCCCGCCGTTTCGCATGAAAACAAACGTCCCGGCCTGACGACGCGGCTGTTTCATTTCTATTTCCTGCTGCGGCGTCCGATGACGCTGGGTGTGCGCGGTCTCGTCCATGACCCTCAGGCGCGCACCGTCCTGCTGGTGCGCCACACCTATGTTCCCGGCTGGCAGCTGCCCGGCGGCGGCGTGGAAGTGGGCGAGACGATGCTGGAAGCGCTGGAGCGTGAACTTTCCGAAGAAGCCAACATCGTCATGTCGGGCCCGCCGGCCCTGATCTCGATGCACTTCAACCGCCGGTCCAGCCGGCGTGACCACGTCGGCCTCTATTTTATCGAGCACTTCAGCCAGCCGTCGCCAAAACTGCCCGACCGGGAAATAGCCGACGCTGGCTTCTTCGCGCTCGACGCCCTGCCGGAAGAAACGACACCGGCCACCCGCAAGCGGCTTTCCGAAGTGTTCGCTGGCGAGACAGCTTCACCCTATTGGTGAGCTTGTGTCTCAAAGCGGTCCCGATCATGCGGGGCCGCAAAATCCACGTCCGGCCCCAGCGGCACGATGCCAGTGGGATTTATCGTCTTGTGGCTTCCGTAATAGTGCCACTTGATGTGGTGCAGATCGACGGTGCCTGCCACACCCGGAACCTGAAACAGGTCACGCACATAATTTGACAGGTTGGGATAATCGGCGATGCGCTGCCGGTTGCATTTGAAATGGCCGATATAGACCGGATCGAAGCGCACCAGCGTGGTGAAAAGTCGCCAGTCGGCTTCGGTAATGCCCGCCCCTGTCAGGTAACGCTGTCGCGACAGCCTGTCGTCCAGGGTGTCCAGCATGGCGAACAATTCGCCATAAGCTTCCTCATACGCCTCCTGCGTGGTGGCGAAACCTGCACGATAAACGCCGTTGTTTACTGCCGGGTAGATGGCATCGTTGAGAGCGTCGATCTCTTTCCGCAAAGCCTTGGGATAAAAATCCACGCCCGCATCGCCCCATTCGTCAAAAGCGGAATTGAGCATGCGAATGATTTCCGCAGATTCATTGCTGACAATGGTCTGCTCCTGCTTGTCCCACAGAACTGGCACCGTTACCCGGCCGGAGTAAGCAGGATCGGCGCGGGTGTAGATCTGGTGGAGAAATTCCAGCCCGTAAAGCGTGTCGCCGGTCGCCCCATCACGCTTTCGGAAGGTCCAGCCATCCTCGCCCATGAAATGATCGACCACGGAAACCGAGATCACCTTCTCAAGCTTCTTCAGCGCCCGGAAGATCAGTGTGCGGTGCGCCCACGGGCAGGCCAGCGAAACATAGAGATGATAGCGGCCGGGTTCGGCCCTGAAGCCGCGCTCCCTTCCCGGAGCGGGCAGCCCATCGGCTGTGATCCAGTCGCGCCATTGCGACTGCGAGCGCACGAACCGGCCGCCGCTCGCGCTGGTATCGTACCAGTTGTCTTCCCATTTTCCGTCGACAAGCAAACCCATCACAATTCCTTTCCGGTCAGGTTCGCATATAGGGCGGCCATCGGTTGAAGGCACCATTGTGAACGGGAAACACAGCGTCAACCGATGCACACCGGCACAAGGCCGATTGCAGCCGCCCGCGTTTGATGCTAGCGGGACTTTCATGTTGGATTTCTTTGCAGCCATCCGGTTCGACCGACGACGAAAGGACGCCCGCGCCTGAGCGCATTGGCGAACGCTGCCTGTGGCGGCACCCTTTTCTCGCATACCGGACTGCAAAGACATGAGCCTTGCCGACGTCACATACATGCCGGAAACCCCGGCGCATGACCCTGAAATCGATACCCTGAACGAAGAGGCTTTCGGGCCCGGCCGTTTCGCGCGTGCCGCTTACAAGATCCGCGAGGGCGGACCGCATGAGCGTGATCTGTCCTTTGTCGGCATCAGGAATGGCATGGTCATCGCGTCTGTCCGCATGACACCGATCGCCGCGGGAAAGGGCCGCTCGCTCATGCTCGGGCCGCTGGCGGTTCGCCCGGCCCACAAGAATCTGGGGATCGGCAGGCATCTTGTCGCCATGGCGCTGGAAGCAGCAGGAAACGCTGGCTGGCAATCGGTTCTTCTTGTCGGCGACGAGCCCTATTACGGCCCGCTGGGTTTCACCCGCATTCCTTATGGTCAGATCTCCATGCCCCGCCCTGTCGACCGCAACCGGCTGCTGATCCACGAGATCGTCCCCGGGGCGGTGACAAGCCTTACGGGAGAGGTAACGCACGCCGCTCTTGCCCGACCTTAGTAGCATAATGCTCGATATGGTTGCAGGCATGCGGAGGACCTCGTAAAGCAAGCTCAGTTTTCACGGAGAGCCCCGCCCATGAACGCCGAAGGACAAATTGCGATCGTTACCGGTGCAGGTTCCGGCCTTGGCGAGGCAACCGCCCGCGCGCTGGCTGCCAGAGGCGCCCGGGTCGCCATATTCGATGTCGGCATCGAGCGCGCTCAGGCTGTGGCTGCCGACATTGGCGGCATTGCCGTCAAATGCGATGTCAGCGATGCCGCAAGCGGCGTGGCAGCCATGGCCGAGGTCACCGGGAAGCTGGGCACCGCCCGCATACTGGTCAATTGCGCCGGCATCGCCATCGGAGTGAAGACCATCGGCAAGGACGGGCCGCATCCGCTCGACCAGTACCGCCGGGTCATCGAGATCAATCTCATCGGCTCGTTCAACATGATCCGCCTGTTTGCCGATGCAGCCGCAAAACTGGAACCGCTGGCGGGCGGCGAGCGTGGCGTCATGGTCAACACCGCATCCGTCGCTGCTTATGACGGACAGGTCGGACAGGCTGCCTACTCGGCCTCCAAGGGCGGCGTGGTGGGTATGACGCTGCCCATTGCCCGCGATCTCGCCCGCTCCGGCATCCGCGTCTGCACCATCGCTCCCGGCATCTTCAAGACGCCGATGATGGCGGCCATGCCACAGGAAGTGCAGGATTCGCTCGGCGCTGCTGTGCCGTTCCCCTCGCGTCTGGGCGAGCCTGCCGAATATGCGGCCCTCGCGCTCCACATCATCGACAACCAGATGCTGAATGGCGAAACAATCCGTCTTGACGGCGCCATCCGCATGGCGCCGAAATAAGACCGCCGGGAACATCCGTATCCTGTGATGCGGTGTTCCGAAGCACCGGACCAAAAACACCCGGACGTTTTCAGAATGTCGCGGTTTCCGGTCAAAATGTCGGAGCGCGCTTTGTGCGCGCAACAGGAGACTTGTTTTGAACGAGATCAAAAAAGACGTTATTCGCGAAACGGATGCAGAGGCGATCCGGCTTGCCAAAACCCTGTTGCGGAGCGCCCGCTTCGGTGCGCTTGCCTTCAACGAAAAGGCTACGGGTGTGCCGATGATCAGCCGCATCGGCATAGCCACCGACATCGATGGAACGCCGATCACCCTGATTTCCGGCCTGTCCGGCCACACGCAGGGCCTTGGCGCCGATCCGCGCTGCGCTCTGCTCGTGGGCGAACCCGGCAAGGGGGATGCCATGGCGCACCCGCGCATCAGCATTGTCTGCCACGCCCGGCGCATCGAGCGGGAATCCGCTGAGAATGAGCGAATCTCGCGCCGTTATCTCAACCGCAATCCCAAGGCGAAGCTCTATGTGGGGCTGGGCGATTTCGCGTTCTTCCGGCTGGAAGTCGAGCGGGCCAGCATGAATGGAGGCTTCGGCAAGGCTTATCTGCTGGAACGATCCGACATCGTCACTGACAACGCGGCGAACGAAGAATTCGGGGCACGCGAGCAATCCGCCATCGAGCATATGAACGAAGATCACCGCGACGCCATTGCAGTTTATGCGCAGCATTTTGCGAAGGCGAAGGGCGACGGCTGGGTGGTGACCGGTTTCGATTCCGAGGGGATGGATCTGGCCGCGGGCGATCAGTGCCTGCGCATATTCTTCCCCGAACCGCTTTCATCCGCGCATGATTTGCGCCGGGTACTGGCTGAAATGGCGAAAACCGGCCGTGCTGCCGGGTAGCGGGCCGTTCGCCGAACCAGTCTCTTGATCTGGTGCGCATAGCTTAGGCTTTGTATCGGTTGAGACATTTGATGCCTGATAACGGAAAAGTTGCAGGCTATACCTTTGCTCCACCGCACCCATAGTGCAGGATCGGCGTGAAGGAGGGTGCATGCGGGCGATGAAAAATATCCTCACTGAACAGGCCGCTGCTTTTCTGGCGTTGACGGCAAACAGCAAGCGCCTTGAGATCCTCTCGCTTCTGATGCGCGAGGAACTCTCCGTGAATACCCTCGCTTCACTGGTGGGACTGAGCCAGTCGGCGCTTTCCCAGCATCTGGCAAAGTTGCGCTGTGGCGGGCTGGTCGAAACGCGGCGCGAGCGCCAGACAATCTATTATTCCTGCAATTGCCGTTCGGTGGAACGTCTGCTGTGCCTGATGGAAGATCTGTTCGCAGACCGGAAAGCCGTTCGCAGCCTTGATACCGGGACCTGACAGGTCAGCAGCCGGAAGCACACTTTTCCGAAGCCACGCCTCCCGCTGGACCGCCTGAAGCCAACGGTGTCGCTTCAGGCGGTTTTTATTTTGGTGCTGAATGCTTTATCTCGCACCATCGAAACAGAACGGTGGTGGCATGGAACCTGTCCGCATCGACGACCCGCTGGACGAGCGGGTAGCAGCCTATGTTGACATCCGCGAGCGCGATCTCGTCGGCAGGCAAGGACGCTTCGTAGCCGAAGGCAAAGTGGTTCTGGACGTTCTGACCACATCGCGGCGTTTCGGGGTCGAATCCGTGCTGATACTGGAAAACCGTCTGGCAGGCATGCAACATGTGCTGGCGCGCCTGCCTGCCGACGTTCCGGTCTATGTGGTCGGCGCGGCGGTGATGGATCGCATTGCGGGCTTTCACATGCACAGGGGCATTCTGGCCATCGGCCTTCGCGGCGAACTGGCGTCTCCCGACCAGCTTCTTGGCGCTGTCGGGCGAAATGCGCTTGTTGCCGTCCTTGTCGGCATCTCGAACCATGACAATGTGGGTTCGATCTTCCGCAATGCCGCCGCCTTCGGCGCCGATGCGGTCCTGCTCGACAAGGCCAGCTGCGATCCGCTCTATCGCAAGGCAATCCGCGTTTCAGTCGGAGCAGCCCTGAAAGTGCCGTTCGCCGTGGCTGACGATGCAACCATCATCGCAGATTTGCTTGAGAAAAAGGGGGTTACGCAGTTTGCCCTGTCTCCGCGCGGTGAGACGGATATACGCAACGTCGAGCCTCGCGGACCTGTTGCCCTCTACCTCGGCACCGAAGGTGAGGGATTGCCCGAACACCTCATGTCCCGCCTTCACACAGCGCGCATCACCATGGCGCCGGGCTTCGACAGCCTGAACGTCGCCGCAGCCTCGGCGATTGCGCTGCACGCCTTCACCAGAAATGCGGGATAAGCGACACCGTCACAGCCTTCCCTTCTCCTTTCGGAGTTGGCGCTCAGCTTTCGGCATCCGCCTTTTGCAGTGACGTAATCCGTGCTGCGAGGCTTGTCTGGTCAGAGCTTTCGCTTCCCTTTTCTGCCAGCAGCCGGGTGATGGGAGAATCCAATCCCTCTCTCTGTGCGGTCATCTGAACAACCTCGGCAGCCAGCGCCGCCATCTGGTCCCGCAGTTCCGCACCGCTCTCGGCTTCCTTGCCCTTGGCTTGCGCCAATCGCCGCTCGAGCCTGTCCCGGTCGGCTTTGATCCGCGCAAGTGTCACATCAGCCCCCGAGATCGCCTTGGCAGAACCGCGTTTACCTGAACCTGCTTTCTTCGAAGCCCGTTCCGGTGTGGAGGGTTTGGATGTCTCACGCAGACGCGCCAGTTCACGCTCGCGCCGTTCCAGCGTTTCGTCACGGTCGGCGACCGTTGCCAGCAGACGCTCGATCCGGACACCGAGATCGCCTGCCCGCTGCTGTTCTACCCTGAGCGCCTCCCGTGCCACGTTGGCCTGTGCCAGAAGCTCCTTGTCCTTCTGCTCGGCTTGTCTGATCTCGACACGCAGACGCGAAATTTCCGCCGCCAGCTTGTCCACCTCGGATTCGCGGCCGACGAGCTCTATCTGCCGGCTGCTGGCCAGATAGGAGGCTTCCTCATATTGATGCGAAAGTTGCCGGATTTCTTCATCCCGCTCCTTAAGCGTCTTGCCGCCTTCGTCCAGCGCCGCCTGCAATCTGGTCGCATTCTGCTCAGCTTCTTCGAGTTGCGCCGCAAGCGAACCGTTACGCTCCTCCAGTACGGAAATGGTGTGCAACAGTTGTGTCTTGTCCACGTCCAGCGCGGAGGCTTTCTGTTCAAGCCGCGCGATTTCGACTTTCTGCTCGGCCTGTCTGTCCTCAAGAGAAGCGATCGTCATCTCCAGTCGCCGCGCCTGCAAGGCAAATTCGGCACGCACCCTGTCCTTTTCGGCCTGCAGTTCGGTGCGGCTCAACGGCAGCGCCGCCTCCAGACGCCTGCGCGTGAGCGTGACCGCGCGCCGCCAGATCGGAGGCCCCAGCAAAAGCGCGATAAAGCCTGCGCACAGGAAGCCAAGCAGGAAGAAAAGGATCGACTGGACCAAGATACGCTATCCGTTCCAAATGTCGCAGAGCCGAACCTTATCTTAAAGTCCTGCCCGGCGCTTCTCAAGAATGCCTGCGAAAGGTCCGCTCCGCAAACGCGTCCGGCCCCGGAGAGATATATTTCAGATCAGGGCCCTGCGCCATGAGCTGAACCGATCGCGCAACAACCGGCAAGAGCGTTCAGGCCTTGCCGGACGCAGAAAGCATCAGAATGGATTCCAGGTCGGGGACTGGGTCAGCTTCAGATAGCCCATATTGATACCCAGTCTGGCGCCCACGCCGGTGCGGATCGGGACCAGCAGCATCTGGTTGTTCTTGAGCACGTTGAAGCCGACGCCTGCGATCACATAGGCAGAGCCCGCAACACCGCCGTAACGCGTATAAAGATTGCTGATATCGTCCAGATTGTAGACCAGAACCATGACGCGGGAGCCCTGTCCGCCAAAATCCCAGCCCAGCGAAGGACCCTGCCAGAACACCCGGTGGTCTCCGGCGTTCTTGGTATAGAGCGTGCCTTCGCCATAGGTGAGACCGCCAATCAGCGCGCCCGACCCCTCTTCTCCCAGAATGTAGCCGTTAGGCAGGCCGTAGGAGGAAAAAACCTTTTCGACGACGCTTGCCAGCCCACCCGAGGTGGAGCCGAAAAAGCGATGGCCGGAATCGACAATCTCCTGAGCCGTGTATTCCTGGGCCCGCGAGGCCGACACCGAAAAGGCGAGCGCGCTCGCGAGAATGATGGTCGTAGCCACAGCGCGGACGAAATCCGGCCTGAGATATCGGGAAATCATGCAGTACATCTCCGTAACGGAGCACTCCGTCTGCGCCTCGGGCATCCGCGATTCTGAATCGATCGCTTATCATACCAGTCACGGCAACCTATGCCGTAATTCTTTTTCAACCATTAAGCTTTCACATGAAGATGGCAGTTCGAAGGCCGAAACTGCCGTTGGGACGTTCGCCTGCGCAACACTCCATACCCTGCATTTCTGCCGGCGCCTTCGCCGGATTCGACATCGCAGACTATAGGGTGGCGGCGCAAGCTGGCGTATTCACGTCGACAGATCGATTCTTGCAGGGACCGCCGCTCATGACAGACCTTTTCACGCTTTCCGCGCCTGATCTCGCAGCCCTTCTGTGCAGCCGGGTCTGTCACGACATCATTTCTCCGGTTGGAGCCATCAACAACGGCCTCGAACTGCTCGATGAAGGCGGCGCCGACGAAGACGCCATGAACCTCATCCGCCAGAGCGCGCGCAACGCCTCGGCCCGCCTGCAATTCGCCCGCATTGCCTTTGGTGCAGCCGGTTCGGCCGGAATGCAGATCGACACCGGAGATGCGCAGGCTGTCGCCATCGCATTTCTCAAGAATGAAAAGCCGGAACTGGTCTGGGAAGGCGGTCGTGCGCTGCTGCCCAAGAACAAGGTCAAGCTGCTGCTCAACCTCATCCTGATCGCCAATGCCGCGATCCCCCGCGGCGGCAAGATCTCGGTCAAACTGGAAGACCTCGAGACCGCGCCACGCTTCGTCATTTCCTCCAGCGGTCCCATGCTGCGGGTACCGCCGAAATTCCTCGAACTGCATTCGGGCGGCAAGCCGGAAGAGCCGATCGATGCCCATGCCGTGCAGCCTTACTATACGCTTCTTCTGGCGCGCGAAGCCGGCATGACGATCTCCATTCACGCCACAGCCGAAGAGATCACCCTGACCGCCGCATAAGGGTTGCGCCGATGAGGCAAAGGCGCAATCAGCACCATTTGCCGATCATATCGGCAACCACCCAAATTGCATTTGACATAATTTTTATCCGGCAAATTTCCCGGTTCTTTACCCGTTGGCGCTACCATGGCTGAAGCTTCGCGGCACTTCTGCACCCGCGGAGCAAGCCGGGGGAAAAACAGATGAAACAACTGTGCATCTTTGCTGACGGGTCGAATGTGATCTGCAGAGTTGCAAAGCGAATTCTCGCCACCCCTGAGATGACTGTTTTTGAAAGCAGCACTGCTGCCCAGACACTGGAAATGTGCCGCCGGTCGATGCCGCATATCATTGTTGTTTCCAACAACCTGCCGGACATGAGTACCCCGGATCTCATTCGCGCGATAAGGTCCATCCAGGGGGCAGTCACGCCCCGGATTCTGCTTTCACTTGTTGAAATGGACGTGGCGGCAATCATGCGCGCCAGACGTGCGGGGGCCGACAGCTATCTGCTGAAGCCCTTCGTTCGCGAGCAGCTTCTCGGCAGCTTTCGCACCATAGAGATCGCAGCCTGATTCGCCGCTGCAACATCACCTGAAAACAAAAAACCCGGCAAAGCCGGGTCTTTTCTTGTCTCGTCGCAAATGCAGAGATCAGGCGCTTTCGCGGATTTCTTCCGGCTCGCGCAGCACATAACCGCGTCCCCAGACCGTTTCGATGTAATTCTGACCACCGGAACAGGCATCGAGCTTCTTGCGCAGCTTGCAGATGAAGACGTCGATGATCTTCAGCTCCGGCTCGTCCATGCCGCCATAAAGGTGGTTGAGGAACATTTCCTTGGTGAGCGTGGTGCCCTTGCGCAGCGAGAGCAGCTCCAGCATCTGGTATTCCTTGCCGGTCAGATGCACCCGCTGGCCACCCACTTCGACGGTCTTGGCATCGAGATTGACCACGAGATCGCCGGTGGTGATGACCGACTGCGCATGGCCCTTGGAGCGGCGCACAATGGCATGAATACGGGCGACAAGCTCATCCTTGTGGAAGGGCTTGGTCATGTAATCGTCGGCGCCGAAGCCGAGGCCGCGCACCTTGTCCTCGATGCCGGCCATGCCGGACAGGATCAGGATGGGTGTCTTGACCTTGGAAAGGCGCAGTGTCCTCAGAACCTCATAGCCCGACATGTCGGGCAGATTCAGGTCGAGGAGAATAATATCGTAGTCATAGAGCTTGCCCAGATCGACACCTTCCTCACCGAGGTCGGTGGTGTAGACATTGAAGCTCTCAGACTTCAGCATAAGCTCGATGCTCTGTGCGGTTGCACTGTCATCTTCTATCAGCAGAACGCGCATCTCATTCCCCTTTTCTGCCGCCGAACCTGTGTACGACCCGTCCTGGCCCGCGGCAGCGATTGCCTGAATCGAAACTGCCACCGAATGGTTAACAAATCCTAATTTCGTGCTTCGGACGATACCAGAACTTTTAACCTCTTTCCATACTCTGTTGAATCCAAAGATGATTCGAGGGAAGCCCCAAACCGTCGCGTACGTCAAAAAACCGACGTAAGTGATTCAGCAGGCTCATTCGCCGGTATCAATTCGCATCAGAATTTTTACCGGCTCTTAAGTCCTGCCCCTTATGATTAACAATGCCCGTAAACGAATGGTTACCGGGCGCAAAGAATCTTAGGAATTTGTTTTCCATTGGCTCTCTCAGTGGAAAATACCGGTGGGAGGCTGTTTTCGTTCCGCCGGATAAGTGTGAGCGTAAAGAGTATGTGCGGAGTTGAGGGTCATGAAGTCACGTGAGGGCCTCGTTCGTCTGAAGCAATTTCAGGTGAACGAGAAACGGCGGCAGTTGGCGCAGCTCGACGCGATGATCGCCGAATTCGACCGGATGGCGAACGAGCTGGAGATGCAGATCACCGCCGAGGAAAAGAAAGCCGGCATCACAGATATCACCCATTTCGCCTATCCCACCTTCGCGAAAGCCGCGCGCCAGCGGCGCGACAATCTCAGGGATTCCCAATCCGATCTGGCCAGACAGCGAAGCACCGCCGAAACATTGCTTCATGAAGCTGAAGCCGAGCTTGCCAAAGCTGAAATGCTGGAAATGCGCGACGGCAAGGCGCGCGAGCCGGAACCTGCCCCACCGCGCAGCGCAATGATCGGCTGATCCTTACTCAGACTGTCAGATTTCAAACGGCCTCGCCGGCTTCGCCGCGGGGCCGTTTTCATATCCGCTCGAAGAAATTCACCGACTGAAAACGCCCGGACCGCTGCAGGAAACCTGAAGTCTGCGGATGAAAATCGGGAACAGCTGCTTGCAAAAACAAGCAAAAAGGCCCCGCCCTTTGGGGCCGGGACCTTCCGCTGATGGTTCGCAAACAGCCATAAAAACATGGCGGGACGGCTTCAGATCATTGTGCGGGAGCATGTTCTGTCCCGAAACCATTATCTGGTCACGGGATTAAGATTTCTCTCAGAACAAAAGTCTGAAGCGATGGAAGCGGATCCGAAAGATCAGAAAAGGCTTCAGTGCCGATATTGCTGAATTCGCGTCGTGCGCAGGCCCGCAAGCCCGTATTCATCGATCGACGCCTGCCAGGAAAGAAATTCCTCGGTCGTCAGGGCATAGCGCTGACAGGCTTCTTCAAGGCTTAGAAGACCTCCCCTCACGGCTGCCACAACTTCAGCCTTGCGCCGGATGACCCAGCGTCTCGTATTCGTTGGCGGCAGGTCGGCAATTGTAAGCGGGCTGCCGTCCGGCCCGATTACGTATTTGACTCGCGGTCTAACAAGATCGGTCATCATACTCTCTACTAAAAAAACGCAAGAACCAATCGCTGCCACACTACCGCCACAGCTTTAAAAATTGCCTAAGCGGTTCCTAATGGATAAGTAACGAACATGAACATCACGTTAGGGAATGGCTGGGCCTTTGATTCAAATGCGATTCAAAGGCCACCGAACGCTCCTGAGGGCCTGAGTTGAAGGAAAACGGGTCTGGCAAGCGATCGAAGCCTGACCTATATTTGCCTGACTGGCCTGTTTCCGGCATACCGGACCGAAATGCGGTCGCATCCTTTTGGAACAATGACATGAACAGCCTTGACCTTCCCGCACGCCCGCAGGACACGCGTGTCGTCGTCGCCATGTCCGGCGGCGTCGATTCCTCCGTTGTGGCCGGGCTGCTCAAACGTGAAGGCTACGATGTCGTCGGCGTCACGCTCCAGCTCTACGACCACGGTGCGGCAACGCACCGGCCGGGCTCCTGCTGTGCAGGACAGGACATAGACGATGCACGCCGCGTTTCCGAAACGCTCGGCATTCCCCATTATGTGCTCGACTACGAGAGGCGTTTTCGCGAGGCGGTGATCAATCCCTTCGCCGAAAGCTATGTGCATGGCGAAACGCCGATCCCCTGTGTTTCCTGCAACCAGACGGTCAAATTCGCCGATCTTCTCGCCACGGCGAAGGAACTGGGCGCCGATGCTCTGGCCACCGGCCACTACATCCGCTCGCGCGCGAACGGTGCTCACCGCGCATTGTACCGCCCACTCGATGCCGACCGGGATCAGAGCTATTTTCTTTTCGCTACGACACAGGATCAGCTCGATTACCTGCGTTTTCCCCTGGGCGATTTGCCCAAGCCGGCTGTTCGTGCCATGGCCGAGGAGATGGGACTGTCCGTCGCCACCAAGCAGGACAGTCAGGACATCTGTTTCGTGCCGCAGGGCAAATATTCCGACATTATCGCAAAGCTGAAGCCCGGCGCCTCCACCCCCGGTGACATCGTCCATATCGACGGGCGTGTTCTCGGTCGCCATGACGGCATTCTGCGCTACACGATCGGCCAGCGCCGGGGCATCGGCGTCGCCTCCGGCGAGCCGCTTTACGTCGTGCATCTCGATTCCGAGCATGCACGTGTCATCGTCGGCCCGCGTGAGGCACTAGAAACCCACAAGGTCTATCTGCGCGACATGAACTGGCTGGGAGATAAAGCCCTCTGCGAAATTCCGCCTGCAGGCATAGAGCTTTTTGCCAAGGTTCGCTCCACACGCCCGCCCCGCCCTGCCATCCTGCGCCACGAAAATGACACTGCGGTCGTTGAACTGGTCGATGGCGAATCCGGCGTCGCGCCGGGACAGGCCTGCGTTCTCTATTCCGATGACGGCAACGAAGCCCGCGTGCTGGGCGGCGGCTTCATCGGCCGCTCCGAGCGCGGAGCAGAAGCCGAAGCCATGCTGTCGCGTCTCGGCGCGCGGCCTGCACAGGTAGCCGGCTGAGCTTTGAAACACGGAACCCAATAAAAAGGGCGGCTCGCACCGCCCTTTTTATTTGATGAACATCCCGGTTCGGAGCCTTACACAATCCGTTGGTGGCGCACGGTTCCGGCCGTCAGAACCTGCAGAACCCTTATGGCTTCCTCGCCATTGGTTCGCGGCTCTGCGCGGGTCTCGATGCACTGGATGAAGTGTTCAAGCTCCCGCGTCAGGGGCATGCCCTGCTCCACCGGAACGTAGTGTGGCTCATCTGCTGTGAAGGCCCACTGGCCGCTGTCCTGCCAGATCGAGTGGTGATAAACGGCCAGCTTGCGCTCCCACGGCTCGACATCGTCGAAAACCGCCATTCCCTTCGTGCCGACAACCGTCAGCCGCCGCTCGCGATACGGATTGAGCCGCGACGCGAACAGGTGCCCGCGCAGATTTCCGGGAAAACGCATATGCAGATGCGCGAAATCGCTGAGGTGGTCGAGGGCCGCCGCCCCTTCCCCATGGACCTCTACCGGCGCCGCGCCGGTGATGGCCAGGATCATGGAAAGATCGTGCGGGGCAAGGTCCCACAGCGCATCATTTTCGGTATGGAATTTTCCGAGGCCCAGACGATGCGAATGGATATAGCGGATTTCGCCCAGCTCGCCGGCATCCACCAGCGCCTTGAGCTTCTCGAAGGCTGGGTGAAACCGCAGCACATGACCGACCATGTAAACGCGGCCCTTGTCCCTCGCCGCCGCCACGGCCCGCTCCGCGTCCTCAACCGTGAGCGCAACCGGCTTTTCCACAAGCACATCCTTGCCCGCCCCGACAGCGCGGATAGCCGCTTCGGCGTGGAACTGCGGCGGAAGTGCCATCACGATGGCATCGACATCTTCACGTTGGAAAAGCTCGTCGGGAGTGAGCGCCAGACAATTCTGTTCGCTGGCAAAACCTTCGGCACGGTCACGATTGGCATCGGAGACCGCGTAAAGGGCACCAAGCCCCTTCAGGGTGCGGACATGGTTGCTGCCCCAATATCCGCATCCAAGGACGGCAATACGCGGTTTCATCAATCATAAACTCGAAGATTCAGGTGGCTGACACATAGCGGCGGCCCGGATCGAACTCAACCCCACCCGTTCACGCCGGCAAATTTCACTGCGGCAGAAAACAGCGTCAAATCCTCCGGCAAGTGCTTTTGCATGCTTGACACCATTGCCATGGCCACCTTATATCCGCGCGACCTTGGCAGAGGGCATCGCAGCGGCGAGTTGCGGTAACGAACCTTTGCACCGGGGCGGAGTAGCTCAGTTGGTTAGAGCAGAGGAATCATAATCCTTGTGTCGGCGGTTCAAATCCGTCCTCCGCTACCATCGACAATCCTGCCATGTTTGTCAGAATGGCTTCTCTTAAACCCCACCACCCTGAATAAAGCTCTTATTCCACGAATTTCGACATTGTGGACGATGAGTGTCTTACCTGATCAGCGGCTTCCGTTATCCTAAGGAAACGTATGGGGATGAATATAGCCCTGAGCGCCAATCGCCCCGCCCTTCTTCAGAGCAAGTGGCAAAAACTGATCGGTCACCATTTGACCGCCCCGGATGTCCACATGCCGAAAAAGGGACAGCCTATACTATCAGTTCTACTCCTGACCGGATCCAGCATTTCCGGATTAGAGAACATGGCAACCCCGCACAGCGTCCAGTTGGCAAGAACCTTAAGGTCTTTCTGATCGGCCCTCACGATAAACTGGGTTCCCCGCGGAAGAGACTCCGGCATCTTTTTTACAAGATCCGGATCGATCATCGAAAGAGCGACAAGTTTTCCTTTAGCTGGGTCAAGCGATTCGCGATTGTTCCTTTGACGCTCAACTATCGCATCGGTGATTTCACGCAGATAGGCGATCACAGTCGGCATATGCTGCAGATCGCTAGTATACTGCCGGGAAAACCTCGCACCGATCTCCTCCTCTGCCGCTGATGACGAGGGGGAGATGGTATAGACAGCCGCCAGCGCGCCTGCAGCTATCCCTGCAAGAAGCAGAAAAGCTGCGCTTGCCAGATGCCTGCGCTTCTGTGCTTTCTCGAGCTGCACACTGTTGCCTGCGAATGAGGCCTCGATTTTAGCAATCGCGCCGTCCAGCGCTGCGGCGTCTTCAGCACCTCTGGCCAGGCGCTGAAAGCTTGCCCTTGCAGCCTGATAAATCTGTTGCCTCTGCTCCGGAGCTTCAGCGCGGCGTTTTGCAATCGCGTTTCGAATGGCAGCTTCAAATCGTTCGCCGGCCATTTCGGCCCTCCCGACAGCATAAACCAAGGTACGGCAACAACTATCTGTGAAAGTCTGCGCTCTGATACCGCTTCCTGCTGAGACAACTGAAGCAGCCACATGAACACTTCATGAAATACTGGTGCGGATGAAGGGACTCGAACCCCCACGCCTTTCGGCACCGGAACCTAAATCCGGGGCGTCTACCAGTTCCGCCACATCCGCATGCAACCCGCCAATCCCACGAAGGCCAATCTCTGTCAATCCACTCACCCGAACCCGACCGGCAAGCCTGCATGCATATTTCGCAAGCGCCCCGCAGGATGCGAAGATAGTTGAAAATTGGCCTCGCCTGTGACAAAAGGCGGGTCGAATGTGACGGGATGCGACGATCCGCTTCTGCAACATGTGAAAAGAAGCTGGAACAACAAGGACTTATTCACATTGTGGAGCGTTTCGGGTGATTGGGTCAGGAGATGGCCAGCTCATCCGGCTTCGCCCCGAAGCCAACTCCGGAATTAATGTACCGGCGGGCTGTGAACGGTAGAATCCGTTTTACGGCCCTACGGGTCTAGATAAAGGTTTGATGATGCAGGTCACCGAAACGCTCAACTCCGGCCTCAAGCGCGAGATCAAGGTCGTCGTGCCGGCTACCGACATGGAAGCCAGGCTCATGACCCGGCTCACCGATGCCCGGGGGAAGGTCCGCATCAACGGTTTCCGTCCCGGCAAGGTGCCGGTGCAGCACCTGCGCAAGGTCTACGGCAAGTCCTTCATGGCCGAGGTCGTCAACGAAATCCTCAACGACGCGCGCAGCATCATCACCGAGCGCGGTGAAAAGGCTGCCATGCAGCCCGAGGTCGTGATGACTGAGGACGAGAAGGAAGCCGAAAAGATTCTCGATGGCGGCGTCGATTTCGAATTCAGCCTGAACTACGAAGTTATCCCTCCGATCGAGATCGGGGATTTCGCCGATATCAAGGTTGAGCGCCCTGTCTACGACGTGCCGGAGTCCGAGATCGACGAGCAGGTGCAGCGCGTGGCCGAATCCACCCGTAGCTACGAGCCGAAGGACGGCAAGGCCGCCGATGGTGACCGTCTGACCATTGATTATGTCGGCAAGATCGACGGCGAAGCCTTTGCGGGCGGCACCGGCTCCGACCAGCCGCTGGTGCTGGGCTCCAAGGAATTCATCCCCGGCTTCGAGGACCAGCTCATCGGCACCAAGGCCGGCGATGAGAAGCAGGTTGTCGTCACCTTCCCCGAGAACTATCAGGCCGCTCAGCTGGCCGGCAAGGAAGCGACCTTCGACGTCACCGTCAAGGAAGTGGCGAAGCCCGGCGAACTGAAGATCGACGACGAGACCGCCAAGTCTCTGGGTCTGGAGTCGCTGGAGCGCCTGCGTGAAATCGTGCGCAGCCAGATCGAAAACCAGTTCGGCTCCATCACCCGCCAGAAGGTCAAGCGCCAGCTTCTGGACCAGCTCGACTCGTCCTACAGCTTCGAAGCGCCTTCCAAGCTGGTCGAGGCCGAGTTCAACAACATCTGGAATCAGGTCAACCGCGACCTCGAAGCCGCCGGCCGCACCTTCGCGGACGAAGAGACCACCGAGGAAGACGCCCGCGCCGAGTATCTGCGTCTGGCCGAGCGCCGCGTGCGCCTTGGTCTGGTGCTTGCCGAGATCGGCGAAAAGGCAGGCGTCACCGTTTCCGACGAAGAACTGCAGCGCGGTCTGTTCGAGCAGGTTCGCCGCTTCCCCGGCAACCAGCAGCAGGAAGTGTTCGAGTTCTACCGCAGCAATCCCGAGGCGCTGAACTCGCTGCGCGCTCCGATCTTCGAAGAAAAGGTCGTCGACCATCTTCTTGGCCAGATTTCCGTGACCGACACTAAGGTCAGTAAGGAAGAATTGCTGGCCGAGGATGAAGAGGGCGAGGCCGAAGCCAAGCCGGCCAAGAAGAAGGCTGCGCCGAAGAAGGCTGCGGCCAAGGCCGAGGACGGCGAAGCCGAGGCTCCCAAGAAGAAGGCCGCTCCGAAGAAGAAGGCGGAGAAGGACGCAGAGTAAGATTTATCTGCGCCACGCATTGCATACGAAAAGAAAAGGCCGCCTCGAAAGGCGGCCTTTTCTTTTGGGGCATTCTTTCCTGCTATCGGCGGCTGCTTTCCGGCATTTCGGCCTCAATCAACCAGTCGGCCTGAAGCTCTCTCGCCTAAAACCTTTTCATGAGACCAGATTTCACCAGCCCGCTGCATGCAGGCTGGTGAAACGAGATATGCCGGACTGGCTGGGTTACTGAGTTATCGCAGTTTTCAAAAGGCGGCGCGATAGAGCGCCAGCGCATCCGCTTCCGTAACCTCGACGGGATTATTGCCGAGAAGCCTTGTTTGCAGCATGGCATCGGCAGCAAGCTGCGGAAGCATTTCTTCCGCGACACCTGCATCGCGCAGTCGGCGCGGCGCACCGGAGGCATCCATCAGCGCGATCAGCCGCTCGACAAAGGCCTTCGCCTTCTCGGCCGTGCCGGCATCGGGCGCGACATCGGCCCCAACAGGTCCTGCGAGCTCGGCATAAAGCGCCTCTGCCGCCTTCATGTTGAACTCCAGCACCGGCTGTAGCATCAGCGCATTGGAGAGCCCGTGGGGAATGTGGTAGCGGCCGCCCAGCGGATAGGCCAGCGCATGCACCGCCGCCACCGGTGCGTTGGCGAAGGCCTGCCCGGCAAGCGTAGCGCCCAGCAGCATCGCCTCGCGCGCCGCGCGATCCTTGCCATCCTTGCAGGCCGCAACGAGATTGGAGGAGAGCAGACGCAATGCATCACGCGCGGCCGCATCCGAAAGCGGATTTTTCTTGTGCCGGCTGGTGTAGGCCTCGATCGCGTGGACCATGGCGTCGATGCCGGTGGCGGCAGTGTGCAGCGCCGGCAGACCTGTGGTCAGTTCGGCATCGAGCAGCACGCGGTCGGCATAGAGCTGATCCGCCACAACGCCCATCTTGGAATCGTCCGGAGTGGTCAGGATGGTGATGTTGGTGACTTCGGAGCCGGTTCCGGCCGTGGTCGGCACCTGCACCAGCGGCACGCGCGCGCCCTGCACCTTGCCGATGCCGTAAAGCTCCTTCAGCGGCTGATCGGTCGTCAGCATCACAGCGGCCAGCTTGGCGACATCCATGGAGGAGCCGCCGCCGATCCCCAGCACGATATCCGCGCCAGCCTTGTGGCCCTCAGCCACGCAATCGAACAGCACAGCCTCGGGCGGATCAGCCACCACATCATCGAATATGGTGACGGCAAAGCCTTCGGCAGCCAGAGACGCCTTTGCCGCCTCCAGAACCCCGGCCTTGTGCAAGCCCTTGTCCGTCACCAGCAGCAGCTTGCGCGCGGGAAACCATTGGCCAAGCAGCGCACCAAGCTTCGAGGCCGCCCCCCATTCGACATGTATCTGCCCGACCGTGGTAAAGGAGAAGGGTGTAAAGCTCATGGCTGCTTTCCTTATGCGCTGTGCCGGCGCGGCGCCGGGTGAGACATGAAAGCCGGCACCAGGTGCGCCGGGTCAAAATGATTAATCAACACAAGGAGGACTCAGGCCACGCCTTCCACCTGAAGCGTGGCAAGCTCACGCGCGATCTTTTGCTTGTCGGCAAGCGTCTCGTTCGCGCGCGGGCGATACCAGACGGCGGTCCAGTTCACCGCGCCGAGCATGCCCTTGATCGCGATCGATGTATTCTCAGCGCGGATGCTGCCATCCTCCTGCCCGCGGCGAAAAACATCGGCGAACAGCTTCTCGAAATCGCGGCGAATAGCCATGATTTCATCCAGCACCTGACGCTGCGCCAGTGTGGTGGCGCCCAGTCGGTGCATATGCACACCCTGCACCACGACCGCCAGATAGGCGATGTTCTGAAGCATGGTAAGCGCGTGGGCCTCCAGCATCGCCCACAGGGTTTCACGCCCGTTGCCGTCATTGTCCATCACCGCATTGACCGCCTCGTTCAGCCGTCGCATGCCCTCACGATGGACGTCGAAGAACAGATCCGTCTTCGAGGCATAATAGTGGTAAATCCTGCCCTTGGTCGCACCAAGCCGGCGGGCCACATCGTCGATGCTGGTGCCCTGAAAGCCCATTTCCATGAAGCATTGAGCGGCACAGTCGAGAATGTCGACATTGTTGTCCGCTGCGGCAGCCTCGCCGGCCTTGCGGCGCGAGCGTGTCGGGCGGCGCGGGCGCCCGGCCTCCACCACGGCTGCATCCGCACCGAGATCGCGTTGCCCTTCGGCTTCGTGATCCGATCTGGCCATGGAATATCCTCCGAATTTCATTCGCCCCGAAATATCGCCGGCTTTGGAATGTTGCGCAATTATCTGGCGCTCATCCATCTTGCGATGGCGATATAAGCTGGACGGGCACAATTAAACATACTACTGAGTATGTTGCAATTGCCGACAGGGCGAAACACACATTAAATCAAAGGAAAGACCGGATGAATGACCGGATTCACACTCCCGGCACACCGCTGATATCCGACTGGATCGAGGTCGATCAACCTTTCATCGACCGGTTCGCGGATGCGATCCTGGACCATCAGTTCATTCATGTCGATCCCGTACGCGCTAAGGCCGAAGGCCCTTACGGCGGCACCATCGCGCACGGCTTCCTGTCGCTGTCGCTGCTCACCCACTTTACCCACACCGCCCTGCCCCGCCCGGCCGCGGGCGTCGTCGAGATCAATTACGGGTTTGAAAAAGTCCGCTTTCTGGCTCCCGTTCCGGTCGGCGCACGGGTCCGGGGCAAGTTCACCCTGCTCTCGCAGGAGCCGAAGGGCGCAGGAAAGCTCAGGCGCTTCAGCGTCGAGGTCGAAATCGAAGGCAATGAAAAGCCGGCCATGATAGCCGAATGGCTCGTGCTGGTTATGGAAGGAGAGAATTGATGTCGGTCAGCTTCAGGGATCAGGTCGCAATCGTAACCGGCGCAGGCGGGGGGCTCGGGCGCTCGCACGCGCTGATGCTGGCCGCACATGGCGCAGCCGTGGTGATCAACGATTTCGGCGGCGCGCGCGATGGGTCGGGCGGGTCGACCGAAGCCGTGGTGCGTGAGATCACCGAGGCCGGTGGCCGCGCCATCGCCGATGGCGGCAACGTCACCTCCGAGGCCGACATGGAAGGCATGGTTGCGCGGACGCTCTCGGCATTCGGGCGCGTGGACGTTCTTGTCAACAACGCCGGCATCCTGCGCGACAGGACCTTCGCCAAGATGACGATCGACGATTTCCGCGCCGTGGTCGACGTGCACCTGATGGGCACGACAATTGCCACCAAAGCGGTGTGGGCGACCATGCGCGAGCAGAACTACGGCCGCGTGCTCGTCACCTCCTCCACCTCCGGCAGCTATGGCAATTTCGGGCAGGCGAATTACGGCGCGGCCAAGATGGCGGTGCTCGGCCTCATGAACACGCTGCACCTTGAAGGCGCGAAATACGGCATTCACGTCAACGCCATCCTGCCGACCGCCGCCACGCGCATGACCGGCGACATGATGAGCGAGGAAATGCTTGAACTGCTGGCACCCGAACTTGTCTCGCCCGCCGCCGTCTGGCTGGTGAGCCGGGATGCTCCTTCGCGCACGGCGCTGCTGGCCGGTGCCGGCACCGTGGCGCGCCTTGCCCTGGTCGAGAGCGAGGGCGTGTGCTTCACCGGCAAGCCGTTTACGCCGGATGAGGTCGGCGCGAATTTCGACCGCATCGCCAGCCTCGAGAATCCGATCGAGCCGCCGGAAGGCCTGCGTCACGTCGACCGCATTCTCGCCAACGCCCGCGCCGCGCTCGGCAGGGCCTGAGGCGACAGAGGAAGAGCCATGAGCGAACGCCTCACCCCTCTCACCCGAAGCGCTTATCCCTGGCATCAGGAAACGGTGCTGCAATGGGCGGATTCAGACATTTACGGCCATCTCAACAACGTGGCCTATCTGAAATATTTCGATACGGCACTAAACATGTCGCTGATCGAACATGGCGCGCTGGACCTTTCGCACGACGCAACCGATCCCATCGGTCTCGTCGTGCAGAACGGCGCGCAGTTCTTCAGCGAAATCACCTTTCCCACCAAACTGTGGGTCGGCGTGCGGGTCGAGAAGGTTGGGCGCACCAGCATGAACTGGGGTTTTGGCCTGTTTTCCGCCGACTCCGAGCTGTGCTCGGCACGGGGCACCTATGTGCATGTCTATGTGGACCGCGCCACGCGGCGCCCAGTACCATTGACCGAACCGCTGCTGGCCTGCGCCCGCGCGCTCGCCGCACCGACCGATATCTGAATCAGGAGAAGCAGATGAAAGAAGCCGTAATCGTCTCGACCGCGCGCACCCCCATCGGCAAGGCCTATCGCGGCGCCTTCAACGCCACGACCGCGCCGCGCCTGATCGGCCACGCCATCGAACATGCCGTCGCCCGCGCCGGCATCGATCCGGCGGAGGTCGAGGATGTCGTGGTCGGAGCAGCGCTCCAGCAGGGTACCACCCACATGAACATCGCCCGCACCGGCCTTCTGCGTGCCGGCCTGCCGGTCACGGTTCCCGGCCAAAGCGTCGATCGCCAGTGTGCGTCCGGCCTGATGGCGATCGCCATCGCGGCCAAGCAGATCCTTGCCGACGGCATGAAGATCACGGTTGGTGGCGGCGTCGAGCAGATTTCACTGGTGCAGACGCCCCAGATGAACACCTCGCACTGGCACGATCCGTGGATCGACGCGCATCTGCCGCAGACCTACATGTCGATGGTGGAAACCGCCGAGATCGTGGCCGACCGCTATGGTGTGAGCCGCGAAGCGCAGGACGAATACGCACTGCAATCGCAGGCGCGCACCGCCGCCGCACAGGCCGCCGGTCGTCTCGATGCGGAAGTCGTTCCGCTCACCGCGATCATGCAGGTGACGGACAAGGCGACCGGTGCCGTTTCCGAGAAGGAAGTGACGCTGGCGAAGGACGAGGGCAACCGCCCTGAAACCACGCTCGAAGGCCTTTCCAGCCTGAAGCCGGTGTTCCGGGACGGCCAGCGCATTGCCGAAGGCCGCTTCATCACCGCCGGCAACGCCTCGCAGCTTTCCGACGGCGCTTCCGCGTCCGTTCTGATGGAGCGCAGCGAAGCCGAAAAGCGCGGCCTCGCCCCGCTCGGCCTCTATCGCGGCATTGCCGTGGCTGGCGTTGGCCCTGAGGAAATGGGCATCGGCCCGGTGCCGGCCGTGCGCAAGCTGCTGGCAATCCATGGCCTCAAGGTCGAGGACATCGGCCTGTGGGAACTGAACGAGGCTTTCGCCGCGCAGGTCATTCCTTCGCGCGACCAGCTCGGCATCCCCGATGAACTGCTCAACGTCAATGGCGGCGCCATTTCCATCGGCCATCCCTATGGCATGTCGGGTGCCCGCATGGTGGGCCATGCCCTGATCGAGGGCAAGCGACGCGGTGCGCGCTATGTGGTCGTGACCATGTGCATCGGCGGCGGCATGGGCGCTGCCGGCCTGTTCGAAGTGCTCTGAGCACCGACATCGAAAACGAAAAAGGGGCGGTGGACATTTCCACCGCCCCTTTTTCATCGTGTTTCATTCAGGTGCGGGAAAGGCTGATCTGCCGTTCAAGGTGAGGAAGCGGGAGGATTTCACCGCTGTCGGCAGCGGCCAGATCAAGCAGCGACGCCACCTCCGCCGGAAACGCCGCCGCCTTCGGCTGCCCGCCTGCCTGCGAGACATGCAGCATCATCAGCTCGCTCCAGGCAAGCAGCGTGCCGCCGGCATTGTGCATTTCCAGATAGCCATGCAGACGCTTTGAATCCGCCGCCAGCACATGCAGCGACAGCTGCAGCGCATCGCCTTCATGGCATTCGCGCAGATAGCCGATGCGCATGTCGAGCGTATAGAGAGTGGCGGATGTGGCCGCACGATAGGCAGCATCGAGACCGATCTCGTCCATATAGGCGGTCATGGTCTCGGAGAAGGCAATGGCATAGGCGAAATCGGCCATGTGGCCGTTGTAGTCCACCCATTCCCGCCCCACCCGCGTCTTGCGGGTGAAGCTCGCCGCAGCGCGCCTGTCGGTCATGCCTTGCGGTTGTCCAGCCAGTGCCGGACTTCACCCACCACGCCACGCCGGAACAGAAGCACGCAGATCATGAAGGTAGCGCCCAGAACGATGGTGACCGGGAAGCCGGAGGTGGCGAAGAAGTTCTGCAATCCGACGAGGATGCCCGCGCCGACCACCGGCCCCGCCATGGTGCCGATGCCGCCCAGCAACGCCATCAGGATCACCTCGCCCGACATGTTCCAGGCCACGTCGGTCAGCGTCGCGAACTGGAACAGCAGCGCCTTGAGACTGCCAGCGAGACCGGCGAGGCCAGCGGACATAACGAAGGCGGCGAGCTTGTAGCGCTGCACGGAATAGCCAAGCGAGATGGTGCGCGGCTCGTTCTCACGGATGGCCTTGAGGATCTGTCCGAAAGGCGAATGCACGATACGCCAGATCAGCGTCAGGCTCAGCACCGTCATCACGGCAATGAAGTAATAGAGGTTCATCGTGTCGTTGAGATCGACGAGCCCGAACAGCTTGCCGCGCGAAAATCCCTGAATGCCGTCCTCGCCATTGGTGAAGGGAACCTGCAGGCAGAAGAAGTAGAACATCTGCGCCAGGGCCAGCGTGATCATGGCAAAGTAAATACCCTGCCTGCGGATGGCGATGGCGCCGATGATCAGACCCAGCACGATGGCCGCACCGACGCCGGCAAGGATCGCCACTTCCGGCGTCACCTGCCACACTTTCATGGCATGAGCCGTCACATAGGCAGCGCCGCCAAAGAAGGCGGCATGGCCGAAGGACAGCAGCCCCGTATAGCCGAGCAGCAGGTTGAAGGCGGCGGCGAACAACGCGAAGCACAGAAGCTTCATCATGAAGATCGGATAGACCCACATGGGCGCGACGAGCAGCGCCGCGACCACAAGCGCAAGAAGGATGAACCCCGAACGAGGGCTGCGACGGGACGGCATGTCGGCGGCTTCGGTAGGAATGGCGCTCATGTCAGGTCTCCTTTCCGAAAAGCCCGGCCGGGCGCAGCAGGAGCACGATGGCCATGATGACGAACACTACGATATTTGCGGCCTCCGGATAGAAGACCTTGCACAGGCCCTCGATGATGCCGAGCATATAGCCGGTGACGATAGCACCCATGATGGAGCCCATACCGCCGATGACCACCACGGCGAAGACGATGATGATCAGGTTCGAGCCCATCAGCGGACTGACCTGAAACACGGGAGCGGCCAGCACGCCGGCAATGCCGGCAAGCGCGCAGCCGAACCCGTAGGTCACGGTCAGCAGCACCGGCACGTTGACACCGAAAGCCTGCACCAGAGTGGCATTCTCGGTCGCCGCGCGCAGATAGGCGCCGATCGAGGTCTTCTCGATCACCGCCCAGGTGCCGAGACAGATGACCAGCGAGGCAACGACGACCCAGCCGCGATAGTTGGGCAGCACCATGAAGCCCAGATTGGTTGCGCCCCTCAGGGCTTCCGGTGCGGTGTAAGGCTGGCCGGATGTGCCGAAGAAATGGCGGAACGTGCCTTCCAGCAGCAGCGCCAGACCGAAGGTGAACAGCAAGCCATAGAGATGGTCGAGACCATAGAGACGGCGCAGCATCAGCCGTTCGATCGCCATTCCGACGATGCCGACGATCAGCGGCGCAAGGATGAGCGCGCCCCAGTAGCCTATGCCGGCATAGGCCAGCAGCATCCACGCCGCGAAGGCACCAAGCATGTAAAAGGCGCCATGGGCGAAATTGATCACCCGCAGCAGGCCGAAGATGACGGCCAGTCCCAGCGACAGCAATGCGTAGAACGATCCGTTGATCAGTCCGATCAGCAACTGCCCCATCAGGGCAGGCAAAGGCACGCCAAAGATCATCGTCATCTCACACCCCCAGAGCCGTGTTGAGCGCCTCGGTGCGCGCAGGCAATTCCGACACGGAGAAACTGTCGATCATCTTGCCGTGGTCCATCACGTAGAAATGGTCGGCAATGCGTGCTGCGAAACGGAAATTCTGCTCGACCAGAAGCACGCTCAGGCCGTGCGACTTCAGAACCTTCAGCATTTCGCCGATGCGCTCCACGATGACGGGCGCGAGCCCCTCGGTCGGCTCGTCCAGCAGGATCATGCGCACGCCGGTGCGCAGAATGCGGGCGATGGCCAGCATCTGCTGCTCGCCGCCGGAAAGCTTGGTGCCGGGGCTGGTGCGCCGCTCCAGCAGGTTCGGGAAGATGTTGTAGATTTCCTCAAGGCTCATGCCGCCCTTCGCCACCACCGGCGGCAGCAGCAGGTTTTCCTCGACGGTCAGGCTGGCGAAGATGCCGCGCTCTTCCGGCACGAAACCGAGCCCTGTGCGGGCCACGCGATGCAGCGGCAGGCGCATGATGGAGCGCTGCTCGAACTCGACCTCGCCCTTGCGCTTGCGGATGATGCCCATGATGGCGCGCAGCGTCGTGGTCTTGCCCACGCCGTTGCGGCCAAGCAGCGTCACCGTCTCGCCGGGGAACACATCGAGATCGACGCCGTGCAGGGCATGGCTCTCGCCATACCACGCTTCGAGGTTGCGTACCTTCAGCTGCGCAGCCGCGCCCCCGCCGCGCGGGGCGGCGCCGGCCGCAGGAACCGGATCAGTGCCCGCCATCTTCAGACCCCATATACGCTTCGCGCACGCGCGGATCGGTGCTGACGGTGGCGTAATCGCCGCGCGCCAGAACTTCGCCACGCTGCAGAACGGTGATCTCGTGGCCGATATCGGCAACCACCTTGAGATTGTGCTCGACCATGAGCAGCGCGCAGTCGCGTGCGACGGTCGAGATCAGGGAGGCCATGTTCTCCACGTCCTCATGGCCCATGCCGGCCAGAGGCTCGTCGAGCAGAAGCACGCGCGGTTCGAGCGCCAGCGTCGTGGCGATCTCCAGCGCGCGCTTGCGGCCATAGGAAAGGTCTGCGGCGCGCCGCTGCGACATATCGGCAAGGCCGACACGGTCGAGCAGTTCCATGGCGCGCGGGCGAAGCCTGCCGAGGCTGGAAAGCGGCCGCCAGAACTGCACCGCGAGATTGTTGGCGCGCTGCAGGGCAATACAGACATTGTCGAGCAGCGACATGTCGCCGAAGGTGGCGGAAATCTGGAACGAGCGGACCATGCCCATGCGCGCCACGCGCGCCGGATCCATCGCCGTGATATCTGTTTCGTCCAGCACGATACGCCCGGCCGTCGGCGTATAGAACTTGGTCAACAGGTTGAACACCGTGCTCTTGCCGGCGCCGTTCGGGCCGATCAGCGCATGCACCCGGCCATGATGGATGTCGATGTCGACATTGTTCACGGCAAGGAAGGGCCCGAAGCGCTTGGTCAGCCCCCGTGCCGAAAGAACGGCACGGGAGGCGCCAGCATCGGAACGAACCGCGGCTGGATGGGTGGTCATCGTTATCCGATCACTTCTTGACGAGCGGGCAGGTGCTGTTTTCCACGGAAGCGAAGGCTTCCTTGCCCGGGATGGTGGCGAGCACTTCGTAAAGGTCACCGGCAGACGTGGATTCTTCCGGCTTCTTCACGCGGACCAGGAACATGTCGTGGACGACGCGACCATCTTCACGCAGATAGGCGTTACGGTTGAAGAAGTCGTTGATGTCCATGCCGCGCATGGTTTCCATCACCTTCGAGCCGCTTTTGGCTTCACCGGCCTTTTCGGCAGCCTTCAGATAGTTGGTGACGGCCGAGTAGACGCCGGCATGAACCATGGTGGGCTTCTTGCCGTCCATGCGCTCGCTGTAGCGGGCCGACCACTCGCGGGTCTGGTCATCCATATCCCAGTAGAAGGCGGTGGTGAGCGTCAGGCCCTTGGCGATATCGAGGCCAACGCCCTGCACGTCGGTGAGGAACAAAAGCATGCCGGCAATCTTCTGCCCGGCATCGGTGATGCCGTATTCCTGCATCTGCTTCAGCGCGGTCATGGTGTCGCCGGACGAGTTGGCAAGCGCGATGACATCGGCGCCGGAAGCCTGCGCCTGCAGGATGTAGGACGAGAAGTCGGTGGTCTCGCGCGGATGACGAACCGAACCCACAACCTCGCCGCCAGCTGCCAGAACGGCCTGCGTGGTATCAGCCTCAAGCGCGTGGCCGAAGGTGTAGTCCACGGTGATGAAGTACCACTTCTTGGCGCCTTCCAGCGTCATGGCGCGGCCGGTGCCGTTAGCCATGGCAAAGGTGTCCCAGGTCCACTGCGCGGTGGAGGGCGAGCACGCCTCGCCGGTCAGCGCCGAAGAACCGGCCGTCGAGATCAGGAAGGCGGTGTCCGTCTGGCGGGTGATTTCCTGCACGGCCATCGCCACCGACGAGGTCGGCACGTCGACGACAGCGACCACGTTCTGAGAGTCGATCCAGGTACGGGCCAGCGTCGAGCCGACATCGGGCTTGTTCTGGTGATCACCGACGATCACCTCGACCGTCTCGCCCAGCAGCTTGCCGCCGAAATCCTCGACCGCCATCTGCGCGGCGACGACAGAGCCCTGCCCCGCGAGATCGAAATTCATGCCCGACATGTCGGTCAGGACACCGATGCGGTAAGGCTCGGCGAAAGCCGCCGTTGCCGACAAAGTGAACACCGTCGACAGAATGATGGTCTTCAGATTTTTCATTCCACTACTCCTCCATCAGGCACACAGGCGTGCCAGAACCCGGATGCGCGAACCGCCGCACATCCCCCGAAATCATGAATGACTGGCATCCTCCAGGACGCGTCGGGCGAGATAAAACTGATCGCCCTCGCTGGCCGCCGCCCAGTTCTGGCGGGTTTCAGCATCGATCGCGGCCTTGGTCATGCGCAGGGCAAGCGAAGGTGCCTCTGCCACCCCGGCAGCCCAGTTTCGTGCTTCCGTCTCAGTCGAGCCATCAGCCACGACACGGTCGCACAGACCGAGCGACAGCGCCTCATCAGCGCCGATCTTTTCGTCACAGAACAGAATGCGCTTCGCCCGCGTCGAACCGACGCGCTCGACCAGAAGCGGCAGACCACCCCAGCCAAGCGTCATGCCGAGACGGATTTCAGGAAAGCGCAGATAGGAGGAAGCGCCCATGACGCGGAAATCCGCCGTCAGCGCCAGAATGGCACCGCCGCCAATCACCGGCCCTTCGAGGGCAGCGATGACCGGCTGGGGAACCCGGCGCCACGCATCCGTCATGCGACCGCCGGCATTCATGGCCTGCGCCCGCTCGACATCGCCGGCACCCGGCTTCCACAGAGCCTCATCCCTGAGATCGACACCCGCAGCGAAGATGGAAGGAGTTCCGGTCAGCACGACAACGGCAATGTCGGCCCGCTGCGCGAGCGCCAGCGCGGCACTCTCCAGACCGGCAATCAGCTCGGCATTGAGCGCATTGGCCTTGCCGCCGCGATCGAAGCGCAGCGTTGCCACAGCGCCTTCCGACACCGTCGATACTCCAGACATGAATCCTCCCAAAACGGGCCTTCTTCGCGGTTCTGTGCAGAAACCGCTTTGACATACTACCGAGTATGTTGCATATCCGGTTTGAACTTTGCAAGGCATATTTTCATCGGGCATATTGCAGTGCAAAAGTCCCGCTGCCCCCAGGAAGGAGACCCGGATAGATGACGACCGGCCCTGCGCTCGCACCTGAACCCGCGCTTGATCGCAATCGCGCGGTACTCCGCTATATCCTTGAAAATTATGCGCAATCGAACCCGGATGCGCCCTTCGTCCATTTCTGGCCGGGCCCGCAGTGGAGCTATTCGGAAACGCTGAAGCGGGTGCGGATACGCGCCACCACGCTCGCCCGCGCCGGCGTGAAGCGCGGCGACCATGTGCTGTGCCTGATGGGCAACGGGCCCGACCTTTTGTGCACCTGGTTCGCCATAAATTATCTTGGCGCGGTCTATGTGCCAATCAACACCGGCGCGCGGGGACGCGTGCTGGAACACATCCTCGAAGATGCCGACGCGCCGCTGCTGATTGCCGCAGCGCCACTGGTCGAGCGCCTCGGCGAGGTTTCACCCGGCAAGGTGCAGACCGTTCTGCTGTGCGAGGGCGACGCGCCCGCCATCGCAAGTCTCGACATCCGCCCGCTGGTCGATGCTGAGGCGGAGGAACCCGCCTTGCTGGAGCTTTCGCAGCCGATCGAGCCGTGGGATCTCTACGCCATCATGTACACGTCCGGCACCACCGGAAACGCCAAGGGCGTGATGAGCAGCTATACGCAACTCTATACGATGGGGCCTGACGCCTTCGATTGCGTGGAGGCCGACGACCGCTGCATGATCTGCGGGCCGATCTTCCATTGCGGCTCGACGCTGTTCGTCTATGCCATGCTGGCGCGCGGGCTTTCCATCGGCATGATGCGCGAGTTCAAGACCGGCACCTTCTGGCAGGCCGTGCGCGAAACCGGCTCGACCTACTGTCTGCTGCTCGGCGTCATGGCGAGCTTCCTGCTCAAGCAGCCGCCGGCCGAAGGCGAGCGCGACCATCCGCTGCGCCGTGCCTTCATCACTCCCTTCGGCGAGGACGGCCCGCTGTTTGCAAAGCGCTTCGGCGTCGATGCATGGACCATCTACAACATGACCGAGATCGCCAGCCCCATGGTGGCCGGCCCCGGCATCACGGAAAAGGGCATCGCCGGCAAACCGCGGCGCTGGTACGAATTGCGCATCGTCGACGGGAACGACATGGAAGTTGCCGACGGAGAGGTGGGCGAACTGATCGTGCGCACCCACCGTCCATGGGCCCTGATGAGCGGCTACTACAACAACCCGGCCGCCACGGTGGAGGCCATGCGCAACGGCTGGTTCCACACCGGCGACGGTTTCCGCCGCGCGCCGGACGGCACGTATTTCTTCGTCGACAGGCTGAAGGACGTCATCCGCCGCCGTGGCGAAAACATCTCCTCCTTTGCGCTTGAAAGCGAAGTGCTGAACATCGCGGCCATCCGCGAATGCGCGGCAGTCGCCGTTCCGAGCGAATTCACCGAGGATGAAGTGCTGATCGTCGTCACGCCGGTCGAAGGCGCGACCATCGATCCCCTCGCCGTGAAGGCAGAGCTGGAAAAGGCGCTGCCGCGCTTCATGGTGCCGCGCTATATCCGCATTCTGGACGACCTGCCCAAGACGGCCTCCGGCAAGGTGCAGAAGCATCTGCTGCGCAAGGAAGGCGTGACCTCCGACACCTATGATGGCGAGGTGAGGCGCTGACGGACGGGTGCGTCCTCAGCTTTCGTCCGGAACTGTGCCGGTCGTGGCGCCGGCAAGCGCAAGCTCGTCGATCAGCATGTTGCGGAAAATGGTTCCGCCGAGGCCGAGTGGACGAGCCCTGCGATGGATGAGATAGCAGGTGTTGGCAGTGCGACTGCCTTCCGCCCGCAATTCGCGTATATCGCCTTTCTCCACCCAGTGCTGCGCAAAGGAGATGGGCACGACGCCCAGATAGCGTGACGACAGCACCAAAAGCATGCGCGACAGGATGGTTGGCGCTGTCGCCCTGATCATCAGCCCCCGGACAAACTCGGAATAAGCCTCCTCCTGCGTGACCTCCGTGGCGACGAAACTGTGCCTGCGCAATTCAGCGGGAGTGATCATGGCATCGTCCATGTCAAACAAAGGATGCTGGCGGCCACAGAAAATGCCCATCCACTCTGTGCAGACAGGGGTGGCAGCGAGCGCATCCGTGTGACGGCTGAGCGCGGTGAAGCCAAGATCGGCGACACCTTCGAGAACCGACGCATAGATGTGATCGGGTGAACTCATGCGAATGGTCAGCCGCAACCCCGGATAGCGGTCGCTGATGCGGCCAATGGCGCGCGACATGGGTTCACCGAACTCGAACAGGAAACTGTCGTCCACGAACAGCGTGACCTTGTCTTCCAGTTTCTGCGTGGCTGCACCAATGAAATCGTTGAACCGGCCGATCTCGCCAAGCAGTTGCACCGCGGCGGAGTGAACCATCTGCCCCTGCTCCGTCAGCCGGAACCCGGACCTGCCGCGTTCGCAAAGGCGCATCGCCAGACGCCCCTCAAGCCGGCTCAGACCAAGGCTGATGGCGGATTTTCCCTTGCCCAGCCGGGCTTGCGCCGCCGTGATGCCGCCGGCTTCGACGATCTCCACGAACTCGCGCAGACTTGCGATATCGGCGTCGGAAAGATTGCCGCGGAACGGCTTGCTGAGCGGTGTCATGTGTTTGTCCTCGATTTGCCAATAGTTTTCATTTCATCAAACTTTGGTCAAGCAAACTGATATCGACGCGAAGCGACCGATCGGATAGCGCAAGGGAAGGAAGAAGCTGGCGGATGATGCGCGAGGCAGCCTTGCAGGCTGTACCTCTGCCCCTGTCCGGCAGGGCCGGTCGCCGGAAAGCGCGTACGCGGCCCGCCTTCTGAACCATTTTGGCTGGCGTGGCGCCGGCCGGACCAGGCGAAACCAGCGCCCATCGGGCGCGCGGCAACCACAGGAACAGAAACGATGACCGAACTGAAGAACTTCGACAAAACGCCGGAAGCAAGCGACATAGCCCACCATTTCCATGGCTACACCGATGCCCGCCGCCATCAGGACGTCGGGCCGATGATCATCGAAAGCGGTCAGGGCATCTATGTCACCGACAACAGCGGCAAGCGCTATATCGAGGGTCTTTCGGGTCTGTGGAGCGTGGGCGTCGGCTTTCAGGAGGATCGCCTGATCAACGCTGCCACGAAGCAGCTGAAACAGCTGCCTTACTATCATAATTTCGGGCACAAGAGCCATCAGGCGGCCATCGCGCTTTCCGACCAGTTGGTCGAACTCGCCCATGTGCCGATGAGCAAGGTCTTCTATACGAACTCCGGTTCCGAGGCCAACGACACCGTGCTGAAGATGGTGTGGTATCGCTCCAACGCGCTCGGCAAGCCGGAAAAGAAGAAGGTCATCGCCCGCACGCGCGGCTATCACGGCGTGACCATCGCCTCGGCAAGCCTAACGGGACTGCCGAACAATCACCGCTCCTTCGACCTTCCGATCGACCGCGTGCTGCACACCACCGCGCCGCATTACTGGAAGGAAGGCCGCGACGGCGAGACGGAGGAGCAGTTCGCCACCCGCTGCGCCAACGATCTGGAAGCACTCATCCAGAAGGAAGGCCCCGACACCGTCGCCGCCTTCTGGGCCGAGCCGGTCATGGGTGCCGGCGGCGTCGTCGTTCCGCCGAAAACCTACTTCGAGAAGATCCAGGCCGTTCTTGCAAAGTATGACATCATCTTCGTCGCCGACGAGGTCATCTGCGGCTTCGGCCGCACCGGCGAGATGTTCGGCTCGATCACCTACGACATCCGCCCCGACGTGATCGTGATGTCGAAGCAGATCACATCGAGCTACGTTCCCTTCTCCGCGATCATGATGAACGACCGCTTCTACCAGCCGCTTGCCGACGAGAGCCACAGCATCGGCACCTTCGGCCATGGCTTCACCGGCGGCGGCCACCCGCTTGGCGCTGCCGTGGCGCTGGAGAACATCGCCGTCATCAGGGAACGCGATCTCGTCGCCAATGCCCGCGAGGTCGGCACGCACTTCCTGCAGCGCCTCGAAACGCTAAAGGACAGCCCGCTGATCGGCGAAGTGCGCGGCGTCGGCCTGATCTCGGCCATCGAGTTGGTCAACGACAAGGCGACGAAATCGGTCAGCACAGTCGGCAAGCTCGGCGGGCTGATGAATGCCGCCATGCAGCGCAACGGCCTGATTTCGCGTAACATGGCCGACGCGGTCGCCTTCTGCCCGCCGCTCATCATCACGAAGGCGCAGGCCGACGAAATGTTCGAGATCATCGCGAAGTCTCTGCGCGAGGTCGAAAGCGAAATCGGCGCAGCCTGAAGAAGCCGCCAGCAAACCATAGCGCGGCACCTCCTTGTCAGGGATGGCGCCGCGCTTTCACGAACAGGATCCGTCGAATGTCCCGCAACGAAAAGCACAACTACATCGCCGGGGAATGGGTGGCCGCCGCCGAATTCACCGAAAATCGGAACCCGTCGGATCTCGATGACGTGATCGGCCACTACGCTCAGGCGAGTGCACAACAGACCGGGGATGCCATTGCCGCAGCGCGCGCTGCACTGCCGGAATGGGCAGCGGCAACACCGCAGTTCCGCGCGGAAATTCTGGAGCGGGTCGGCACCGAGCTGATGGCACGCCGCGAGGAGCTTGGCGAATTGCTGTCGCGCGAGGAAGGCAAGATACGCGCCGAAGGCATCGGCGAAGCCACCCGTGCAGCACAGCTTTTCAAGTTCTATGCGCAGGAAGCCCTGCGCGTGGAAGGCATCGCCATCGCCTCGATCCGGCCCGGCGTGCGCGTCGAGGTACGCCACGAGCCAGTCGGCGTCATCGGCATGATCACGCCGTGGAATTTCCCCATCGCCATTCCGGCATGGAAGATCGCGCCCGCCCTCGCCTATGGCAACACGGTGGTGTTCAAGCCCGCCGACCTCACGCCCGGCTGCGGATGGGCGCTGGCTGAAATCCTCTCGCGCGCCGGCCTGCCTGCCGGGGTCTTCAACCTCGTCATGGGCAAGGGCCGTATCGTTGGCGATGCCATCGCCCGTTCGCCGCTCGTCGATGCGGTCACCTTCACAGGTTCGGAAGCAACCGGCCGCGGCATTCGCGGCATCGTTGCCGAGCGCGGCGGCAAGGTGCAGCAGGAAATGGGCGGCAAGAGCCCTCTCGTGGTGCTCGACGATGCCGATCTCGACAACGCCATCGACTGCGCCATTGGCGGCTCGGTGATTTCCACCGGCCAGCGCTGCACGTCGAACACCCGCATCATCGCCACTCCCGCCATTCACGACGCGCTGGTTGAAGGCATGGCGAAGCGCACGCGTGCGCTGGTGGTCGGCAATGCCCTCGATCCCGCAAGCCATGTCGGCCCCGTGGTGGACCAGAAGCAGCTCGACACCAACCTGCGCTACATCGCGATCGCCGATGACGAGGGTGCTGAGCGTCTTTGCGGTGGCGAGATTCTGGAACGGCCCCAGAGGGGTTTTTACCTGTCGCCGGCGGTCTACGCCAACTGCACCAATCAGATGGTGCATGTGCGAGAGGAAATCTTCGGGCCGGTCGTCAGCGTGATCAAGGCCGCCGACTATGAGGAAGCGCTCGCCATCGCCAACGATTCGGACCTTGGCCTGTCGTCCGGCATCTGCACGAAATCGCTGAAATATGCCGAGGACTTCAAGACCCGCTCCGCATCGGGCATGGTGTTCGTCAACCTGCCGACCGCAGGCGTCGACTACCATGTTCCGTTCGGCGGCAAGAAGGCGTCGAGCTATGGTCCGCGCGAGCAGGGCCGCGCCGCGCGCGAATTTTTCACCAGTTCCAAAACGGCCTACACCAACCCGCTTTGATATAAACGGACCGGCAGTGGAGCCCTTCCAGGGGATTTTCGCTGCCGGTCGATTTGTGTCACACCGAACACACGCCTATATCGTTATCTGTCGTACGCAGCATGGAGGAAGACATGAGTGAGCTTTTGGACAAGCGCAAGTTCTATATCGACGGCAAATGGGTAGACCCTGTCGCTGCGAATGACCTTGAAGTGATCGATCCCTCGACCGAAGAGCCCGTCGCCGTCATCAGCATCGGCGCGCAGGCCGACACCGACCGTGCGGTCGCGGCTGCGAAAGCGGCCTTCGCATCATGGTCGAAGACCTCGCCGGCCGAGCGGCTTGCCTATGTCGAGAAGATTCTCGCCATCTACAAGCGCCGCGCAGCGGAAATGGCCCAGTCCATGACGCTCGAAATGGGCGCCCCCCAGGACATGTCGCTTGCCTCGCAGACGGGCGCCGGCACCTACCATATCGAGACCTTCATCGAGGCCTACAGGAATTTCGAGTTCATCCGCCCGCTGGGGCCGCATGCACCGACCACCATGGTCGCATGGGAACCGATCGGCGTTGTCGGCCTGATCACGCCGTGGAACTGGCCGATGAATCAGGTCACGCTTAAGGTGATCCCGGCCATACTGGGCGGCAACACGGCTGTTCTGAAGCCGTCCGAGATCGCCCCGCTTTCCTCGATGCTGTTTGCCGAGATCGTGCACGAGGCGGGCCTGCCTGCCGGCGTGTTCAACCTCGTCAATGGCGACGGCGTCGGTGTCGGAACGCAGCTTTCGGTCCACCCCGACATCGAGATGATCAGCTTCACCGGCTCCACCCGTGCCGGTATCGCCATTTCCAAGGCGGCCGCGGCATCGCTGAAGAAGGTGGCGCTGGAACTCGGCGGCAAGGGCGCGAACCTCATCTTCGCGGACGCCGATGCGGACGCGGTGGTGCGGGGCACCCGCCATTGCTTCAACAATTCCGGCCAGTCCTGCAACGCGCCCACCCGCATGCTGGTACAGCGCGAGGTCTACGAAAAGGCTGTGGAAACGGCTGCCCGCGTTGCCGGCGAGACCGCTGTTGCCAGCGCGCATCTGCCCGGCGCGCATATCGGCCCGGTGGTGAGCAAGCAGCAGTGGGACAAGATTCAGGACCTCATCCAGAAAGGCATCGAAGAAGGTGCCCGTCTGGTCGCCGGGGGCCCCGGCCTGCCTGAAAACGTCAACCGCGGCTATTTCGTACGGCCAACCGTGTTCGCGGACGTGAACAACGACATGACCATCGCAAGGCAGGAGATTTTCGGGCCCGTGCTGTCGATCATCCCCTTCGACACCGAAGAGGAAGCCGTCGAGATCGCCAACGACACGCCCTACGGCCTCACCAACTACGTGCAGACGCAGGACGGCGCCCGCCGCAACCGACTGGCGCGCCAGCTGAACGCCGGCATGATCGAGATGAACGGAGAGTCGCGCGGTGCCGGCTCGGCCTTCGGTGGCGTCAAGGCGTCCGGCCGGGCGCGCGAAGGCGGCTGGATGGGACTTGAGGAGTTCATGGACTCCAAGTTCATCTCCGGCTGGAGCCTGAACGACTGATCAGCTGCGGCCCGGACCAGCCGGGCCCTGAATGAAAACATGACCTTCCGGGACCGCAGCCTGACATCCGGGCTGCGGTCCCTGGCATATATCGCATCGATATCTGCCGCATGCCGGTCGGGAAAACAGAACCTCATACCGGCCTGAAACCGTGCCATACGGTATCCTCAGATCCGATTTCCCGGTGATCTGCGATCGCAGAATCTGGATCGGAGCCTCATCACGCAGATGCATGTTTTGCAGGGTCTGGAACCCGCTTTTCGCGGTATCCGGCCGGGTGCAAACTGCCCTCGATCAGGATGATGCATCAAAAAGAATAATGTTCACTCATGAACTGTTCAAAACAGATCAGATCCCGGCTGAAACTGGCGAATAACAGCTTTTTTTCAAAGTTCTCAACGGCTCATTGACAGCACATTAAGATGCATCTTAATCTGGGCTAACAAGGGGTGACAGCAAGGACTCGTCAAAAACGCCTCTTGCTGGGAGAAAATTACATGAGGAAAACACTTACCCGGCTGGTTACAGCCGTTTTCTTGGGCTGCGCCTCGATGACCGGCGCGGCCATGGCGCAGGATGGTGCCGCCTCCGCCAAAATCACCCGTGGCGGAACCCTCAACATGATCGTTCAGCCAGAGCCACCGATGCTGATAGTGGGCCTGAACACACAGGGTCCCACCCTCTATGTGGCGGGCCAGATCTATCAGAGCCTGCTGACATATCGTGAAGACCTGAAGCCCCTGCCGCAGCTTGCGAAGAGCTGGACCGTGTCTGTCAACGTCGGAGTAAAAACCGGCCACGGGGCTGCCGCGGCGATTTTTTGAGGGAGTTTTAGAGCGTTTCAGGTTTTGACTGAATCGTACCCTGCGTTTTCGAGGTAGTTTGCGCATTCTTTGGGTTTGATGGTTGAGACGAGGTGGCCGATATGTCGCCACGTGTCTTCGATCGTTCGCTTTTGGGCGTCCCGCATCCAGTGCCTGATCTTCGCGAAGGCCTGCTCGATCGGGTTGAGATCGGGCGAATAGGGTGGCAGGAACCAGAGCCTTGCGCCTGCGGCCATTATCATTTGTCGGACGGCGGTCGACTTGTGCGAGCCGAGATTGTCCATGACGACGATGTCGCCCGGTTTGAGCACCGGCGCGAGTTGTTGCTCGACATAGGCGCGGAAGCACTGGCCGTTGATCGGCCCGTCGAAGACGCAAGGGGCCGTCAGCCGGTCCCAGCGCAGTGCGCCGAGGAAGGTCAGCGTGCGCCAGTGGCCATGCGGGGCGAAGCCACGCAGGCGTTTGCCCTTCGCTCCCCATCCGCGCAGCGGCGCCATGTTGGTCTTGATCCAGGTCTCGTCGATGAACACCAGCCGACGCGGGTCAAGGCCGGATTGAAAGGAGCGCCAGCGCTGGCGTCGCCGGGCGATGTCCGTGCGGGCCTGCTCAAGGGCGAACAGTGTTTTTTTGAACCGCAGACCCTCGCGACGCAGGAACTGCCACACCGTATCGTGGGACACCTTCACCCCGCGCGCTGCAAGTTCAGCCTTGAGACTGTGCAGCGTCAAATGCGGCGTCCGGTTGATCCGCTCCACGATGAACGCACGGTGCGGCTCCGGAACCCGCTTGCGGTGGCCGCCCATCTTGCCGGGTGCGACGGACCCGCTCGAACGGTAGCGTTGAGACCACTTCACCGCTGACGACACGGCGACACCAAACCGCGCCGCCACCGATCGGCAGCTCTCGCCGGAAACAACCGCCACGACAACCCGCTCGCGTAGATCATTGGATAGAGGTGCTGTCATCCGATGCTGGCCTCCAATCCAGCCAGCATCTTGAACCACAAAATCACCCACAGCGGAATCCATTCGATTCAGTCAAACACGGAAACGCTCTAGGCTCGCGACTCAATTTGTCCACCAAGTGATTGCGGCGGCGATGCAGACGGCCGATAGGAAGATGTCGGCGCGTTTGTCGTAGCGTGTGGCGATTCTGCGGAAGTCTTTGAGCCGACAGAACATGCGCTCGATGAGGTTTCGGCCGCGATAGGCATCGCGGTCGTAGGCGTGTGGGTGCTTGCGCGTGGGATTGGGCGGGATGACGGGTTCTGTTCCCCGCTCGGTGAGCCAGTCGCGCAGACTTGCGGCATCATAGGCACGGTCGGCCAGCAGCTTGTGGCTGGGACAGCGGATCGCGAGCAACGCTTTGGCGCCCGCGAGATCGTGAGCATTGCCTGGTGTGAGCGCGAAAGCAACAGGACGGCCGATATCGTCGCTCAACGCGTGGATTTTGGTCGTGCGACCGCCGCGCGAGGTGCCAATGGCATGATGACAAGCCCCCCTTTTGCGCCTGCCGCCGAGCGATGAGCCTTGATGTGGGTGGAATCCACTGACCCGGTGAACACGCCCGTCGAACCGGTCAGGGCATAGAAGATCCGTTCCCACACGCTCTGACGGCTCCATCGGTTCCAGCGATTGTAGATCGTCGTGGAAGGACCGTAGACCGCTGGGCAATCCTTCCAGCGACCGCCCGAGCGCAGCATGTGCATAATGCCCGAGATTACCCGGCGGTCATCCACCCGTCGCGCTCCACGCCGGCCGGTGGGAAGGTGAGGCTGGATCGCTTCCCACTCCGCATCCGACAGCCAATAAACGTCCCGCTTCCTTGCCATCCGAATACCTCCGGAAAACAAGGAATCAGACCCCCGCTGACCACGAAACATCAATTGGGTTTCGACCCTAG